>JAQCJQ010000017.1 GCA_027593035.1 Bacteroidota bacterium | reverse complement strand
ATTCCAATAATAAGCCGTGTCTCGAATGCCGGTGTTACAGAAAAAATGCAACATGTTGAGCTCGAGGTGCTTTGCGTGTTGCAGTTGCTCCTCGTAAAACGCCATGATGCGATGATAACCAATGCCTAGGCGGGAAGTGTAGAAGGCAAACTTGGGTTCTTCTTCTGTGGCGATTCGAATGCCCACGCGCATGGGCTCGAGAACATGCTTTGCGAGGCGGGCAAATTCATCTTCGTTGTCGATTACCGGGAGGATGCCTTCAAAGCCATCGCTTCTCAGCTGTGCAATCCGATCGATGTAGTCATCGGTCTTGAATCCATTGCAGATGATGGTCGCTTTGCGGTCCAATTTCCCGTCCAACTCCAATGCCCGCACGATGTCAAGGTCAAATGGAGAGGATGTTTCTATGTGAGCCCCATGCTTGAGAACTTCTTCGGTGATGTGCCGAAAATGAGAGCTCTTGGTGACATAGCAATAATGGTAAGCCGCTCGGTAGTCGAGTTTTTCCATCGCCGAACGAAACCAGCTGTGTGCGCGACGGATGTTCTCGCCAATTTTAGGCAAATAGGTAATCCGCAGCGGGGAACCGTGCGTTTTGACCAAGTCCATCATGTGGACACCATGGAATTGCAGCTGGTCATTGTGCAATTGGAATTCCTCTTGAGGCCAATCGAATGTTTGGTCCACGAGGTCGATGTATTGGAGTTTCATCGGAACAGAGATCGATAAAATGGAAGGGTAATGACTGGAAATTACCGGCCCCATTGATGCCATCAATGGACGCCGTAGTGCCCTTCCCGATCAGAGCCGGAAGGCAAAAGCACAGTTCTTCCGGAGGATTGAAATCCTCAGGCGATTCGCAATCAGCGAAGCGAAAAGCAATGGACGGTGCAAGTGCGATAAGAGGTGCATTGTGCAATTCTTGACGGCAATATTAGTGAATTTTCACAATCGAAATCAGGCGTTAAAATTGAAAATTTTCATAGGCTTTTTTGGTGGTGTTGAATTGCGTGATTTCGCATTCCTTTGTCGGGTATGAATGTTGCTCGAAAAATGGCCGTTGTGGATGCCGTCAATCACGCGTTGTCGCAAAGAATTGATGCTGCAGTATGGACCCTTGAGGGGCTAACTGAATCACGCAATACCGCATCGAAAAGCACCGCTGGGGACAAGCACGAAACAGGCAGGGCCATGATGGAGGCGGAAATCCAGCGCGCCGAACAGCAATTGCAAAAGGCGAAGGTGCTGAGAAATGAGGTCAAAAACATCTCGTGGTCGTTTCGCCAAACGGTCCAGCCCGGAGCATGGTTGCAGACAAATCATGGAGAGTTTTTGATGTCCGTAGGGCTCGGGAAAATTGAAGTGGACGCGGTGTTTTGTTTTGTCCTTTCCGGGGCCTCTCCGCTGGGGCAGGCGCTGATGGGGTCTCGTGAGGAGGACGTCGTGACGTTTCAGGGGCGCGAATACCAGTTACTCGCGATTCAGTGACGTTGGAATTGCGCCAAATGGCGCACGGTAATGTCGCCCATTTTCGCTCCTTTTTGTTCCGGAAAAAACTCAATCCATACCGCTTCATGGGGCACAAGCGTCATTCCATTGGATGAGAAGCGTCCCGGAACACTGGATGTCAATTGAACGCCGTAGGCCACAGAATCGGTTGTCAGGGTTAAGCCACGCCCTTCTTTTTCAAAAGAGACGCGTGCCTCGGGCAATTGCAGCTCAGAAGGCTTGGCAAAACGCAGAACCCCGTGATCAATGATGCGACCATCAACCGATTCCCATTTCCAACGCAAGGCTTGTCGATCGCTGCGGGTGATCCAGGTTGGCAGCGCCCCCCAGTTTTTTTCCTGCTCTGAGAAAGGAGGGGCATCGCAGGTGATTTGAGCCGAGTGCACGATCGTTCCCGACCAATCGATGCATTCCAGTGTGACCACACCTTGGATGTGCTGGTTCGACGAATTGATCCATGCCGTGCGCAAGGAGTCCAGGTCTGTTCGGTCAATCAATACCCGCTGTGGTTGGTTGGCGTGGCTTACGGCGTGATGTGCCAATTTCCATCTTCCCGCGTGATCCACTGTGGACCAGGAAACGGTTGGCCAGACATCGTTGAGTTGCCAGTACAATGAGCCGCTCGTTTTCCCGCGACTGAAGCGGTGTCGCTCCAAGGCTTCACGCAATCCCTCGGCCTGGGTGAGTTGAGTCAGATAAATCCATCGGTCTAGAGCGTCCGTATGGTCCGATTCAATCTTGGGATCAGCTGCATAGCGTTTGGCATAGATCCGCATCATGCCCCAACCGTCCAAACCAGGTTGGAGCCATTCCATTTTCGAACGCTGACGAAACTGAAGAGCTTCATCGTCAAAGGCATGGATTCCGACGGCTTCAAGCGTGTGGCGATTGGGTAGGCTCTGAAGACCATATTCACTCGCAAATCGTCCCTCGTGGTTGGAGTAGTAGTCAAAATCCAAGGTGTCAAACCAAACACGCCACGCATGTTCATCACCAGAAAGGCCGTCGCCTAGTTCGTGCAGCGGATCCTTCATGGGAGAGGATGCCCAATAAAATTGTCCCGATTCTTCCGCGACGATTTGGGGAAGCAACGCGCCAAAAATTTGATCATAGGCCTGCTGGACCTCGATCGAGTCTTGTGTGGACAGCCCAAATAGATTGGGCCATCCCCAGCTTTTCCAGGCCTTCTCGGATTCGTTGTTTCCGCACCAAATCGCCAAGCTCGGATGATGGCGCAATCGTTTGACGTTGTATCGGGCTTCCGCTTCAACGGATGCGGCATAAGCAGAGTCTCCCGGAACCATGCAACAGGCGAACATGAAGTCTTGCCAGACAAGCAGTCCCAATTCGTCGCACCGATCGTAGAAGGCGTCTTCTCCGTAGACAGCACCACCCCAAACGCGCACCATGTTCATGTTGGCGGCAACGGCTTGTTGCAAGGTTTCTTCGATGCGTTCACGCGCTCGAACCGGGAAAAAGTCGGCAGGAATGATGTTGGCGCCCCGCGCGAAAATCTTCTGTCCGTTGACATGACAAGCAAAACTGCGTCCGATGTCATCGCGCGCACGAACCCATTCAATGGATCGGATCCCGAATCGCAGCGACTGGCTTCCCACGTCATTGATGCAATGGAGGGTATAGAGCGGTTGGTCTCCCATGTCTCGCGGCCACCAGCGTTTCGGTGAAATGATGGTCAGTTGCCACAAGGAATCATGGATTTGTTCCAGCTGGTGTTGCGTCGGAGCTCCTTCTGGTCCGTCGAGTTGCCAATCCAAGGGGGCTGATGCATTGAGATGCACGAGGTAAGTTGCCTGCGTCGCATCGAGTTGCTGCAGATCCAAGCGCATGTTCTGAGGACCGGAGATCTGAACTCGCTGCAGTGAAATGCTTTTCCATACTCCAGCAGACACCAATCGCGGACCCCAATCCCAACCATATTGGTAGAGTGCTTTGCGCGATACGCTGCTCGTTTGTTTTCCTTGGGGTCGGTCTTCATTGCTGACGGGAATGAGCCAGGGAGACGCATCGAGTTTTCTTTGCCCTTGGATGACGGCTGAATGCAGCCAAACTTCCAGGGTGTTCAGGCCATCTATTAAATGGGATGCCGGTAATCGATACGCCCGGTGCGCATTGCTCGTTTCTCCGAGCGTATCTCCGTTCAATAAGATCGTAGCGTACGTGTCAATTCCGTCAAAGACCAGTTCATAGGACATCTCGGGTGAATCCCCCTGAGCAGGGCGGGCAAACTGTTTTCGGTAGACCCATTCCTTGGTTTCGAAGCTTTGGCTCAGCCGTTCATTGGTTTGCACATAGGGTGAGTCCAGCTGCCCCAAGTTGATGAGGTCTGTCATGACGTCCCCAGGGATTGTTGCCGGCTGCCAAATGGAGTCATGAGTCGCTCGAAATTCCCATGCGCCATCCAAGGATATCGAGTCCTGTTCAGATTGACTCGAATCAACCGGGCTGCACGCGGCTATCGCGCACAGAAACAATGCTGAAGAAAACCTGCAGATACAATGTGGTGAATAGCGCGTAAATCGAGGCATGGCAGTGGAGTGTCAAAACTACATGAATTGCGGAAAAGGGGTTGATTTTTTCTGCTTCTATCCAGCATCTTTGCACATTAAATCATCCTGATTTGGTCTGATAATAGCGCGATGTTGAAAAGTTCAACCGTCCATTTTGAAGCACACCCCATGAGTAATTGTATTTTCAACACTTTTATAGGACATTTGCGACTGAATTGAATCAAGCATGGTGCGAAAGAACAAGTCGTTTATTGGAGGGTTGAAGCCCGTTGTTTTTGGAGTCATGGCCACGATGGTGTTGCTGTGCTTTGTTGGTTGTGGAGAGGATCAGGCTTCGGGTGCCAATCCGAAGGAGGGGGCATTCATTGATTCCGTTTTGGCGACTTTGAGCATTCAGGACAAAGTGGGGGAGATGACCCAATTGACATTGGGGGCCATTGCGATTGGGTCACCTTATGATTTGGTTGAACCCCAACATTTGGATACGGCGAAGGTTCGGCAGGCTTTGGTGGACTATCGGGTCGGCAGCATTTTGAATTGTGGCAACCACGAACATTCGCCAGAAAAATGGCATGAGTTCATCACAGGCATCCAAACCGCAGCCGCTAGCAAAGCCTCCGGCGTTCCGGTTTTGTATGGTGTCGATGCCATCCACGGTGCGACCTACACAGCTGGAGCCATTTTGGGCCCGCAGCAAATCGGATTGGCGGCCACATGGAACACGGAGTTGGTTCGAAAAGGAGCGGAGAATACCGCTCGAGAAGTTTTGGCTTCGGGCATTCCTTGGAATTTTTCGCCTGTAGTTGATTTGGGACGTGATCCGCGCTGGCCGCGATTCTGGGAAACTTTCGGTGAAGATCCTTTGCTGGCGAGTGAAATGGGCGTGGCTTTGGTCAAAGGGTATCAAGAAGGGCCATCGCCAATTGCAGCAACGCTGAAGCATTTCTTGGGATACGGGTTGACACTCAGTGGTAAGGACCGCACGCCGGGATGGATTCCGGAACGCCAGCTTCGAGAGTACTTCGTTCCCTCGTTCCAGGCATGCGTTGATGCAGGGGCCATGTCCATCATGGTCAACAGCGGCGAAATGAATGGAATCCCAGTGCATTCGAATAAAGCGATTTTGACGGACTTGCTGCGAGATGAGATGGGCTTTGAAGGCGTTGTGGTAACCGACTGGGAGGACGTGAAATACCTCGTATCCCGTCACCGCATCGCGAAGGATTACAAAGAGGCAGCTCAGATGGCCGTTGAAGCCGGCATTGATATGGCCATGGTGCCGTTGGACTTGGAGTTCAGTGATGCCTTGATTGAATTGGTCGCTGAAGGCACCATAACGGAGCAGCGTTTGGATCTCTCTGTCCGCCGGATTTTGACCATGAAATACCGGTTGGGTTTGTTTGAAAGTAGGGGGTTCCCACCATCGCTTGCGACGTATCCCGATAAAGAGTCGCTCGAAGGGTCTGCCGCACGCGCCGCATTGGAGTCCATCACCCTTTTGAAGAACGAGGGGCAGCACGCCGTCGATGCTGACCAACCCATTTTGCCCATTGGTGGTGAAGGCGTTGTTTTTGTAACAGGGCCTACGGCTCATAGTTTGAATGCGTTGAACGGTGGATGGACAGGGACTTGGCAGGGG
The DNA here is from genome assembly GCA_027593035.1 of Bacteroidota bacterium. GTDB lineage: Bacteria > Bacteroidota > Bacteroidia > Flavobacteriales_D > Sanyastnellaceae > UA16. Next base: position 23,461 of record JAQCJQ010000017.1, on the reverse strand, counting down.
GTAGACCCCACCTACAATACCCCAGGACGTCCAACTTTGGTGGAAGCGTTGGAAACGCGGTGGGGATCCAGTCGAACAAAGCGTGAAGATCTGTCGATGGAATTCACGGACGAGGACATCGATCGTGTTGTGAGGTCCATTCAGCGGACCCGCCCGCAATGTGTAATTTTGGGCTTGGGTGAAATGCCGTACACTGAAATCGTAGGGAACGTCGAGGACATCTCGCTTTTTGCCAATCAAAAGGCTTTGGTTCGAGCAGTCCATGCGACGGGGGTGCCAATTGTAGCGGTATTCATTGAAGGGCGTCCACGTCCATTCGCTGATGTGGAGCCTTTGATGGATGCCATCGTGATGGCTTATTTGCCCGGTGACTACGGTGCGGATGCCATTGCTCAAGTCTTGGACGGTTCCTTCAATCCCAGCGGACGTCTGCCATTCACTTGGCCACGCCACGCATCATCGCACATGACGTATGACCACAAATACACAGAGCAAATCGATCCCCAGTTCGGAGCCAATGCCTTCAATCCGCAGTTCCGGTTTGGTCATGGTCTGAGCTACAGTGAGGTGACGTATTCCAACCTGCAATCGGATCAATCTGAATACGCGATGGACGATGTGATGGCATTTACCGTAACGATCACGAACAGCAGTGATCGATCTACAGCGGAGGTTGTTCACTTGTTCAGCCAAGACAGCGTGGCAACGATTACTCCGAGTGTCGATCGCCTGCGCGCCTTTCAGCGTGTGGTCTTGGATCCAAACGAAACGAAAGAAGTGCGATTTGAACTGGCTGTTCAAGAACTCGCCTTCGTCAATCGAGATTTAGATCGCGTTGTTGAACCGGGTTCATTCGGAATTCGAGTCAAGGACGAAATCATAGGCATTCATGTACATTCAAACCGATAACAACTAAACCCTTCAAATATGAAGCACATTTTTACCCTGGCCTTTTTGGCCGCATCTGTGGCCATGATGGCCCAAGTTGGACTGATCACCTGGGAGGTGAACATGGCCAACGAAACGGTTTCTCCTGACGGCGTATTCCTCGCTGGTGGCGATTACTTTGGTCTTCCTGGTGACAATCCCATGGCGGACGATGATGGAGATGGCGTCTGGACGATTACCATGGCCATGCCATTGGATTATACCGGAGCCTACACGTTCACCAATGGCGCTTGCCTCGATTATTCTTGCAAAGAGAACATCGTAGGCCAAAGCTGTGCATTTGGAACCTGGAGTGATCGTGAATTGCCCCTTGTAACGGGTGATGCGACGTATTCGACTTGCTTCTCTCAATGCTCCACAGACGGATCATGTGCGTCGGTCTCTTCTGCAGAGGTGACGTTCCGTGTGGACATGTCCGAGCAGATTGTGACAGCCGGTGTTTTTCTTCACGCTGCGTTTGGTGGATGGGGCTCCATTCCAATGACGGATGAGGATGGAGACAATGTGTTTGAGCACACGGAATCGTTGGAGTCTGGATCATCCTATGAGTATTTGTTCCAAAATGGACCAGGCGGAAATGAAGTTTTTGACTCCACTTATGTCGAGTGCACATTGACAAGTGGAGCTTTCACCAATCGGATATTGACCTTGGAAACGGCTGATGCCTTTGCAACGGATGCGTTTTGCTTCAATTCCTGTTCTGCGTGTGAAGGCACGACAGGTGGCGATGGCCCTTACAATGTGACCTTCAACGTCAACATGGCCAATGAAGAAGTGGACGCGACTGGAGTTTACTTGGCAGGAGGTGCTGACTTTGGCGTTCCTGGAGACAACATGATGACGGACGATGATGGCGATGGCATTTACAGCATCACCATGAGCTTGGCTGCGGGATACACGGGGCACTATGCGTTCACCAACGGAGCTTGTGGAGATTGGTCTTGCAAAGAAAACCTCGCCGGTCTTCCTTGTGGCGATCCGGACAACTACAATGATCGAATGCTTGGCCCAATCAATGGTGCGACAACACTTAGCACATGCTTCGGTCAATGTTCTACCGATGGATCTTGCGAGCAGGTTGATATTGCAGCTGTGACGTTCCGCGTTGATCTGTCTGAGGCGGCGGTTGTGACGACAGTGAACATCTTCGGTGGCTCTGTTAACGGATGGAACAACACGGCGACTCCTATGACAGACGATGATGGTGACGGCGTTTACGAGGTGACCATTGAATTGGCTGCTGGTGGACACGAGTACAAGTTCATCCACAACGGTTCAGAAGAGATTTTCGACCCCATCGTACATGGTGACTGTACTGTTACGACGCCAGATTCAGTGTATACAAATCGCTACTTGATGGTAGAAGGCACAGAAGACTTTGCGACAACAGCTTACTGCTTCAATGCGTGCATTGAATGTGAAACGGCCAATGGAATTTCAGAATTGGATGCGGCTGCCTTTGATTTGATTCCTTCCATGGCGAGCGAGTCGGCTACGTTGCGATTCCCTGTGGCTTTGGCGACATCTCGTACGCTCAACATTGTCGGTTTCTCTGGAGCCTTGGTTGAGCAATTCCGCATACCTGCTGGAACGGCATCATGGAATTTGGATTTGACGGGCTATGCACCAGGCATCTACTTTGTGAATGCTCAAGCCTCTGGATTGAACGCTACGCGCAAGCTGGTTGTGATTCAATAAGCCTTGCGTTTTTTGTTACTTGATTGATCAAATGACTTGAATTTCTTATGAAAAAATTGCTCTTAGCATTTGGTCTGATTGCCACCGGTCTCGTAACCGCCTTCTCTCAAGGAAGGTCGGTTACGGGCGTGGTGACATCGGCCGATGAAAATACAGGGATGCCCGGCGTAACCGTCGTGGAAAAAGGCACCCAAAACGCTACGTTTACAGACATTGATGGTCGCTACACATTGAGTGTGGCTTCTGAAAGCAGTGTCTTGACGTTCTCCTTCATAGGCTACGTCAGTCAGGACAAACCCCTCGGGGAACTGGCCTCCATTGACGTCACGCTCATTCCAGACATTGAAAGTTTGGATGAGGCCATTGTCATGGGGTATGGCAACCAAAAGCGGAGCAAGATTTCAGGCGCCGTAGGAACGATCAGCACCAAGGAAATTACTTCGTTGCCTGTTTTGAGAACAGAACAAGCTTTGCAAGGACGAGCCGCCGGTGTTCAAGTCACCCAGAACTCTGGTCAGCCGGGTTCTACCCAGTCGATTCGAATTCGGGGTACAGGTTCATTGAACAACGCCGAGCCGTTGTTTGTCGTCGATGGCATCCCAAGTGGAGGCATCGATTACCTCAACCCATCGGACATCGAGTCCATTTCAATTTTGAAGGATGCAGCATCGGCTGCGATTTATGGAGCCCGAGGCGGTAACGGTGTCGTTTTGATCACCACCAAATCCGGTTCAAAAAATCAGAAAGCTCAAATCACGTATGAGAGCTATTACGGCATGCAAGAGCCTTGGAAGTACATGGCGCTTTTGAACGCAGAGGAGTATGCCATTCTGATGAACGAAAGCCGTTCAGCAGGAGGGTTGACTCCATTGGCTGCATTGTCCAACCCAACGGCTTTGGGTGAAGGCTTCGATTGGCAGGATGAGATTTTTGAGCGTGCACCCATGATGAACCATTCGTTTAGCTTCACCAATGGCACGGCGACTTCGTCCACTGCAATTGGAGGGAGCTATTTCACCCAGGATGGTATCATTGGCGGTGAGAAGGGGCGCTTTGAGCGTTATACCTTCCGTGTCAACACACGACAAGATGGGGGAGACAAGTTCCGAACAGGGCAGAATGTCAATTTCACCTATCTCGACCGATCAGCGTTGTCCGAGAACAATGAATTTGCAACGCCTGTAGGAAGAGCGTTGAACATGGATCCGACCACTTCAGCACGACGACCAGACGGTTCGTTCGCGTACTCGGAATTCATCGATTCAGATATAGCCAATCCGGCCAATCAAATTGCACTCACCAATGACCAGTGGGTCACCAACCGTTTTGTTGGATCCACTTTTGGTGAGTATGACATTCTTTCCAACCTCAAATTCCGTTCAACGATGTCCGTGGATTTGAGCTTGGGATCACAAACGATTTTCAACCCGACATTCGATTTGGGTATCGGACCAAACGATCCGAATCGTCCCGCCTACGAATGGCGCGAAACCAATTCTTTGGTGCGCGGAGAGAACAAATGGAGTACTTGGCAGTGGGAGAACACCATAGATTACACCAAGGAATTCCAAAACGGCGATGACATTCAAGTCACCGCAGGCTACTCAGCCTTGCGCAGCCATTACACCAATTTTTACGGCTCTCGAGACAGCTTGGTCTCCAACGAGTTTGAGTATGCCTATCTCAACAACAGTTTGAATGCAGCCGAGCAGGCTCCCTCAGCCAATGGCGGCGTGAGTGAATCAGCGTTTGTTGCGCAATTCATGCGGGTCAATTACAGCTTGGCCAATGCTTGGTCGTTCTCAGGCACGGTTCGTCGGGACGGCTCGTCTCGATTTGGCGCCAACAACCGCTACGGTATTTTTCCGTCGCTCTCAGCAGCTTACAACATGACAGAATTGCCATGGGTTGCGGAGAAAGATTGGATCGATTTCCTCAAGCTTCGGGGAAGCTGGGGTCAAAACGGAAATGCAGACGGCATCGGAAACTTTGACTACACCTCGTTGGTATACAACGGCTTGAATTACACGTTCGGCCCAGACCAACAGCAGGTGAACGGAGCCGGTCCTGTCAACACTTCGAATCCTGATTTGAAGTGGGAAACGGTTGTTCAAACGAACTTCGGTTTGGATGCAGATTTGTACAAAGGCAAGCTCAATATTGTGTTGGATTACTTCGTCAAGAGCACAAATGACATGTTGGCCGTGGTGCCATTGCCAGGTGTCGTGGGCTTCAGTCCTTCTGCCACCAACGTGGCGTCAGCGAGGAACAGCGGAGTTGAGTTGGCATTGAACCATCGCAATCAGGTGGGGAAGTGGAATTACAGCATTGGAGGCAACATCGCATTCATCAAGAATGAAGTGACGGATCTTGGAGAAGGCGGTCAGCCGATTTCAACAGGCAATGTGTTTGGCGCAGGCGACTTTGTTTCCTACACGGAGATCGGTATGCCGATTGCCTATTTCTATGGCTACGAAACCGACGGTATTTTCCAGACCGACGCAGAGGCCAGTGCATACACGGCATTGCCCGATGCGCAGGCAGGAGATGTCATATTTGTAGATCAAAACAATGACGGCGTCGTCGACGGTCAAGACAAGGTCCAGATTGGTAATCCACACCCGGATTTCACCTACGGACTCAACATGGAAGCGAAGTACAACGGGTTTGACTTGAGCTTGTTCTTGCAAGGCTCCCATGGCAACGATTTGTACAACGGGGTGTTCCGTTATGACTTGAACACGACCAACTTGCCTGTGTCTGCCTTGGAGCGTTGGACAGGAGAGGGCACGAGCGATCTCTATCCTCGCATCTCCCATTCTGACCCCAACCAAAACAACCGAGTTTCGGATCGCTTCATCGAGGATGGATCCTACATGCGCATCAAGAACTTGCAGTTGGGGTACACGCTTCCAGCTTCTGTCTTGGAGCAGATGAAAATCGCCAAATTCCGTATTTATGTTGCAGCCAGCAACCTCTTCACCTTCACGGACTACAGCGGATTGGATCCTGAAATTGGATCACGAGGAACATTGGAAATCGGCATTGATCGTGGATTTTATCCTTCAGCTCGTTCCTTCATGGCGGGTATAAACATCACATTCTAATCGCAGAATCATGAATCAGAAAACACTATTTTCAGCATGCATTTTGGCGGTCTCTTTGATGGCCTGCAAGCAAGACTTCTTGGAGATCAAGCCTCTCGTGGGCGCTTCAGAAGCCAACTTCTTTTTGAACGCAGCGGACGCAGAGTCTAGCATCATTGCCTGCTACAATCCTTTGCAGCAGGAGGTAACGAACCTCCAAGGCTTTGGTCAATTGGCACCGCACTTCCGTTGGTATTTTGGAGACATTGTTTCGGATGATTCCTTCAAAGGAGGATCCGGCGATGGCGATGAGCCAGAATTGCTGTTGTTCGAAAATTTCCAAGGGAATTCGACTTCAAAATTGATTCTAGCGGAGTGGCAAGCAGCTTACCGTGGCATTGCGTATTGCAATCTATCGACAAACCGGATTCCGGATATCGACATGGATCCTACAGACAAAGCGAGATACTTGGGTGAAGCGGCCTTCATCCGAGCATTGTGGTATTTCAATCTCGTGACGATGTTTGGTGATGTGCCTTTGGTGCTAGATAATTTGGCTCCAAGCGAATACCAACAGGAGCGTTCTCCTGCGTCAGCGATTTGGGCGCAAATTGAAGCGGACTTGACAACTGCACGCGATGGCTTGCCGAAGCGCAGTGGCATGTCTGTTTCTGAAATTGGCCGTGCAACATGGGGCGCTGCGACGTCTCTGCTGGCAAAGGCTCACGCATACCAGGGTGAGTGGCAAGCTTGCTATGACATGGCGAACGAAGTCGTGAATTCGGGGGAGTACTTTTTAGATCCGAACTACAGCAACATCTTCACGGAGAACGGTGAAAATGGTCCGGGTTCGATTTGGGAAATTCAATACATGAATGCCTCTGGAGGAAACTGGGGCAACCAGTTGGAAGGAACATTCACGAATGTGTTTACACGAGCTCGTGGTCAGTTTGGAGGATATGGATTCAACATTCCTGAGCAAAATTTCGTAGATGAATTTGAAGCGAATGATCCACGATTGACTGCCACCGTATTCCAAGAGGGCGACGTGATGGGCGATCGCGGTGTCTTCACACCGGATGCCACCGGCATGCCGCATGCGCATTACTCGAAGAAGTACTTCATCAATGCAGGGGATGAGGCTCCATTTGGCGATCCCAATCCCAACGGTTATTCCAATGACCGCATGATTCGATACGCCGATGTGATTCTATTCAAAGCGGAAGCGGCTTATTACTTGGGAAATGAAGTGGAGGCCAAAGCAGCCGTGCGCATGATCCGTGATCGAGCGCGAGGAGGAGCTGAACTGCAATTCCCCGGCCTGCTGCCCAATACGGCGGTGAACAGCGCCACGGGTGAAGCTTTGCTCGAAGCCATCTACCACGAGCGCCGCGTTGAGCTTGGGCTTGAGGGGCATCGCTTTTTTGACATCGTTCGTCAGGGCCGGGCTGCAACTATATTGGCCGAAGATGGTTTCACTTCTGGAACCCATGAAGTTTACCCCATCCCTGAAGCAGAGATTACGCTTTCGGGAGGTTTGATTACACAAAACAATGGATACTGATATGTTGAAGGTTATAAAATTCAGTTCGGTCACAGTGGTTTCTGCATGTGCTTTGATCCTCAGTCAATGCGCTCCTTATGAAGATGAAGGAATCGATTTGCCTGGAGCTCCGGTCACTTCCATTCAATGGGAATTCATTGATGCGTTGGATTCAACGGGCACCGTTATTGGTGTCGATTCCAACCGCATCGCGGTCTCTGCTGAAGCCGTGGAAGGAGCATTCTTGCACCTTTGGGATTTTGGCAATGGGATGACGTCCGACCAACCTATGGATACAGCGTATTATCCTGTTGAAGGAGATTATGATGTTTCATACTCTGTGCATACCAATGGCGGCATGGGACAAGCTTCGGCGATGGTGTCGATTGCGCAAACGTTGGAGCTTCCTTGCGAAGGCACGTTGGCGTTGCTCACAGGATGTGACAACCAGAAATCGTGGAAGCTTTCGACAGAAATCGGAGCGGTTTCAGTCGGGCCTGCGCCGTATTCAACGGAATGGTACAGCTCTCCTCCAAATGGTCAAACTGAATTCCAGGATGACGACCGCTACCAATTCACAGAGGATGGAGCTTATCTGTACAACAACAACGGAAGTACCATGAATCCTTTCGATGGATATGTAGAGACGGAGCTTGAAATCCCACCTTCGACGTACTTTTTGACGCCAGGTTCAGGAACTTCAGGCGAAGATCAAATCAACTTGGCTGCCTTCAGTGAAACGCTTTGTGGCTTCATGGGGATTTGGGATTCAGGTCCCTATTATGACATCATCGAGATCACAGAAGATCGCTTGGTGATTCACGGTCCTACGCAATCTGGGGATTGCCAGCAGACTGATGGTTGGTTTACTTTAATTTTCACAGCAGTTCCGTAAGTCAGCAGTTGATTTGGGCGCTTAAACCTAGTTTATATGATGAAATTGACACATTCTTTTTTAGCAGTTCTTTGCCTGACGCTGGTTTCATGTGAAGCATGCAATGAACCGGAGCCGGAAGTGAATTCGGAAATCCGATGGGCCAATGACATCACGGTGTTTGAAACGGAATCCACGTCTTCAATGACCTTTGAGGTGCGCCTCAATCAGGCCAATAGCAAAGAGGTTTCGGTTCAATATGAGACCATTGACGGGACGGCTCTAGCCGGGGAGGACTACGTTGCCACTTCGGGAACTGTGGTGTTTGCGCCAGGTGAAGTGAATAAGGCCGTTGTGATTCCGATCATTGTGGATGACTATTTGGAACAGGATGAGGTGTTTACCGTCAACCTTTCCAATCCCATCAACGGTTACATCAAAATTGGTGAGCCCACGGCAACAGGAGGAATTCGCAATGACGACTCCATGATCAACATCTCCGATGAAGGCTACCAATCGGCAGCGTCCTATGAAGGCCTTTCGCTCGCGTGGTCCGATGAATTCAATGGAGATTACATCGATTACAACAATTGGGGCTATGACTTGGGGAATGGAAACGGTGGCTGGGGCAACAATGAGTTGCAGACGTATACCAACAGTCCAACCAATTCATACATCTCCGACGGTCGCTTGATCATCAAGGCAGAAAAGACCGGGGAGTACTCGTACTCTTCGGCTCGAATGAAGTCTTTGGGGCTTCAGGAGTTCCAATATGGACGAATCGATGTGCGGGCATTGCTTCCAAAGGGCAAAGGCGTGTGGCCAGCGATTTGGATGCTCGGAGCCAACTATTCTCAAATGGGGTGGCCAGCGTGTGGTGAGATTGATATCATGGAACTCTTGGGTCACCAAGCCGGCACCGTGCACGGTACAGCCCATTGGGGTGATGACTATTCGCAATGGCAGCACCAAGGCAATGACATCAGCATTTACCCGGATCATTTTGATGGAGAATTCCACGTGTTCTCCATCGATTGGACTCCGAATGAGATCAATTATTTGATGGATGACGAAGTGTTTTTCACCGTGAATACGGCGATGATGAATGGGCAGAATTACCCTTTCAATGAGAATTTCTTTTTTATCTTGAATGTAGCGGTGGGTGGAAATTGGCCTGGTTATCCTGATGAAACGACCACCTTCCCGGTTTTCATGGCCGTCGATTACATCCGAGTTTTTCAATAGGCGCTCTGCGTTCAAAGTTTATGTTTTAAGTTCGCTGTGGGTGTGGGAGTATATTCTTTATAAAATTTTCGCGGCATGCATAGGGTACCAGGTGTCCTAAAGATTGTGGTGTTGGTTTGCTCTCTAGCTTGGGCTTATACCAATCCGATACAAGCTCAATCCTCCTCCTTGGACAGTTATAGTCCTGGTGATGGAATGGTGATTCGAAATCCAATAACGGGCTACCGCATGCAGATTCGTGCCTATGCTCAGTTCATGGCGGAGTCGAGGCGTTTTGACGGAGTGGATGAAACGTACAATCGCTTTCGTGCCCGCCGCATGCGGATGCGGATTGTGGGAAGTAGTCCTTCCGATAAATTACGATACCGGGTGCAATTTGATTTTGCACAATCGCTTGAAGGTGATGACGAAGTGCGGGGCATGTTGCTCGATGGTTGGGTGGCCTATCGTCCGAGCAATCGGTTTGAGCTGAGCTTTGGCCAGCGAGCGACTCCTTTGGACAATTTGGAACTTCAAATGGCCTCCTCTGCGCTGCAGTTGACCGACCGCAGTCGTTTGACATCAGCCTTTTCATCCATTCGAGATTTTGGATTGTTTGCTTCAGGCCGACTGAGAGCTGGAGCGGTTGGGTGGTTCAAAGTGTCTGGTGCTTTGACAAGCGGTGATGGTTCCAACGCGTTTGGAGTGGATCATGGCGGATTGAAATTTGGTGCCCGTGTGAATTGGTTGCCATTGGGGTTATTTCGGTCCTTTGGTGAGTTCAGAGAAGTCGATTTGGCGCGAGAAGTTCAACCCAAGCTGCTGATTGGATCATACGGCAGTATGAATCGTGGAATGAGCAGCAGGCGCGGAAGGGAAAGTGGCGCGATTCTATATCTGGACAATTTCGGCAATGAAGCCTTACCAGACTATTGGAAATTGGGCGCGGACATCTTGTTCAAATTTCGGGGGTTCACCTTTTTGGGAGAATACGTCTACGCAGATTGCGATGTACCGGTCGACGAGATCACCCAGCGGGTTCGGAACGACGGGACTGTCGCCACAACGTTTACAGGCGGTGTGGACGCGTATGTCCGAGGGCGCATGATCTTGGGTTCTGCATGGAATGCACAAGCGGGTTATGTCTTCAAGAATTTGTGGTCCGTCGATGCGCGCGTCACAAAATTTAGCCCGGACGATTATTCATTCTTAAACAACCCCACGTTCTACAACCGAAACGCCTACTATGAATTGGGTGCCTCCAAGTACTTTGGTCGAGATTTTGCTTATAAAATCCAGGCGTCGGCCATTCGGTCCATTCCGGAATTGGGTTCTTTGACTGTGGATTCTGACGTGTTTGATGGCAACGAGTGGACGTTTCGCATCCTGACGCAAATGGCCTTTTAATGCGAATTTCGAGTCCAATTTTCTGGGGAGTGCTGGGGTTGATGGCATGCAGTGCCCTAGAATTGAGCGGGCAGGACCCACGGGCAATCCAAGAAACGTACTTTCCCGTTCCAGACACCACGTATACGACCCCTGCATTTGACACCAAGCGGGGTTTTACGACGCATGAGACCATGGAGCATTTCTTGCTCGAATTGGTTCAGAATTCGGGCAACCTGTCCATGGATTCGCTGGGGATGAGTGCCAAAGGAAAGGTGATCTGGGGTGTGCGTTCTTCTGCTGGCGCAGACAAACTTAGAGTGCTTTTTTTGGGTGGACTTCATGGCAATGAACCAGCGGGCACTGAAGCTTTGTTGGCGTTCATGCAGCAGTTGTCAGAGGAAGGGCATCTGAATAGCTATCTGGATGCGGTGGAATTGTTGGTCATTCCGATGGCCAATCCAGATGGATATGACAAGCAAAATCGTTACGCTGCCAATGGATTGGATCTCAATCGGGATCAAACCAAGTTGGTGAACCAGGAGGTGGTGTTTTTAAAGAAGGCCTATGCGGCTTTTGACGCTGACGTCGTGGTGGATTTCCACGAATACAAGCCGTATCGTTCCGATTTCGTTTCCATGGGAACCTTTGGAGTCACATCGGCCTTTGACGCCATGTTTTTGTACACCGGCAACTTGAATGTGGCAGAACCCATCCGGGAGGCAACAGAGACATTGCTCGTTGATCCGGCCCGTAAAACGCTCGCAGCCCATGGAAGGCGCTTCCACAATTACATCCGGCCCGTGGTGATTCGGGGCAACATGCGCTTCGATGTCGGCGCCACCAGTGCTCATTCGAGTTCCACGTCTTTCGCCTTGGCCAATAGCCTGTCGGTATTGATGGAAATTCGGGGGGTGGGTTTGCAGCGCAAAGGGTTTGAGCGCCGCGTGGAAACGGGTTACCTCTTGGCCTCAAGCTTCTTGAAATCAGCGCACCACTCCAAGGTCGCGATTCAGATGGCGCGCGAACAGGGAAGAAATGCTCGTCAGGATGTTGTCATTGAATCATCTAAAAAAGTCACCCAGTCCCAACTGGATTTCATCGATTTGTCGGACGGTTCCCTGCGGACTTTTGACATTGAAAAACACGATGGATTGGTCTTGTCTCCACAGTTGATTCGTTCACGTCCAATGGCCTATATCATCTTACCAGAGGCCGCACATGTCATCGAAAAGCTGCGCATATTGGATGTGGAAGTGGAGCCTCTGCCCATGGGGCAATACGAAGTGGAGCGCTACGTGATCACGGAGAACCGACTGAAAGCTGAGTTTTTCGAGGGATTCCAGGAGCGAATAGTATCCGCAACGACCGAAAGCGAAGACATGGATTTGCCCGCGGATGGATGGTGGGTCCCTGCGGATCAAGAGCGATTCAATTTGGCGATAGAATGCCTGGAGCCAGAGGCTCACTGTGGGCTGATTCGATACCGTGTTCTTGAGATTGAAAATACCATTCCAATTCTGAGGGTGATCAAACCCACATTAAAATAGCAGCTGTCATGAAGAATCGATTGCAAACTGGATTGCTCGTTGTGTGTGTGTTGTGTGCTCACGTGCTGTGGGCTCAATCGGAAGATGAGGACTTGGAACGTGCTTCCGATGGCAGCGCGGAATTGAGTCTTGGTGATGGTTTGGAAGTGTCCTTCTCAGATGGGATGTATACGTTTGGTCTGGGTGGGTTGCTTCAACCAGTGGTCAACTTATCTCAGGTTGAATCCGGTGATTTGGAGCGCAGTTTTTACATCCAGCGTTCGTACATCGAATTCAGCGCATCCGATCGCGAAAAGGGTGTTTCCTTTTTGATTCGTTCTGACTTTGCGGCTGAGCGTCCATTGTTGGATGCATACATGGTGGCTCAAATCAACAATGTCTTCACCGCAACCATTGGTCAGTTTCAGTCCATCGCCAACAACCGAGAAATGCTCTTTTTCGAAGGCGATTTGGCCATGCTCAATCGGTCGATGGTCAGTACAGCGTTTGCTCAGACGGGGCGGGAATTTGGTGTGGCAGTTAAAGCAGATTTGAGTTTGGGCAAGGCCCGACTTGTTCCGATGTTGTCCGTCACTTCAGGAGATGGAATGAACAGTTTTGGATTGTTGTCCAACGATGTAGACCGTGGCGGTTTGAAATATGGCGGTCGCTTGGACGTGTATCCGTTTGGACGCTTTTCAGAGGGCAATGAGATGACAGGGTTCGATTTGATTGGAGAGTCCACTCCAAAACTGGTCCTGGGTGGAGCATCGAGTTGGAACGACGGTGCGAGTGGTCCGGTCGGTGAAAGCCATGGTGCTTTTGGGTTGTACACGGTGGATGGCCAAGACCAACTTCCGCAGTATCTCAAGAACTATGTCGATGCGATGCTGAAGTGGAAAAGGGCAACGCTCTTGGTTGAATATGTCAACGCAGCGGCCTACAATTTACAAGGGGCCTATACGAATCCCGCCAATGGAGAGTCGTTGGTGAGTGAGCAAATCAGCGAGTATTTGGTGTTGGGCAATGCATACCAAGCTCAATTGGGGGTGACCATTGATGGTAAATGGGCCGTGAACGGCCGGTTTTCCCAGTCATTTCCAGAGTTTGAATCCAATGAGGAGTCTGTATTGGAAACGGTTGACGCGGTTGGGGCTTGTCTGACCTGGTTTAACCGGGGCAATGCCATGAAAGTACAGCTCGGCGGAGATTACCTCAATTATTTCAACACACCAGCTAAAAATGGTTGGAGTGGTCAAGTGTTGGTTCAGCTCCAGTTCTAAAGAGGCAATGCGCTAATGCGAGAGTTCGGCCTTTGGCGTCTCACTCCAATCCACAAGACGGGTCTGAATTAAAAGTTCCCCTGAACGAGGACTTCCCCGTCTCGTTTCAAGAACGCTCCTCGCGCGATCGTTCCGGTGTGTTCCCACTCGGTATCGAAAATGCAGAAATCCGCAGCCATACCGACGGCCAGCCGTCCTTTGGTGTGAAGCCCCATGGTTTTGGCCGGTCCGCTTGTCACCAGTCCAATGGCCTCTTCCGGAGTCACTTCCGTTTCACGGATCAATTGCTGCACGTTCCATAAATTGAGGTCGATGGGAGCTTTTTTGAATCCAGTCAATTGCCCCGTCTTGTCGAGCACGCCAATCCCGGCATTGCCATCACTGCTCAAGGTGAATTGACCGAGGTCAGCACCGTTGTTTTTGGCCAACTCGATGGCCTTCCATGGCGGAATGAATTGAGTGCCTCCAGTCGATAAGTCCACCATTCCGCCCAACTTAGCGAACGCCTGTGCTTGTGTGAATAGCGCTTCGGTCCGTCCAACATGGGTCGGGGAGAGCCTTCGAATGTCCACGTGATATTGCTCCACCAAATCGAACAGCAGCTCCATGCCTTCAGGGAGCGCTCCGAGGTGGATGTGCAGCACGCCTCCTTTGCCAGAAATCATGCCGCCAACCTGGATTTCACGCAGCAAAGCAAGCAACTCTTTGGCGCTTGGATACGATGAGCGCGTGTCTGCGATGGCGATCTTACATCCGACTACCCGGTCGATAAAGAGCAGGTCATCGTGCACGTTTCCGGTAAATGTTTTGACAGGCAGCCCGAAAAAACTGGTCAGCATGCGCGCGGTAATTCCCTCGTCTTCTAATGCGGCACATTTGGCATACAGCGTGTTCAAACTGCGCGCGGTACCATCCGTTCCCAACAGCCCCACAACGGTTGTTGTGCCGCACGCCACGAGATCCCGAATGTGCACTTCGGGGGTCATGGATCCAAAACCATATTTGCCGCCGGCTCCTGTAATGTGGATGTGTTGGTCAATGAATCCAGGCGTGAGCATCGCGCCATTGAGATCATGAACCTCCAAGTCAGGCACCCCGGTAATCTCGAGTTCTGGTTGAATGGCTTGGATGACTCCTTGAGCGATGAAGACATCTTGCTTTCCCAAGAATTGGGGAGCGTGTATTGAGGCGTTTTTAAGGAGAATCATGTGGCGAATTGTTGAATCAGGACCATGAGGACGGAAAGCAACATCATGGGCAAAAGGTTGCGGCGTGCGACGTGCATGGGATTAACTCCTGCAATCCCCGCAGTCGCTATGACAACACCTGCAATTGGCGAAGCGGCACGTCCCATGCTGGAGGCCAACTGCATGGGGAGTAGGAACTTTATTCCCGGAATTCCCAAGGTTCTTGCCAAGTCAGGAATGAGCGGGCCAAAGGCAAAAAAGGAGGCATTGCCACTTCCCATCAAGATGGAAGCAAAGAAAATCAGCGCAATGAAAAGGGTCAAAATACCAATCGCACCCCAGCCCATGGCGTTGCTCAACACAAGCAGCCCATCAATCAATCCCAATGCAATCAGGCCAGACGCGAAAATATCGGCTGCCACAATCAATGTGATGATGGTACTAAAGGCACGTCCCATCCCGTTCCAGCAAGCGATGATCCCGGATTCTAGCTCCCGTACATTGCGAGCGACAAGTCCATGGAATGCCATGCTGACAAAGAGCGAAATGAGCATGGCCGTGGTGGTGTCCAACACGATCGGATGCTCTCCAGTTTGAAAGAATGCATTGAATGTCATCAATAAAATAAGCGGCAATACAGGCAGGATAGCGTAGGCCAAAGGAGATGCAGCGTCATCGGCAGTAGCTGTCTGTTGTGCCAAGGGCTGATCAGAAGACATCCGGGAGTCCAAATATTTCGATTGAAAATAGACAAACACCATCAGAGCAAACGTGAGCATGGTGGCCAACGGGAGTTGTGAAGCCACGAAATATTGAACATTGTCCATTTGCAAAAGCTCAGCGGCTCGGGCCGTATTGGCGGATGCGGGCCCCATGTCGAAGCAAGTGCAGAGAACGATGATGGAGACGGATGTGATTTTCGAAACGCCAATTCGAATGAGGATGGGGTGAACTGTCGCAATCATCAAAAGACCCAATCCCGCAGCACTGGGCACGCACAAGGAGAGGAGTTGTCCAAGTGGGATAACAGCGACAGCGGCGAGGTATGGCCAGCGTTTCAGCACGGATATGGGCTTGGTTCCGATGCGTACCAGTGCGGCAGTGGCCCCCATGTAGTCCATGTATGAAACGAATCCAGCGATGACCATGATCATGGCGCCGATTCCGGATAGTTTGGATTTGAGGGACTCTGTAACGGACCGAAACAGGTCAAAAAAAGCCAACCCTGTCGACTGGTCGGCTGTCCCGCTTCCTCCGAGTAACAGGGAGCAGGCTAACATGACCAATCCGGCACCGGCTAAGATGAGTTGCGGATGCCTTCCTCGCACCATGAAATAACCGGCAGCAATGGAAACTATGAAGGCAATGGCCAGAGCGAATGCCATTATCACCCTGGAATGACGCCCATCAGGATGCCCCCAGCTCCTTGAACATTCTCGTAAATGCTGGTGGGAATCACAATGTCTCCTGTGTTGACATCTCCATCTGGGCCAGGATTGCTCGATAAGTCAATCTCCTCCACAAGTTGAACGTTATTGGTCAAGTCAATCGATGTGAAATTGTGCGATCGAAGGTGCAGGTGTCTGAGGGCCGTATTCTGACTTAAGTCAATGGTTTCGAGAAGAGCATCGGCTTGGGATGAGCCTCGAAATCTCAGTTTTTGAAGCAACGGGCAACCGGTGAGATCCAAGGCTTCCACCTTGCAGAAATTCATACTCAACTCCAATAAGGTGGGGTTGCCACTCAGGTCCAATGAAGTGAGGTCATTGGATGTAATGACCAACGTGTCCAGTCCAGTGAAAAATTCCACTCCGGAAAGATCCATGATTTTTTGTGAGGCTGTGGCGACACCGGCTGCCTCCAGGGCCGCAACGGACCCGCTTGTTTTACTCAGTTGCAAACTGTTTACACCCAGAACAAAGCTGGGGTTTAAGTAGTAATTGACCTGCACCGCACCCGTTGCCAACGTGTCGGTTCGTTCTTGGACTCCGTTGATCCCTAGGAAAACCAGGTATTCTCCGAATGCTCGATCTGGCACCAAGAAATCGAACCCTACCGTAGGGTCTTCTGGGACAATCGTCTCAACATCATCTGTTTTTGCACAGCCGATCAAAAATAAGGCTCCGATCAATCCGCTAAAGAGAAAGGCCAACGCTGGTTGCTTGCGAGTGAAAGAAAAGTAGAGCATGGGGTTAGAATTTAAAGACAATTTAGGGATAGAGTACGTCTGAAGCATGCGTCGCCATGGAGATGTGATCGTGTCCAACTCCAGGAACATCGACCTGGGACCAGTTGAAACCAAGGAGCTCGTTTTGAGCGGAAAGTGCAGCTTGGTTGAAAAAGAACAAGCCACGGCTGTATCGGCTGTCACCTTGAACAAACGCTCCCGACCAACCCGTATCATTGAAGGCCGTGTCCGCGGTTCCTAAATGTATCCTGAAATCATAGGAGAAAGGAGTCGCCAAGTCACTCAGTTGAATCGGACTGCTGGTGAGGCCATAGGGAAAATCCTGTTCCATGTAAGGAACGGTGTACCAACCCGCGTTGGATGCGATGGCCGTTCTGACTTTCAGTTCTCCACCGAAGATCATCAGTCGGTTGACAAATTGAGCTCCCCCAGAATGTCCCCAAACATCAAATTGAATTTGAGGGCTACCTGTCCGGTCAAGAATGTCTTCGAACATCGGGGCAATGGTGGAAATGCTCCATTCCGTTTGAGGCGTGACTTGGCCGAAGGCGAGAATGTTTCCTTGCTGGTAGAAGGCACTTCCTGGATAGGCCTCATCAGTGAATTCGGGGAAGAAGACCATGCAGCCTTTTTCTTCGGCGATGGCCTCCCACACATTGCGATATCCAGCGGCATTGCGGTCGGCTCCATGGAAGCCAATGAGAATAGGCATTTCCGTAATTTCTCCCGTCTGGGGAATGAAGTAATGAACGGCAATGGCAGGTTTGGTGGGATCTGGGATTTGGTCAAAATCAAAAGAGCCCGAGCCGCGTGTGAGGCTAAAGTTCTCGGGGTTGGAAAAGATCCCCTCCTCAGGAACACGGCATGCGCTCAACGAAAAAGAAGCCAAGAGCAAGAATAGAAAGGCCTGCGAGGCAAGGAGGGTGCCGTTGCGATGTATAGATAATATCGGCATGGGGTAAAAATAAGGGGCAATTCAACAATGACTGATTGTTGGTTGAATTTTTTTAAAAGCCTGGTTATCATTCATTCAAGTTTGCTATAAAAAAATAAATTATTATCTTGACGTCGATTATATCAGTAAAATCTTAAGCTATGTCGAATCTATCTATTTTTTTTAGCTTTTTAGGAGTTTTGTTTTCTTCGGCCATGTTGGGTCAAAATGACTTGGCTTTGCAAGGGGTCATTGATTTCACGGTGCCCACTGGGGGATCTGACGGCAAGGCCGTTCACCTCATTGCGGTCAATGATGTCTCAGACTTGAGCCTCTATGGGATTGGAGTTGCAAACAATGGAGGCGGTACAGATGGCCAAGAATACACCTTCCCTGTGTCCAGCGTATCGGCAGGGGATGACATTCTTGTCGTGCGAACTTTGTCGGCCATGGAAGCGTATTTCACTACCTGTTTTGGGGAGTTTGAGCATGTCTTTGTTGACGCGTCGAATGCCATTAGCCAAAATGGTGATGATGCCATTGAATTGTATGCAGAGGGCGTGGTGGTTGAGATTTTCGGTGACGTGGATGTGGATGGTTCCGGGCAAGACTGGGATTACTTGGATTCTTGGGCATACAAGGTTGATGGAGCTTGGACGTATGGCGGAATCGATTGTTCCGACGGAAGCACCACGACATTCGATAGCAATTGCCCTTACCCCATGTGCGATGTGCCCGATGACATTCCTGGGTGCACAGATGAATTGGCATTCAACTACAATCCGAATGCAACGGTGGACGACGGTTCCTGTGAGGCAGTCATGGTTGGTTGCATGACGTCAGGTGCTGACAACTATGATGAAGCGGCCAATACCGCATGCGAAGATTGCTGTCTGTTTGGCGGATGTACGGATGTGGATGCGCTCAACTTTGATGACGGGGCCAATGCGGACGACGGAAGTTGCATCTATGACACGGGAAGTTTGACCAATGCGCTGATGCTCCAAGGTGTCATGGACTTCACGGTTCCATCAGCGGGTTCGAATGGAAAAGCGATCCACGTGGTTGCGCTAGAGGACGTGGCGGACATCAGTGTTTTTGGACTTGGAGTGGCCAACAATGGTGGAGGTACGGATGGTGAGGAGTACACTTTTCCAGCCATCTCGGTGAGTGCAGGAGATGACATCCTGGTGGCTCGATCACCGGTTGATATGGAAGCGTACTTCGAAGGGTGTTATGCCAGTTTTGAGCACGTGCTTCTTGCGAATTCGAGCATTTCTCAGAATGGAGACGATGCCATTGAATTGTTTGAATCGGGAATCACCATCGAAGTGTTTGGTGATGTGGATGCATCCGGCACCGGTCAAGCATGGGCATATTTGGACTCGTGGGCATTCAAAACGAACGGAGAGTGGACATACGGAGGTGTGAATTGTACAGACGAGGGCACAACGACCTTCGAATCGGCTTGTGTGTATCCCCTGTGTTTTATTTTGGGGCTGGCGATCTTGTTTTACATGGAATTTGACCCGTATGCCAACGCCGATGACGGCACGTGTTCGACGCTCAAGGTTTGGGGATGTCGATATGAGGCGGCAAGCAATTATGACGCATTGGCCAACACGGACGACGGGTCTTGTGTCGTAGAGGCCTCAAGCTGCATGGGTGACTTGGATAACGATGGTTTGGTGGCGACGCCAGATTTGCTGTACTTCCTCTCTGTGTTTGGAACTAACTGTGAATAATAGCTGGTCTCAGGGTCGTTTGAATTGTTTCAATTTTGCGTGTGAGATTTCGAGTTTTTCGTCATCTTGCAGGTATAAATTACATACGGCTTATCATGAAATTATTCAGGTCATTTTCGCTTCTCGGAACGTTATTGTTTTCCGCTCAATTGGGTTTTGCTTCTCTTGAATTGGATTCCTTGCGCTTGCAGGGTGTCATGGACTTTGATGTTCCATCCGGAGGTTCGGATGGAAAGGCCATTCATGTCTATGCTGTCGAGGACATTGCCGATCTGAGTGTCTATGGACTGGGCACTGCAAACAACGGGGGAGGCACGGATGGGGAAGAATACACATTCCCTGCTCAGGCCTTAGCCGCGGGGGAGCATGTGTTGTTGGCGCGTTCAACAGCTGCGATGAGTGCTTATTTCGGTGCTTGCATCGGAGAGTTTCAATCGGTCCTCGCGGCTCCTTCAACGATCAATCAAAATGGCAACGATGCCATTGAATTGTACCACAATGGTGGCGTGGTTGAAACGTATGGTAACGCCGATGAAGATGGAACTGGCACCTCTTGGGACTATGCAGACTCGTGGGCGTATCAGTCCGAATCGGGACAATGGGAAACGGCCGCTGTCGGTTGTTCTTCTGGAGCAACCACAGAAGATTCGAGCTGCCCCTATCCGCTTTGCGATGATGCTCAAGGCATTCCCGGCTGCATGGACACGACATCCTGCAACTTCGACGCGGAGGCGACAGTTGATGACCTCAGCTGCGTTTACCCTGGTGACGAATGCGATGATCTCAACCCGATGACGGTATTTGACGCATTGGACGAAAACTGTAATTGTTTGGGACAAGTTTTCACTCCTTCCAACTCACTGATTTTGACAGGGATTGTGCACCATGGTGCAGCTCCTAAAATGCTAGAGTTTTACGTAACGGACGACATTGAGACTTTGGCCCAGTATGCCATCGGCACCGCACAAAATGGAGCAGGAACGGACGGAGTTGAGTGGACTTTTCCGGATCAGTCTGCGGATGCGAACACGTTCATTTATGTCGCTAACGATACGGTCGCTTTTGCGGATTTCTTTGGGTTCCCCCCAACATTTGTAGACGGTGGAGCGGCTTGTAATTTCAATGGCAACGATGCGGTTGAGTTGTTCGAAGCAGGAGTGGGAGTGGATGTTTTTGGTGACATCAATGTGGATGGAATCGGCACGGAATGGGAGTATTCTGGCGGATGGGCTTACCGCGTTGATGGCACAGGGCCAGACGGGTATCAGTTCGTGCAATCCAATTGGTTGATGAGTAGCTTGGATGCTTTGGATGGTGCGATTTCGAATGGTTTCAGCAATGAACCGTTCCCAATAGGCACGTACAACGTCACGGTCAATCCGGATGGTGTGTCCGAAATCGGTTGGTCTACGCGCTGTTTTCCCAACCCGACATCGGATGCCTTGTTCATTGAGTCATCTCAGCCACTGGCGAGTGCTGCGATCATGAACACACAAGGGCAGTGCATGCGCAATTGGGAGCCCAAGGCTCTGCAATCTGCCCTTGATTTGTCAGGGCTGGCAACGGGCTGTTACTTCTTGCGACTTGAAAACGCTACGGAGCGTCGTTTGATTCGCATACTCATTCAATGATGTTGTGCAGATGGCTTCATGAACAGCGCTGGATCGTGTTGATTCTTGCGCTCAATTTGTGGAGCTCCAATGCATGGAGTCAATCACCCGCGGCTATGCAGATCACCGGAGTAGTTCATGGTGGCTTGGCCGGTGCGCCAAAAGCCTTGGAGTGCTTTGTTCTCGAAGACATTGATGATTTGTCCGAATTTGGGCTTGGTACCGCGAACAACGGGTCAGGCAGTGCCGGCGTGGAATGGACATTTCCACCGATGGCTGTCCAGGCAGGGGAATTCCTTTATGTCTCCAAAGAATCCGAAATATTTGCTTCTTTCTTTGGGTTTGAAGCCGATTTTATTGACGATGGATTGGCCTGTAATTTCAACGGAGACGACGCCATTGAACTCTTCCAAAACGATTGGACGATTGATGCGTTTGGCGATCCCAATCTGGATGGATCGGGCTTTGATTGGGAATACACATTGGGCTGGGCATGGCGTTCTTGTGAATCCATGCCGAGTGCGGTCTTCAATGGTGCTGATTGGACCGTTTCGATGGGGGCTTTCGGCGCCTCGGAGACCAATGCAGCGGCAATGATTCCTTTTCCTGCGGGTGAATTTGCGAATCCATGCATTGAGCTGCTTCCGGGTTGTACCGAGTCCCACGCGGACAATTACAATCCGTTGGCCAATGAGGAAGATGGAAGCTGCAGTTATGTGCTGTTTTTTAGTGCGTCCGGTTGCACCTACGACCAGGCTACGAATTTTGATGCACAAGCGCTGTTTGATGACGGAACCTGTGAGTGGTCTTCCACCAATCCATGTCCTGCCGATCTGAACGACAATGGACTGGTCGATGTCTCCGACGTGCTCCTTATGTTGACCGCATTTGGCCAGTCTTGCCCTGAAGAAGAAGCGGTCTTCTTGACCGGTACAGGGCAGTTTGTCTTCGATGGTTACGCCCCCTTTGCGGACACTCCAATCAATCTGCACTACCACGTTCCAGCGGGCTTGACTTCGGAAGCTCCGGTGGTCATGGTGTTCCATGGAAACAATCGCAATGCCTCGGAGTATCGAGATCATTGGATTTCAATCGCAGATGCCATGGGCCTATTGATTATCGCTCCAGAATTCACGAGCAGTGGATTTCCCGGGAGCGAAGAGTACATGCAAGGTGGAGTCTTCAATGCGGATGGTGTGGAACGTCCGGTGACTCAATGGACCTTCGCCTTGGTTGAGCCCATGTTAGTCGCTTTTCAAGACAGCACCGGCAATGCGGACCCCAAGATGGATTTATGGGGACACAGTGCTGGGGGACAATTCGTTCATCGATTCATGTTGTTTCACGGGTCTGAACTCGTCGATCGCGCGGTCGCTGCCAACTCCGGTTGGTACACGGTTCCAGATTTGCCGATAGCCTATCCGTACGGGCTGCTCGACGCCCCGGTGAATGGCAGAACGCTTGACGAAGCCATGTCGTCTCAATTGATCATCTCCCTGGGAACAGCGGACACCAACTCGATTGGTCCCATCCACAATCCCGACGTGGATTTGCAAGGATTTAATCGATTTGATCGCGGTCAGTATTTCTGGGAACTCAGTCAAAACACAGCGGAGAGTCAGGCCCTTGAGTTGAATTGGAATTCAATGGAAGAGCAGGGAGTTGGCCACGATGCATCGGGTATGGCCGATGCCGCAGCGGCATGGCTTTTCCCTTGACAATGTTATGATTGTAAGTATCCGTTGAAGCTCGGCTTGGGGCGGTTCTTGATGTACCTTGCCGTCTCATAAAAACCATTTCATTTGGCCAGGTCTCAACAATCATTCAGTAAGCGCGAGCGCGAACTCAAGCGGGAAAAGAAGCGTAAAGAAAAGGAAGTCAAGAAGTTAGAGCGTCAAGAAAACAAGATGACCTTGGATTCAGACGACATGATTGCCTACGTTGATGAATTTGGACAAATAACGAATACTCCGCCAGATCCGACGACTCGGGTTGAAGTCAAGTTGGAGGACATCGAAATTGGAGTTCCCAAAAGAGAGGAAGAAGAGTACGATCCCATCCGGACCGGCATTGTTACATTTTTCAATGAGTCCAAAGGATTTGGATTCATCCGTGATTTGGAAACTCAGGAAAGTGTGTTTGTTCACGTGAACAACATCAAAGAGGAAGTTCGAGAGAACAATAAGGTTCGGTTTGAAACAGAACAGGGGCCTCGCGGATTGGCAG
>JAQCJQ010000128.1 GCA_027593035.1 Bacteroidota bacterium | reverse complement strand
ACAGCAATTGAATGGTCAGCAAATCGCCTTGTTTGAGCGCGGCGGCGACCACGTCCGTTTCTACTCAGAAAAGGGCTGTGAGCTCCTTCTCCTCGGAGGGCAACCGCTCAACGAAACCGTCTATTCCTATGGCCCTTTTGTCATGAACAATCAGGAACAAATCGAGCAATGCTTCCGGAATTACCGGGAAGGCCGCATGGGGCAGTTGTGACAGCGTTTCAGGGGGCAGGTGGTCATTGGACATCAACGACACCGATGCGGTGGTGGCCCTGATCGGAACGAACGGCACAGGGCATGAGAAGAAATCTCACCTCATCGCAGAATCCCCAAACAACGACCATCACTCCATTTCAGCGTCAAGACCTCCTTGCAAACTCCGCAGTCCATCATAGACGATGATGCTCACGGCATTGGCCAAATTGAGGCTGCGGATGTGCTCGCTCAAGATGGGAATCCGGTACAAACGGTCGGGATGCTCAGCCAGTAAATGTTCGGGCAGACCCACCGATTCTTTCCCAAAGACGAAGAACATATTGTCCCGGTAATCAATGGCGTAATGCGGCTGCGTCCCCTTGCTCGAGAGGAACGCAAAGTGGGCGTCTTGGTGGACGGACATGAAGTCTTTCAAACTCTCGTAGATGCGAACATCCAAGTGCTGCCAATAGTCCAGACCGGCGCGCTTGAGGCGGGTGTCTGTAATCTCAAATCCAAAGGGCTGAATCAAGTGAAGGGTCGACCCGGAAGCCAAACTCAGCCGCCCAATGTTGCCTGTATTGTTCGGGATTTCAGGCTCTACGAGTACAATATTGAATCCCATCTGGTTGTCTCAATTTTTGAATTCCCCTAAACTCAAAGGTAGGGCGGCTTCTCCAGGCGATGCGGCCAGTCGAACGAGCAAAGGAAGACAAGGTTGAGCGATGTCCGTCATGTGATCGGAGCACGTGTGAACGCTATCGGATTTCAATAGCGTCAGTCCTCAATAGAAACGAATGTACTTTTTCTTGTTCTGAATGTACATCTGTCCAAAAGGAGCTTCACTCAGTTCTCTTCCGTACACATCGTAGATTTTATTGTCCATTGCGGCGGCGGCAGGCGCGACGTCGAAAATGCCCGAAACTTCGTTCTGGTCAACACCTACATTTCCGTGAAGGAATTCCCATCTTCCGCTGATATAGCCGGGAATGATTTCGGTGACCTCCCAGAACAATTGATCTTCGATGAGGCAGTTTACAGGAAAGCCATTGTGTATGGCTGAGTCGTTGGTGAGATGCGCAGATACGTTCATGATTTCAGTGAGAGGCGTGTCGAAATCGAATAGAAAGTCACTGTCATCGATCAACGTCTCTTGCGCGATCACATTGCCAGCTGCATCAGTCACCTCCCATTCGATGACGTTTTCGCTTTGCGGGTGCGTTAAATAATGCCCCGGGTGGTACAACTTTACCAATCCCGTGTCAGAAACATTCACGACTAGGTTCATCATGTCACAATCGACTGTTGTGACTTGAGCACTTGCAAATTGAGTCAGCCCCAATGCAAGTGTAAGGAGTGCGGTTAATTTCTTCATGATTGGTTTCTTTTTGACAAAGTACGTTCCAAAGTATGCCATAATGATTCACGTTTAGGGGTGAAAATACCACAGCAGGAGGTGTTTCATTTCGTCGGGAAATCGGATTTTCTTTTTCGCCTGACAAATTTGAGCGTGAATCCTCACAAAGGCTTCACGCGAAAGGGTGAAAGCAACGCCCGAAAAAGAAGCCCAAAACCATGTGAATCAATAAACTCAGGTAAATCAATTCAGTTCACCCGTTTACCCCGCTGAAATCTTCATAGCGGAGTGCAGTAAGGCCATTTTTTTGTACTTGGTTTCCTTGACTTCAAAATATCCGTACATCCTCCTCAATGAAGACCCGATGCCATCAACGCTGAGGCTTGCTTTTTCCGCGATGCCGCGGTTGGTCAATGCGGGGTCCTCCAGTAAGATATTGAGCACTTTCCAATCCGTCTCGTTGAGAGTTCGACCCAACGCCTGATTCAGGCCGGTGCGATCCAATTCGAACACCGGAGTATCGAGAATGGTTTACTATTCCCTTCTCATGTGAAGCTCCTCAATCTGGGCCTTGAGATCATCGCGTCGAGCGCGATGGCGCTTCTGAATGTTGACGATATACGTGATCAGGATACCAATGACAAGCAAGAACCCCAATACGAGGGCGAGCAACGTCTTCAGCTGCTTGATTTCCTGACGGCTCTGTTCTTGTTCCCCTTCCCATTGGACCGCCTGAAGTTGATGTTCTACATCCTTTTCGTAGGCCGCACGAAGCACCGCGAGACGATGCTTCTCAGTCTGCAGGCTGTCGTCATAGAGAACAAACGCCTCATGCATTTCGAGGGCATTTGGCTCATCTCCAAGCTCTTTAAAAGCCTGATACAACAGCAGGTATAGTTCACTTTTGGATTGATAATCAGACTCCTTTAGCAGCTCCCCCTGAATGTCCTGAGCAAGGCGCAAAGCCTCGGCGGGATCAAAGAGGAGGGTCAGGTCTGCGATCGTCAGCAACCCATAGAGCTCATCTCCTCTTGCACCCAAATCACCGTACAGCTCGGTGCAGGTGATGGCGTGCTGCATGGCCTCTCTCATCCTCCCCTGTTCCTGTCGCAACGCCGAGAGATTGCCGTAACATCCAGCCAAAAAGAACACGGCCTCTTCCCTTTCTAAAATCTCAAGACTCGATAGATAGAGCTCGGAAGCCTCGTCGAAGTTTCCAAGCTTAAACTCGCACCACCCCATGTTCAACTTCAGCAGACCTGGAAAGTATCCCGTGTCCGACTCTCCTTCAATTCCCTTCAACACCATTTCATATTGGACCTTGGCTAGGTCGAAGTGATCGATCAATGTGAACACATTGCCCAAGGCCATTTGCATGTTGCGCTGCCCTTTTACATCTCCACGCTGGCGATGGATCTCGAGTGCCTCTGAAAAATGACGCGTGGCCTCGACGTAGCTGTTGAGTTGGACGTGTACATTTCCACGATTGGCATACACGCTTGCCAACCTGCTCGAGTCACCCATGGAACGTGCCACACTCTCTGCATCCATGTACGCCTGCAACGCCACTGTATTGACCCCCTGCATTCGAAGGATGTTCCCCTTGCGATTGTAAGCCGAATAAAGCGCAGTCTAATGGTCCAACTTATCGGCAAGAATGCGCAGCTCCTCCAGGCAATGGAGAACCGTATCGGGGTTGCTCAAGTGGTACTCTGCATGCAACTCATTCAAGGCTTCGAACCGCTTCTCAGTTGGCTGAGAAACGTCCGTCCAAGTGTCGATCAGGCTGGATAAATCCGACTGATTCCATCCATTCCCGAGGAAACCACAGAATAGAAGACCGGCGATAAGCTTGAACCTTAACTGCGAAAATTGGTAGGAACGGGTTGACAAAAAGACCAAAAATTAGAATTGTAAAATGACGTTCGACGGAACGCGCAGGGACTCTTCACACTTCGAACATGGAGGTCGAAACGGATGCCCGCGTGGTGACCCTCCAAAGCTAAACTACGGCATCTTGTCTTAGGTTGCTTTCCCGAAGCAGAAGGCGGTTCAAGGCGGTACCGAAATGTTGAAACGATTGCAAGGGGCCCTCAGGAGGCGAACTCATCAAGAGGCTAAGTGCATCATGCGCTTGACAGCCGTAAACGTCCCATTGGAAGTCGTCGCATTCAACATGTACACATAGGACGAGACCGGCAAACCCAAACGCCCTGGATTCACGTCAATTCCGTGTTGACCGGCAGCAAGAGAACCGAGTTCGGATTGAAAAACACATTGGCCGGATACGGACCACAAAGACCACCGTACGCTGGCCGGTTCATGCAAAACAAAACCGATCGTGGTGCGATCCCGAAATGGGTTCGGGGCGTTTTGCTCCACCTCAATGACCGCAGAAGCCATCCGTTCGAGGTGGCCTACTCCACTCACACCTGTGCCCTGCACCGTCACTTCATACGTGGAGACATACTCCTGAGCGGCTTCATCCCACGACAAATCCGCTGTTTGCAAGTCAAACCCATCGGCAAAAACGCCATCGGACGTCGGTGGCAAAGGGTCCGGTCCTTCTGGATACAATTCTGGATGCGCCAAAGTCGGCGCTTGCGCGTCAGCTCCTGACCAAGTCCACTGAGAAACCGCACTGTAAGACGTACTCACATGCACTTGAAAATGCACATGCGTGGTTCGACCGGGATACCAGCCCGGGAAAATCGTGATGAATTCGCACTCACCATTGGCATCGGTCAACTGGTAACCACGCAAATAAGTCGTGCCCACTTCCGAACCATAGCCTGAATAGTTTCCTTCTGCATCGCAATGCCAGATGTTCACGCGGACATTGGCCATGGGTTCACAATTCCCCAATCCCACCCCCCGGATTTTTTGACGCAAGGGAATGCCCGTGCGGTCCTCTCGGACATCTTGTCTGAAATAAAAAAGAGTGTCCGTTAGATCCAATGGAAATGGACCCGCTGTTTCTGCTGGAACCAGCGCACACCCTCCGCTCATACCGCGTGACTTACCTGCCACTAGAGGGCCCAATGATGAGGCGGCTAAAGGTGCTGCCGCAATGAATCCCAGGCTTTGAAGAAATCGAAATCGTTTCATGCCAGCAAGTTGAAGCCAATTCCATGGAAATCATAGTCCATTAACACATTGAATGGAGTACTTTCGCGCATTTTTCCAATTCCCCCTCGCATGCGCCTCGCCCTATTCGATCTGAGACAAACGGTAGACTACAAGCTGGAGATTCTCAGTGGATTGACCGTTGCCATGGCCCTCATTCCCGAGGCCATCGCTTTTGCATTGATTGCAGGGCTCAGTCCTTTGACGGGTTTGTACGCCGCCTTTGTGGTGGGACTTGTTGCCAGCGTTTTAGGCGGACGACCGGGCATGATCAGTGGAGCCACCGGGGCAATCGCGGTGGTCATCGCTGCGCTCGCCATTCAAGAAGGACCTGAATACATCTTCGCCACCGTCATTTTGGCGGGAATATTGCAAATTGGTGCGGGGCTGCTTCGCTTGGGAAAATTGATGAGCTTGGTCCCACAACCCGTTAT
>JAQCJQ010000127.1 GCA_027593035.1 Bacteroidota bacterium | reverse complement strand
GGTTCTGCCGAAATGGGGCCGGACCGTCCAACTTTGAAGAGTTTCATTTACGATTTCTTGAAACGCGAATTGGACAACTATCTCCACCGCAACCCTGAAATCGCCCAACTGCTGCAATCAAGAATCCTGCAAAGTGAGCGAGAGCGAAAGGATCTCGCTGGAATCAAAAAGCTGGCGCGCGAACGCGCGAAGAAGTCTTCCGTTCACAACAAGAAATTGCGTGATTGCCGATTGCATTTGGGAGACAAGAAAGAGCGCAACGAAGAGTCCACGCTATTCATCACGGAGGGAGATTCAGCCTCAGGGTCGATTACCAAGGCACGGGATGTGCAAACCCAGGCGGTATTCAGTTTGAAGGGCAAGCCGCTCAATAGTTATGGACTGACCAAGAAAGTAGTCTATGAAAACGAAGAATTCAATTTGCTGCAAGCGGCTTTGAACATTGAAGACGGATTGGAAAACCTCCGCTATGGCAATGTGGTCATTGCAACCGACGCGGACGTTGATGGCATGCACATTCGGTTGCTGTTGATTACATTTTTCTTGCAGTTTTTCCCAGACTTGGTAAAACGAGGACATTTGTATGTTCTTCAAACCCCCTTGTTTCGAGTGAGAAACAAGAAGGAAACGCGCTATTGTTATAGTGAAATAGAAAAGCAAGAAGCTCTCACTGTACTCGGTGCAAAAGCGGAAATCACCCGCTTCAAGGGATTGGGTGAAATCAGTCCGGACGAATTCAGCCATTTCATCGGCGAGGATATTCGGCTAGACCCTGTGGTCATCGGGAAAGAAAGTCGGATCCAAGAGATGATGTCGTTTTTCATGGGGAAGAACACCCCCCATCGACAGCAATTTATCATTGACAATTTGCGTGTGGAAAAAGATGCCGTGGAAAAATGAGTGAAGAGAATCAGCATTCCGAAGAGGAGCCTCAAGAGGAGGGATTTGGCATTACACCCAGCGAGGACGTTTCCGCTGGCGATGGAATGGAACGCGTCATCCAGGTGGCAGGGATGTACAACAACTACTTCCTGGATTATGCATCCTATGTGATTTTAGAGCGAGCAGTTCCACACCAAAATGATGGATTGAAGCCGGTTCAACGCCGGATTTTGCACAGCTTGAATGAGATGGACGATGGCCGCTTCCACAAAGTTGCGAATGTCATCGGAAACACCATGAAATTCCACCCGCACGGTGACGCTTCCATTGGTGACGCCATGGTGCAAATCGGCCAACGCGAGCTCCTCTTGGATTGCCAAGGAAACTGGGGCAACATCCTCACGGGAGATCGCGCCGCGGCCCCTCGATACATTGAAGTTCGCCTGAGCAAGTTTGGCAAGGAGGTGGTGTTCAATAGCAAGACGACCCGCTGGTTGCTCACGTATGATGGACGGAACCGTGAACCGGATACGCTTCCCGTGAAATTCCCGTTGTTGCTCGCTCAAGGCGTCGAGGGCATTGCGGTGGGTTTGGCCTGCAAAACACTTCCGCACAATTTCATTGAGTTGCTGGATGCCAGCATCTCGGTGTTGCAAGGGAAGAGCTTCAAACTGTATCCCGATTTTCCGACAGCGGGAACAGCGGATGTCGAGCAATACAATGAAGGCCTTCGTGGAGGCCGCATTCGGGTGCGCGGTCGCATTGAAAAAGAGGACAACAAGACCCTCATCATTCGGGAACTCCCCTTTGGAGTGACTACGGGATCGCTCATTGAAAGCATTCTCAAGGCCAATGACAAGGGCAAAATCAAAATCAAGCGCGTAGAGGATAACACCGCGAAAGAAGTTGAAATCGTCGTGCACTTGGCGAACAATGTCAGCCCTGATAAGACCATTGGTGCTTTGTTTGCCTTCACCGATTGTGAAGTGAGCATTTCGCCCAACTCCACCGTCATTCTGAATGACAAGCCGCATTTCTTGGGTGTCACGGAATTGCTCAAGATCTCCACACACCGCACGCGCGATCTGCTCCAATTGGAACTGGAAATTGAGTTGGGTGAGCTGCAAGAAAAATGGCACTTTGCCTCCTTGGAGAAGATCTTCATCGAAAACCGCATCTATCGCGATATCGAGGAATGCGAGACGTGGGAGGACATCTTGTCCAGCATTCACCTTGGCTTAAAACCCCACATTGGTCATTTGCTCCGGGCTGTCACGGACGACGACGTCACCCGATTGACGGAGATCAGAATCAAGCGCATTTCAAAGTTTGACGGATACAAAGCGGACCAACTCATCGAAGGTCTTGAGGGGGACATTACCCAAGTCAAACACCACTTGGAGCACTTGACGGATTATGCCATCGATTGGTTCCGAATGCTCAAGAAGAAATATGGAGCGGGCCGCGAACGAAAAACAGAACTGCGCTCCTTTGAATCCATTACACGGGCTGAAGTGGCTGTGGCCAATGCCAAGCTCTACGCACAAATGGAGGAGGGTTTCGTGGGGATTGGGATGAAGCGAGGGGAAGGAGAATTCATTGCGGATTGCAGTGACATTGATGACATCATTGCCATTCGTAAGGATGGCGTTATGATGGTGAGTAAAGTCAGTCAGAAGGCCTTCTTCGGCAAAGACTTGATTCATGTGGGCGTTTGGAAACGCGGAGAGGATCGGACGGTTTACAATTGCATCTATTTGGATGGCGATTCAGGGCGGAGCCTTGTCAAACGATTCAATGTGCCCTCCATTACAAGGGACCGGGAGTATCACATCACGAAGGGAACGCCGAAATCACGCATCCTCTACTTCACTGCCAACCCGAATGGAGAAGCGGAAACGGTTTCGATCAACTTGCGACAGAGTCCACGCGTAAAAAAGCTCAAGCTGGATTTGGATTTCTCTGAACACGCCGTTCGCGGACGGTCGGCTGGAGGCAATTTGGTCACCAAGCAGCCCATCCGAAAAATTGAGTTGGGAGAGGCTGGTGTTTCCACATTGGGGAAGATGAAAGTATGGTACGATGAAACGGTTCGGACGTTGAATTCCGATGGCCGTGGTCGTCTTTTGGGGGAATTCATGGCGGACGATCGCATCGTGGTTTTCCTTTCTAGCGGCGAATACTTGTTGTCTGGTTTCGATCTGAACACCCGCTTCGATGATAAATTGATTCATTTGGAGAAATGGAATGCAGATCGCCCCGTTTCCGTGGTCTATTTCGAAGGGGAGAAGCAAGATTGGTACGTGAAGCGCTTCTTGCCTGAACTCGTGCAGAAGCCCTTCCGATTCATTGGTGACCACGAGCAATCCAGGTTGGGCATCGTAACGAGTTTGCATCACCCTCAGGTTCGAATTCGGTTCAATCGTCGTTTCAAGGAGACTCGGGATCGTGAAGACGAATTGGTGGATGTTCGAAATTTCATTGCGCTCAAAGGACTTCGTGCTTTGGGCAATCGCCTGCATACGTTGCCGGTTACGGAGGTCTTGCTTGATCCTGAAAACGAAACGTTGGAGCGTGAAGCGGAAGCCGCCTTGCAACCGCGTCCAGCGTCACCTAGCGATTTGATAGCCCCGGAACCGGTGGATTCGGAGAGTGAGTCAGAGGTGTCTCTCCAGCCCAAAAGAGCGGCAGATTCCTCGCTTGATGCAGAAAAAACTCCAAGCAAAAAGGATGATGATGACTTCAAGCATCCGACGTTGTTCTAATCGATTATCAATTCCACTGCCCATGACATTCCGCGCTTCAATTGCCTCGTGTTCGCTTGCTTTGATGACACTGATGTCCTGTGAAAACGCGGCAATCAAAGAGCCTACGAGTTCTGCGGAATCGCTGGGTCAGGGGGAGTCCGGAGATTATTTGGAACACCCTGAGTGGTCCAAAAATGCAACGATTTATGAGGTGAATGTTCGCCAACATACACCAGAGGGCACCTTCCAGGCTTTTCAATCGGACCTTCCTCGAATCAAGGAACTGGGTGTGGATATTCTGTGGTTGATGCCCATTCACCCGATTGGGGAGTTGAACCGAAAGGGCGGCGAAAACGCCAACAATTACATGGTTCAACCGGGCTCATCGAGTTTGGGCTCACCCTACAGTGCCAAGAGTTATGTGGAGGTGAATCCTGCTTTTGGAAGCTTGGATGATTTGCGAGATTTGGTCGCAGCGGCGCATGAGTTGGACATGAAGGTGATCTTGGATTGGGTGGCGAATCACACGGCTTTTGATAGTGAATGGACCGAATCGAATCGTTCGTTTTTTTTACTCGATGATGCCGGGAATTTGCAGCCTCCAACAGGGACAGATTGGTGGGATGTGACCCAGCTAGATTGGGATCACGGCCAAGAGAATGGTCTTAATGACGCCATGGCAGATGCCATGGAGTTTTGGGTCGTTGAAGCGGACATCGACGGTTACCGTTGTGACGTTGCGGGCAAGGTCCCCAATGAATTTTGGAACAAGGCGAGACGTCAGTTGGAGCGCATTAAGCCAGAAGTCTTTATGCTAGCAGAGGCGGAAGTGCCGGAGCACCATGAACGCGCATTTGACATGTCCTATGCATGGCACATGCACCATGTCATGAACAAGGTGGCCGGCATGGAATGGTCGGTGGACTCCATTCGAACGGCGATTGCACGCGACGCTGATCAATTTGGTAATGCAGCCTACCGGATGATGTTCGTGACCAACCACGATGAGAATTCATGGAATGGAACCATCGCTGAGCGCATGGGAAACAATGGGGATGCCATGGCGATGCTTGCGGGAACGTTGATCGGCATGCC
This sequence comes from Bacteroidota bacterium, assembly GCA_027593035.1. Classification (GTDB taxonomy): domain Bacteria; phylum Bacteroidota; class Bacteroidia; order Flavobacteriales_D; family Sanyastnellaceae; genus UA16. The sequence continues at coordinate 530 of JAQCJQ010000127.1, read as the reverse complement.
ATTGGTTTATTCCGGTCAAGAGGCGGGAATGTCCAAACGATTGCGTTTTTTCGAAAAGGACACGGTGGATTGGGGGGACTATTCCAAAACAGAGCTTTATCAGACCATCAATGTGTTGCATCATGAGGAGATGGCTTTGTGGAACGGCTCCTTTGGTGGTTGGCCCCAATGGATCGACACGAAATTTGAAGATGATGTTTTGGCTTGGCGTCGATCCAAAGGAGAAAGTGAGGTGGTGGTGGTTTCCAATTTCGGTTCTGAAAGCCACCTGATTTCAATTGGACTCAACGATGCCTATGCCATTGCATGGGGATCCGTTGAGCCTGCGGAACAAATCGAAGTCCCACCACACCAGACGTTGGTTTGGAAAAAAAAGCAATAACATGAGCGCTGTCACGTCAAAAAAAACCATAGCCCTGATTGCTCATGATGGGAAAAAGACAGCCTTGGTGTCTTTCGTGCAAGCCCATCGTGCTTGGTTTGAGCAATTCCACCTGGTCGGCACAGGTACGACAGGAGGACGCATTGCC
>JAQCJQ010000126.1 GCA_027593035.1 Bacteroidota bacterium | reverse complement strand
AAAGAAAATCTCCAGTCCTGGGAATCGGTCGTTGAAGGTCGTTCTGTTCCAGCGGTCTTCGCGAGGAACGAACACCAATTGTCCGCTGGTTTCAAGGGGGAGGAGATTTTCACTCAAAAAGGACGCTTTTTCCCGTGGGTTGGGATGCATGGCCCATTGCCAATGGCGCTCACAAGACCAATACCGCGCATTGGGAAACGTGGGTTCCAATGCGCCGTCAGCTCGGCGGTCCACCGCTCCGCCCACATGGTCAAAATGCAGGTGGGTCAGCAGCACATCCGTGATGTCTTCTAAGGCAAATCCGCGCTTGGCCAATTCACCCTTCAGACTCATGTCGCCATGCAAATGGTAATGGCGGAAAAACTGATCGGACTGCTTGTCTCCAATACCGGTATCAATCAACAACAAGCGGTTTTCATGTTCGATGAGCATCGAGCGCATCGCCCAGGTGCAGAGGTTGTTCGCATCGGTTGGAATGTGCTTTTGCCACAGTGCTTTCGGAACAACGCCAAACATTGCCCCGCCATCAAGTTTGAAGAATCCGGTATGAATGGTATGCAGTTCCATGCGGCAGTTGATTGAGGAGAAGGTGGTTACAGGTTGTCTTGATTCGATTGTGATCTCAAGGGAGGTGGCCGACTTGAGGTGAATTGCAAGGGGCGCTTCGCAAAGGTCGCGGAAATTGCGGCTTCTGCATCGCCTGTGATCCAAAGTGAAGTCAAAAGCCAGCATGCCAGCCCGTTTTGCCTTCAATTGCTCCGGATTGAGGCTTACTTTTGCAAGGATTCCAGATCTGTCACTCCATGCAATTGAATGAATTGACGGCCTTAGCTCCAGTCGATGGACGCTATCGCTCTCGTACCGCCCTCTTAGCTCCCTTTTTATCCGAATGGGGATTGATTCGCCACCGGGTGGAAGTTGAAGTTGAATACTTCCTGGCCTTGACCCAAATCCCTTTGCCGCCGCTGGCTGACTTTCCCGCTGAATTGGCAGAGCCATTGCGAGACGTTTACCGCAACTTCAGCGAATCTGATGCGGATCGGATCAAAGCCTTGGAACGCGTCACCAACCACGATGTCAAAGCCGTTGAGTATTTTCTCAAGGAGGAAATGAATCGACTGGGCTTGGGAGAGGTGTCAGAATTCGTGCATTTCGGTTTGACTTCCCAGGACGTGAACAACACGGCCATTCCGCTCTCGTTGATGCGAGCAACGCATGGTGTATTGCTACCGCAACTCACCGAACTCCGGGCGACTTTATTGGGTCAGGCCCGTGAATGGAAACAGGTGCCCATGTTGGCGAGAACACATGGTCAAACCGCTTCGCCCGTAACGGTCGGTAAGGAGTGGGCGGTGTTTGTCGAGCGATTGGATGTTCAAATGGCCACCTTCCAAAACGCGGAGTTCACCGCCAAATTTGGCGGGGCCACCGGTCAGTTCAATGCCCACGTAGCCGCTTATCCCGAGCAGGATTGGAGTGCGTTTGCCCACGAGTTTGTCGAGGGCACGTTGGGGTTGAAGCGCAGCCGAATCACCACTCAAATTGAGCATTACGATCAATTCGCTGCTTGGTGCGACAATTTGAGGCGCATCCACACGGTCTTGATGGACATGAACCGCGATGTGTGGACATACATCAGCATGGATTACTTCAAGCAGCGCATCAAAGAAGGGGAGGTCGGCAGCAGTGCGATGCCTCACAAGGTCAACCCCATTGACTTTGAAAATGCCGAAGGGAATCTGGGGGTGGCCAATGCGCTTTTGAGTCATTTTTCAGAGAAATTGCCTTTGAGTCGTCTGCAACGGGATTTGACCGATTCCACGGTGCTCCGGAACATCGGCGTGCCGCTCGGGCATTCCCTGATTGCCCTCCAATCCATGCAAAAGGGACTGGGGAAATTGTTGTTGAATGCTGATCAAATGGCCGTCGATTTGGAAGCCAATTGGGCGATAGTATCCGAGGGGGTTCAAACCATTCTGCGTAGAGAAGGATACCCGAAGCCGTACGAAGCGCTCAAGGCCTTGACCCGAAATCATGGGCGGATCAATGCGGAGTCCATGCGGGCCTTCATTGACCAGTTGGATGTGAACGAATCAGTAAAAGCGGAATTGCGCCAGTTGACACCGGCCAATTACATTGGACATGCAGCGGAATTGGTGGATCTATTGAAGGACTGACCGGTGCGCAAATTCAAAGAACTCTTCAGTCTTGTGACACGCTACCGGTTCAACCTACTGGTCAACGTCTTGTGCAATGTGCTGAATGCTCTGCTCTCCTTGTTCACCTTTTTGAGCGTGGTGCCTTTCTTGCGCATCCTGTTCACTTCAGAAAGCGAAAAGGTCGAAATCAGCGCGCTCGAATTGGAGTCTTTGGAGGGGTTGGAGCGATGGGGAGCCCTATTTGATCAATTTGTTGCTCAACAAGGCGCGCCGGCGGCCTTGGCTTGGATTTGTGCGGGCATTGTGGTCATCACCATTTTGAAAAATGCCATTGGTTATTTGGCGCTTTTCAGCTTGGCCACCATTCGAACCGGTGTTAGCCGAGACTTGCGGCAGATGTTGTACAGCAAAATTTTGACGCTGCCGATGGGGTGGTTCACCGAATCGCGCAAAGGGGACGTGATCAGCCGAATGACCAACGATTTGATGGAGGTTGAGTTCAGCATCATCGGGACCATTGAGATTTTATTCAAATCCCCGATCATGGTGATGGTCTCGCTGGCGACTTTGTTTTATCTGAGCTGGGAATTGACCTTGTTCTCCATCCTCTTTCTACCCGTCAGTGGTTTCTTGATCAGCCGGATCGCAAAAAGCCTCAAACATGCTGCGAAAAGGGGCAAGGAGCAGTTGGGGGATTTGATTTCCATCATAGAGGAAACGCTCAGTGGGATGCGTGTGGTCAAGGCTTTCAATGCGGAAGAGAGCTTCAGTGAGCGCTTTCGCACCTCCAATGAGGGGTATTTCCGCCTGATGCGGCGATTGTACAAACGAGAATATTTGAGTTCACCCGTCAGTGAAACGGTTTCATTGAGCGTCATGGCCATCTTACTTTGGTTCGGTGGAGGGTTGGTGTTGGAGGGAGAGGGAGGCCTGACCGGCGATTGGTTCATTGGTTACCTCGTGGTGTTTTCCCAGATCATTCCGCCGGCAAGGGCGTTCAGTGATGGCTGGTTTCGAATCCAGAAAGGCTCGGCTTCATTGGATCGTTTGAATGCGATTTTGGATGAGCCCGTCGGCATGAAGCAGGCATTGAATCCGCTTGAATGTCCGCCACTTCAGCAGGAGATTCGTTTCGAAAACATAGGATTTGCCTATGGCGAAGAATCGGTTTTGAAAGGGGTGAGTTTCACGATTGCCAAGGGAGAGACGGTGGCCCTTGTTGGCCCCAGTGGTTCCGGAAAAACCACTCTGGCACATTTGCTCGCTCGATTCTATGATCCCACTGAAGGCCGCGTCACCATGGACGGGGTGGATCTGCGGGACTTGGATGTGAAGTCGTTGCGCGATCAAATGGGCTTGGTCACACAAGAGGCACTGCTTTTCAACGATACGGTTGCCGCCAACATCGCTCTCGGAAAACAAGCTGCTGAGGGCCTCGATTTGAATCAATTGCGATCCGTGGCTGATGCGGCCAATGCTTCTGAATTCATTGACCGCATGGACGATGGCTTCGAAACGAACATTGGTGATGGCGGCGGAAAATTGAGTGGAGGACAACGACAGCGTTTGAGCATTGCAAGGGCTTTGTATCGTGATCCTGCGGTGTTGCTCCTGGATGAGGCGACTTCTGCGCTCGATACCGAATCGGAGCAATTGGTTCAGCAGGCCATCTACCGATTGATGGAGGGAAGAACCGCATTGGTCATAGCCCATCGATTGAGCACGATCCGGCACGCATCCAAAATCATCGTTCTGGATGGAGGACGGATTGTTGAAGAAGGAACGCATGAATCGCTGATGGCCGTTGATGGACTCTATAAACGATTGGTGGACATGCAAAACGTGCATTGAATCGCATGTTCAATTCCTTGAATGCTTAGCCTCATGCGATGGAAATCATCCAAGCTTCGATCGTTGCTCTACTGCAAGTGTCCGCAATGTGAAATCGGAGATTTATTCATTGAGTCGAATGCGTATCGATTGAACCGCATGACTGAAATGCACTCAAAATGCCAAGAGTGCCATGAGGACTTTCAACGGGAGCCAGGATTTTATTTTGGTGCAGCGTACGTATCCTATGCCATAACGGTCGCTTTGTGGGTGGCCGTCTGGGTCGCTTTGACCACGTTCAATGCCTTAGGTCTAATCGAATTTGGCTTTTATACGCACGTTGTCACCTTCTTGACGGTAGGCATCACATGCCTTTTGTTGCTGTTGCCTTTGATCTATCGAATCAGCCGATCCATTTGGATCCGCCTGTTTGTCAAAAGCAAGTAGTCGAAAAAAACGCCTAAAAAATCAAAGGGGTCCCTCCGTTGAGGAACCCCTTCTCACCAAATCGCCTGATTCATTACACTCATTTTCGAGTGTGGCAAAACCAAAACCTATCCCCTTGTACGGGGTGCTTTCTTTAAAAGTTGCGATTGACGAGAAAAAAAATAGAATTACCTAACTAAACAACTGAATTACAGCTTTTTAGATAGTCTATTTTTTTTTGATCATTTCCTCGTTCTGCACACGAATGCTCTCTTTGTGGAGCTGTTCGAGCAGTTTGGAGGTGAATTCAGAACCCAGTTTCAGGTTTTTCCCCCAAGCCGAGCGTGTCTTCAATACTTCATGCCACCGTTCCAATTGAAGGATGGTCATGCCATGTTCCAATTTGAAGCGTCCAATTTCGCGTGCGAGGTCCATGCGTCCATGAAGCAATTCAATCAGCTGTTCGTCCAACGAATCCATTTGCAGTCGCATGGCTTCCAAGCCATCGATCTGCTCTGGTTTTGCATAGGAAGCTCGGATTGTGAGTCCGTCGATGAGGTCGTTCAGGTCACTTGGAGTCAACTGCTGTCCGGCATCACTCAAGGCTTGATCTGGAGCGCAATGCGATTCAATCATGAGGCCGTGCATCCCCAGGTCCATCGCTTTTTGTGCAACGGAAGCGATCAAGCTTCGATTGCCAGAAATGTGACTCGGATCGCAGAGTAGCGGGATTTCGGGCATTTCTGCTCGCAAACCGATCGGGATTTCCCACATCGGAGCGTTGCGGTATTCTTTCAATCCATAGCTGCTAAACCCCCGGTGCATGGCCCAAACGGGGCCTCCGACTTGTTCCGTAATGCGTTCGATGGCGCCCATCCACAACTTCAAGTCAGCGTGCATGGGGTTTTTTACAATCACCGGAATCTTCGTGCCGGCCAACGCATCGGCTATTTCTTGGACGGCGAAAGGGCTGACCGTGGTGCGGGC
>JAQCJQ010000125.1 GCA_027593035.1 Bacteroidota bacterium | reverse complement strand
CATGGCGCCTGCAGCCGAATTCTTGTTCGCCACATTGATGGTGGATGAGTCCTCCGCTTTGGATGCCTATGAATGGATGCACAGCGTAGCGGAAGCCGACGGGAAGCGGTTGGTCATCAACAACAGTTGGGGCTTGCCACAATGGGGAACGCCCGACGGCAGTGGGTTGAGCAACCAATTCATCGATGCCCTGTCCGACGAAGGAGTTGTGTTTGTGAGTTCCAATGGCAACAACGGAGACGTGGACTTCCACCTTGACCACACATTTGAAGCGCCCGGTGACACCATCCGCTCCCGGGTTAAGTTTTATCCACTGACTGCCAACCCCAACGCCTGGGGCCAGAACCTCACGCTGTGGGGCGAGGTGGGTGAGTCGTTTGAAATGGGATTCCAGCTGACCGTTGGCTTATCCACGGTTGTTGGAGAAAGTCCGATGTACAGCACTTCCGACGGGCCTTTGATTCTGGACACCCTTGTCGTGGCCAACAACGACACCATCGTTTACGACGTGGTATTGGAGCCGTCACACCCGGCCAACGGCCGACCGTTCATGCAGATGCGCATCCACAAAGGGAACGCCAACGTCGCCGTGGCGATGCAAGTGACCGGTGAAAGCGGTCGTGTGCATGCCTGGAATCACACGCACTTGACCAATGATGTGGGCAACTGGGGGCAGGACTTCCAAGCCGCTCAATCGGGTTGGCTTGGTGGCGATCCTTACTACGGCATCCAACAACCCGCCTGCGGCCACAGCGTCATCGCCGTGGGGGCTTACGCCTCGGAATACCTGAACCCCGTGGGAACGGAAGTGGGCGGCACATTGGCCAACTTCTCCACCTACGGCCCGACCCTGGACGAACGGCTCAAACCCAATGTTTCCGCCCCGGGCGTGAGCGTGGAGTCTTCCTTGAGCTCCTTCCGTGACATCGGTTACAGCATCACCAACACGGTTGAGTTCGATGGGACGGAATACGATTTTGCCCGGCTCTCTGGCACGAGCATGAGTGGTCCCGCTGTAGCGGGCGTGGTGGCGTTGATGTTGGAAGCCAACCCCGAACTGACCCCGGCTGACATCCGTTCCATCTTGGAATCGACCGCCCGTGAGGACGAAGACACCGGAATGCTGCCTGCTACTGGAGACGACGTTTGGGGACACGGGAAGGTGACCGCTTCACAAGCCGTCCTCGCTTCTTTGACATGGGATTCCAGTTTGGGAGCTTCGAACCTCGCGGTCGAACACCCCACTGTCTACCCCAACCCTGTGCGAGAACGCCTCTGGTTTTCCGGACTGCCCAGTGGCGAATCAACCTGGGAGATCTTTGACATTCACGGCCGATCATGCCAGTCCGGCCGCACGCTTGAACTCACTTCCATTGATGTTTCTGGACTGCAATCGGGCTTGTACATCATTCAGGTTCGAGCCTCCCGCTCCTCGCAGGGATTCAAGTTTCTGAAACGACTGTGATCACCCTCGCACGAGAACACGTCAAAGGTCTCCTGCTTTCACTAAATGATCCACTTCACGCTTCGCTCGAGCCCGCCCAGTAAGGATCACAAACCAAAAAACCACGCATCGGTTGAAGATGTGAGGATTTTGAACGAAGCCCATCCCTTCGACTGCCTAGATTTGACACTCCCCTGACATTTACCTTTCATCCTGAAGGAAATCTAGTCTCAATTACAGCCTAGCTTTGCGGACAACGTTTTCAATGAATCCAACAAACCATAGGACTGCAGCCTCAGCATTCATTTGCCTGTGGTTTGCCGTGAGTGGTTTTCAATTATTCCATGAATGGAACCACCACCATTCATGTCAGCACCATTCGCAAGTCACACACGAACACAAGGCCGAGCAAGCGTGTCATGATGGCGCGAATCAATTGGCTGAGAGGAACCTGGTTGGCGGCACATTTCATCGAGTTCATGAGCGCTTGATTTGCGATTGGGACAGGGCACCGACTGAACACATTGGTTCCGATGGAGTCGTTCTCGAAGCTCCGAATTGGGCTGAGTTGATCAAAGTCGGCCATGTCTTCGCTGGCTATGCCCGAAGCCCGTTCGACAACACCCAATCCAGAAGGGGCCCCCCGGGACAAGGTTGATTGCGGATCACCTTTTTCATACCCCACCCCTTTCTTCATGAACACAAAATCTGCCATTGGTATGGCAGGAATAAATGCGCCTGGATTTCTCCCTCGTTTGGTGTGTGCCTGTGCCACAGTATTCAGCTGGCTCATGGTACACGGACAACCCCCCGAGACCCATGAAGTCCATGGCCATGTCTTGCGCATCGAATCCCAAATACCGCTGCCCGAAGTATTGGTAATTGCTTGGCCTTGCCGCCAAATAACCACCACAGACAATTCTGGTGCATTCCGTGTGCAATGCAAGCAAAGCATTGATTCGCTCACGTGCATCGCCTCGGAATTCGAAACGGCAACCGTCCCTATCGATGGAGGTGACCACATAGACGTTTGGTTGTCCCCGCTTGAGGTGACTCTATTGGAAGTTGATATCGAGACTTACCACTCTTTTGAATCTGAGTCTCACCGACTCGTAGGTCGTGATCTGATGAAAGCGCTGGATCAAACGCCTGGCATACAAAGTTTGGATATAGGGGCCGCAATGGTGCAGCCCGTGATTCGCGGTCTATATGGATCTCGTGTGACTGTACTCGAAGACGGCGTCCCTCAACAAGGCGGTCGTTGGGGTGCCGACCACGGCATCCTCGCGGATCCCGTGTTGTACGGAAGTTTGGAATGGATCCCTGGAGGTGGCCATCTTTGGATGGGGCCCGAATCCGTGGGTGGTGGGTTACGCCTTAAGATGCCAGATCGAAATGAGGAGGATGGCGAATCAACTCGCTCGGGCATCTCATATCGCATGGGAGACCACCGTTCAAAGGTGCATGCACTGCACACAGTCACCAAAGGAAGCCGCCACTGGTTTGCTGGGGGATCGGCTTCCTTGTTTTCAAATCAGAACGTTCCACAAACCTCCTTTACCTACCTCGGACGTTCGTACGCGCTGACTGAAGATGCTTTGCCCAACACTGCAGGCCGCTCAGGTCATGCAACTGCAGGGTTTGAACAACCAACGAAGAACGGCGGCACCGTACAAGGCTGCATTCGGGCCTCCGATGTGATACAAGGGCTATTTCCCGGTATTGTGGGCATACCCGAAGAAGAAGATTTACAACCCCAATCTCAACGATTCAAAGTCGCCCTTCCTATGCAGCAAGCCTCACGCATTCAAGCGACCGGCATCTGGAAAATAACAAAACGCAACAAAGTCGTATCACGTGATATAAAGGCCTCCTTCTCTTGGAATCGACGTGCGGAATTGGCTCCATCCCATGCCCATGGATGGGGACCGGAGCCAACGTCAAACCTGAGTTTGTTGCTCGAAGAATTGACAGGCTTTGTCGAAACGGTATGGCGGGGTGCGCACGGCACGCTTGGTATGCAAGTCGAAGGACTCGCAGCGAGCACGGCCGGATGGGAATTCCTATTGCCTGGACATGGCCGATTGCGGTGGTCGGTCATGGGTGAAAAAAGGATCGACCAACACAAGTTCGGGGTACGGACGGACCTCGTGGGCACTTTCCAGGATGGATACGAAGAACCCCTTTACAACGCTGTGGGTGACATCGTGGGAACCGATTCACGTGCCAAAGCGATGCAGCGTCTGATTCCTGGAGCCATGGCTTCTTGGAACTATACGATGCAGCCAAATTCAGCCGCATGGCAGGGGATCGCCTCTGCTGTGCTCTACACGCGGGCGCCGAGCAATTACGAGTTGGGTGCTAACGGAATCCATCACGGCACATTTCGGTTTGAACAAGGCAACCCAAAATTGAGCGCAGAAAAATCGGTGGAAGGACGATTTCAAGCCAACTCTTTACCCAATGCTTCACCTTGGAGTTGGCGTGTGCAATTATTCTTAGCGATGCACAAGGACTTCATTGCCTTGGGCCCAAGCGGGGGGTTTGCCGCAATCTCTCATGCGGGGCTGGTTTACACATTCACTGCAGTGGATGCGGTTCGAACAGGTTTGGAGAGTTCGATTAGCAGAGTAGCGGGGGCGTGGTCGGCATCGGCCGAAGCTTCCATACTCGGACAATGGGACATTGCCACTGGACTTGGCTTGCCCTTTACAGCACCGCCTCAATTGCGACTGAACCTTGAACACGAATTCACGAATAACCACCTGCTTAGCATGGGGTGTCACGGCATGGGCAATGCCCGGATCACCGCGCGAAACGAAGCCTCCACCGAAGGGGCATTTCTGTGTGAGATGGGCTGGAAAACGCACCGTAAGGGAGGGACCTGGTCCCTTGATATCCACAACGTATTCAACGTCGCATGGCTCGACCACACAAGCGCATATCGCGCACTTGGTTTGGTTGCGCAAGGGCGCTGGATAGAAATCAGCTTCAACACGACGATGAAGCACAACAAAAAATCAAACAATTGAACTATGAAATACTCAACTATTATCTCCACCCCTGCCATCGTTATGGCACTCGTATTGCTTTCCTCCTGTGGAAAAACAGACACTGAACTTCCAACAATCTGCACCCAAGCAGGAGTTGAAATGAGTGTCCTCAATGATGAAATCGAAGCTTTAGCCGGAAATGTCATTGAAATTACCGATTCATTCTGTGACAATGAATCTCTCAGCGAAGTGCGCTGGGACGTGCACAATGCCGCCGATCATGCCCATCAAGAAGGAGAAGAAGACGAGGGTTTTGTTTTGCACAGCGGCACCGAATGGGAAGTGCTCGAAATCAATTCTCTTTCAGGAACAACCAACGCAAACTCTTTGACACTAGACATTCCAATGACTGTACGCGGAGTCTGGGATGTCGTGGTCTCAATCGTAGACGAGGCAGGCAATGCCGGGGCTAATGTCGTGACCCAACTGCACGTCGAAAATGAGCACATCCCGGAATTCTCGCTAACAACTGTGGATGGCGCAGACCCTAGCACTTGGGGTGGCGAACCCTCTTGGCCAATGGGCTCAAGCGTGGCGATCATCGGCACTGTATCGGATTCCGATGGCGTATCGAGTGCTTCCATTTCATTGGTTCGGGAATCGGATGAATCGGTAATCTGGGAGCTCACTTTGGAGCCCAATGGCAGCTCTGACTTCCCCTTTACTTTTGACGTGGCCATCCCTACAAACACTGAGACTGGGGAACACCACTTCGAAATGATCGCCACAGATGGCTTAGGCAATGCAATGGAAACTGGATTCCACGTTGAGGTTGAATGAAGCTATCGGAAACCGTTTCAAAACGCAATCGCTCTTTCAACACACTCCACACGTGTTGCACGCGCCCAGCAAGGGTTACAAAGCAAAACTCCCCGCACCTTCAACAGGTGCGGGGAGTTTAAAATTAGCCCGTATGGGCGCTATCAACTTTTGAGCAAAAAAAA
>JAQCJQ010000124.1 GCA_027593035.1 Bacteroidota bacterium | reverse complement strand
AAAAACAAATCCCGCCGATTGGATGATCGAGCGGGAGTTCCTCTATCTGTTTGACTCTGATCAAAAAGGGCTACTCTTCCTCATCAGAGATCCCGCCTTCAATCCATTTCAGAAAATCTTCAACCTTCACTATTTCGATCCCACGGAATACGCCCAGATCTAACAAGTCCATATCGCCACTGACGATATAGGAGGCTCCTCCACTGGCCGCCAACTCCAAAAACTTGTCGTCCTTGGGATCTCGGCAAATTCTGATTTGCTCGGTGGTATCAATAAACTTGGCATGTGCAACCAATGCCTCAAGAAATTCCTCCCGTTCCTCAACCGTCACATATCTTTCAAACTTCTCACGGCTCATCACTTCATTTACTTCCTCTAATACAGGGGGGGACAACAAAATCTGTCCTATTTGAAGGGCATAGCGAAACGCTCGACTGGGCCTGGAATTTTCAAATATGAGTGCGCTAACCAGGACATTTGTATCAAAAACGAAGTAATCATTCCCGTTCATTAAGAATGGACTCCAAAATTTCAGGCGTCATACCTCGTTCCTGAGCCTTACGGCTAATTTCGCTCATGATCGCCTCAAGAGACCTTCTGCCTCGTTTCACTTCACTCAATTTAAGACTGAGCAGAGCATCTAATTTACGTCGCTCCTCTTGGGACGCAGACTCATAGGCTTGCGCAGCTTCAGAAGTAACCTGAATTTGAATTGTCTTCGTATCCATTTCTTTCTCCTCGTTATCATCTTTCGGCACATAAATTATGTTGTTGAAATGTACCTGTATGAAGTCTCGCAATCAAGAAGAATTACTGCCTTGCGAATTTTGGCGGCACAGGACGTGCCGCCACCCGGGGTGGGGTAAACTGCAATTGCATATAACGTTGATGGCCCCCGAAGGAGCCGTGCATAAAAAAAGAAATCAGTGATTTTTACAGTGAGTCAACTTTTTGCTCACGGCTCTTTTGGTCGAGCGTAGCGAGCCGGGGGCCATGTGTTAAATGATGGCAGCGCGCCCCAACAAAGCGAAGCTTTACAGGGGCTACCATAAAGCGCACACAATAGATTTTCCCCCAGATCGGAATCAGTGAACAGATACAGACGCTCAGACCTGTTTGCTAAAATTCCGCACGATTTATTATTTGATTTTAATACAGTTATAAGAAAGAGTTTGCCCCCCCCGAAAATTTCCTTATCTTTTTCGACAAACGCTAACCTCAAAAACCTGTCTTGTCGGGCGAGACACACTCTGTCGGGAAAAGGAGAAGGGTATGCTTAAAACGATTTCCAGACTGATGCTGCTTGCGCTCTTGATCGGTGGTATGATCACGGCTGTAGCGACAGCGAACAATGACCACGATCACAAGGTGTTGATTAACCACAAAGGTAAAGTCATCAGTGTGTCTGAATCAGCTCTGGATGCTCATCTGGATCACGGTGACGAAATTATTGATGATGGTGCTGGCGATGATTGTGGAGGTTGCGATCCTGTCTGAACCACTTGCTCATTGAAAATTTTCACAGGCGGAAGCGTTGTTGCTTCCGTCTTTTTTATTTTGTGCGCGAATTTTTGGTTGTGGGGTGTTGGGTCTCTCAGCGCTGCTTTCATTTAACGTCCTTTGGCTTTGCGAACCCGACCGAGGAACGAGGGAGGGTTGGGTCGGAGCGACGAGCGGAGCCGCAAAGCCAATGTTAGCGGGCGTGCGGCACGGGGTGGAGGGGGGGTTGTTGAGAAAGGTAAAGTGGGCTAGGTGAGCGAAGTAATGGCCCCAGAGAATATCCTCCAGGGCCACCACGTATAAAGCGGTATCTGTGGCGTAGGGACTTGGTTTACTTTATAAGCATCATCTTCCGAACCACAACGTTCAACCCGGCATCCAGACGGTAAAGGTAAAGTCCACTAGCCACGGGTCGCCCGGAATCGTCCCGACCATCCCACTGTACTTTGTAGCTTCCAGTTGTCTGAGGGACGTCTACCAACACACGGATCTTCTGGCCCAGCGCGTTGTAGATCGTGAGCTTTACCTTCGATACTTCGGGTAGTGTGTAGCGAATCGTTGTGGATGGATTGAAGGGGTTGGGAGAGTTTTCTAGTAGCAAGTCGGGGTCTACCTCCGACAGGGCGGGTTTGCTCAACACCCCGAGTGGATCCTCAGTCAGGAATGGCTCCCACTCAAGAGAACTGGGCGGCCTGGCGCCGATTCCGGTGATCACCTCGAGCATCTTGGCTTCAACTTCAGCGGCATCACCAGTACCCCACCAATTGTGCTTCGCCACGATGGACTGACGAATAGGCCAAACCTCGGCGATTGTTATTCCGAAAAAATCTAACCTACTGTTGCCGTAAATACGGTTGTGCCCAACACTGCCCAGAGGTCCACCCCCTAAATCTATGATGTCTCTGGTGGGTGGGATCCCAATGGGGAAAATTACGACGCCCGGTCCGCCGGCACCCGTAATTGTGCAATTCTCCATGAGCAAGGTGTGCAGCGAAATGTCCGGATCGACGGTAATCGTTTCAACGCCATACCGGGGGAACTCTGCGCTACTACCGGTGTAAATGTAATTTCTGAGCACGGAGTGAACCTCTCCCCCCCGTGCAACGAATGCATCCACACCAGCGCTAAAACTGGAAACATTGTCGATATTTGTATCTTCAAGGGTCCAGTTTAGCTTGGATCCGCTGCCCTCAGCTCGCACGATTATTGCTGGGTGGTTACTCCCTCTTATCTGGCCCACGTTGATATTTCGAATCGAGTTTCCCTTAACAAGGACATCGATTCTTGCACCCCCATATGCCTCAATGCCAATTCCTGTACTTAGACCATCAGAAATCGCGTTTCCGACGATTTCATGGTGTGTGTCGCCCGTGAAGTTCACAATCCTGATGGCTTCTCTTCCTTTTGGGAAAGATGCACCCACTTCAGCGAGGCCATAACCAGGATGATCCCCCGCGTTCCAGCCTGTTATCAAATTGTCGTGGATTCTTGTGCCATCAACGTCTTGCCCAAAGATTGCATGGTCATCTGCATTGGCAATATCCAGGTTTGCCACCTCATTGTTGTTGGCCAGGGTCACAGCCCTCCCGGAGCTGTTGGTGATCCGGGCACGCGCAGCCTGGGGTGCCACTTGGGTAACAGGGGGACCTGTGCCGATCAACTTCTGGTCATCCCTCAATGTAATGCCCCCATCGAGGGCTTCTCTATCAGCAGGTGCATGTAAAACCATAATGATGTCACCCGGCCCCGAGGCCGCCTCGACATCCGCAAGCGAGTTGAAGGGTTTGGCCTTAGAGCCACCCCCACCATCCTTGGCGCCAGCTTTAACATACCAAGTCGTCTGTGCCGCAGTATTTGTGGCTGCGAAAGAAATAGCAAACATCGCAGTAACTAACAGCCATTTCATCACACTCCAGGGTGAATATATCGCCATCAATGGCTTGGTAGAGGCTCTAACACGTTTGTATGTAAACATGGCTATTCCCCCTTTTGATGATTTCAGCCAGATTAACGACAGTTTAAATCTAACGTAAACTTAAGGGGAGATTACGTCGAGTATTAGCAAATGTCAAGTTAAATCATGAGACGACCTCCTTGTTTTTTGTGCCGCATGCCCTCTAACGTTTTGCATCTGCGACGGCTTCCGCTCCGGCGAAGCCGGATTGGCGCGGCAGTTGCCATTCAGGTCTTTTTACATTCAGTCGCAACTGACGTGACAAAGGAAGCTGTGCCCGAAGGGCCAAGGGAGCGTAGCGACCGCAGCGCAGATGCGGTGTTACACGTCTGGCGGCGCGCCCCTATCAAGGCGAAGCCCATAGAGGGGCAACAATAAAGTGCACGCCATAGATATCTGAGTATAGCTGTCAAGGATTTTCTGCGATTTTCAGGCCGCTTTAGTCATGAAATCGATCAGCGGAGAACCGCTGTGCATCAGTGCCTTGAGATACTTGGCTTCGTCGTATACCACTCGCTGTTTCCAACACCGGTAGATGATACGGATCCACTTGAAAGCCAAGGCTCTAATCGCGGCGTGATGAGATTTGCCTCGCCCACGTTGTATTTCGTAATAGGCTTGTGCCCAGGTGGACTGATGGCGAGACAGATTGGCAAACTCGTGAAAGGTTTGGCGCACAAACTTGGGACAGGCTAAGCGCCAGTGCACGATGGTGTGTTTGCCACTGCGCTCTGTCACCGGCGCAATGCCAGTAAAGGTAGCCACGTCTAGAGCCAGATCATAGCGTTCACGATCCGTGCCCATGGCCACCAGCAGTCGAGGAGCCATGACTGGACCTGCGCCAGGAAAGCTGTCGAAAAGGTCTCGCTCTGGATGGGCATCGAACAGGTGTGCGATACGCTGGTCGTATCGTTGGATATCTTCATTGATACAGACGATTTGGCGGACCAAAGATTGGACTTTGAGCACAGAGGTTTCAACAATGGCAGGATCTTCAACCAAAGGCACACTCTTGTGAATCAAGTCCAACCGGGCATCGATGGTTTTCTGGGTGCGCACATGATGCTTTTTGTAGAGATCCTCAATGGTTTTGTCGCGACATCGCTTCAATTGAGGCAAAGTCGTCCATCGCTGTAGAAATTCGCAGGCCAAAGAACTGGTGATTTTATCTCCAGACAGGTGTAAAGCCTGGGGGAAATAGGCTTTCAAAGCAGCCGTCAGTTTGTTGCTCAGTTCAGTACGTAGATCCAGCATCTTACGCCGATCCTCAACCAGCATAGCCAGCAGGCGGGTATCCACATCTTCAGGCGTCCACACACGCAGCCGATTTCTATGTTTGACCAGATACTCCCATAAAAGTTGTGCATCTGTGGGGTCGTCTTTGGCACGACTGACGCAAAATGCGTTGCGATAATTAGCCAGTGCCTGGGGATTGAGGGGATACACCTCAATGAAATCGACGGCCATCAACTGGTAGATCAACGCACCTTTGGTCTGTTCCAAACAAATGGCGACCGGCTTGCCCGAGAACCGTTGCCGTAACTGGTTCACCCAAGCATGAACCACTTCGGGACACGAATCAATCTGGCCTACCTCCCAGGACTCGCTTCCTGCTACACTGAGACAATAATCGTGCTTCTGGTCAGACCAATCGATGCCGATGAAGGCAGCATACACTGCTTGTGTATCACACACCATGGGAATCTCCTGGGTGAGAGGATGCGTGTCAAGAACACACCGCTTTGGCCACGCGAAAGTCTTATAGAAGAGACCTGTAGGATCTTTATCTGAGTATTCGTTCAGGGCCAAAGCCCATCCTCCGCTCGAAAATCTATGGCTAATCGTCTACCGATAAGACAATGTATTCGTAACGGAGAATGCGTGCTCTTTCAGGGTCAATCTCTACGATACTCATTATCCCTACTCATTTCAAACTCTCTACCCAGCTATACTATAAGACAATGCTTTTATTCTTTATTTCAGTTCAATCGA
>JAQCJQ010000123.1 GCA_027593035.1 Bacteroidota bacterium | reverse complement strand
GCAACTACCACATGGCCTCATTTCGGGGGAACACCTACAAAATCTCCCAACTGTATTCGCGTTATGAATCGTTAAGAGACGCTGGAAACCGCAGCGAATCTCGTATCCCATACATGAGCGAAGTCGGCATCAGAAAGAAAATCAACTTTTGCGCGGCGAATGCGGGCCCCTCAAAATTCCATGAATGAGGAGGTTCCTAGTGAATGCAATGTCGGCGATTGGAATCGATCTGGATGTTATTTGAAAACAACATGCGTTGCATCAACAAAAGCGCCGGTCGTTTACCCAAGAAGGTGAACGCCGGCGCTCGGTCGTGTATTGTGGATGGCTCCGAAGGGAATTACCAGCAGCTCTGCCAAAGGGTGCCGTCAAAAACGCGCAATTTATTGAGTGTGCTGTCAAAATAGATGTCACCTTGTTCTGGAGAAGTTGGTTCTGTAGGGATGGGCTCTAAACGCATGACGGAGCTGATGTGCAGAGACCTTGCGGGGTTGGTTACGCCAATGCCGACATTTACAGCGTCATCTCCTGTTCCTCCTAGGACCAGAGAATTGCTACTTCCAACTTTGGCATTGTACCCAATGGCAATCGCATTGTTGAGGTCGTTGGACAGCATGTCAGCTTGCGCCCCGATGGCGATATTTTGTGAGCCCGTGGTGTTGGTGGAAAGGGCTAGAAATCCAATGGCAGTATTGTTGGATCCCGTGCTGTTGTTGAACATTGAATTGTTACCCAGGCCTGCATTGTAGCTACCTGTGGAGGTGCTGAATAGAGCACTTTGTCCGACCGAGGTGTTGTTGTTTCCTTCGGTGTTCATGGATAGGGCGCTTGTTCCGATGGCAACAAGTCCTCCGCCGGTGGTGTTTTGTCGCAGAGCCCGAAATCCAACTGCCGTGTTGGCGGATGCGGTATTGCTGAGCAAAGCTTCCGTACCGATGGCGGTGTTTTGAATGGAAGTCACGTTGTTTTTGAGAGCTTGATATCCCACAGCGGTATTTTCAGTTCCGGAGACATTGCTGGACATGGCGCCGTTTCCGACTCCCGTATTGTACGTTCCTGTGGTGTTGTTGAACAAGGAACTTTGCCCGACTGAGGTGTTGTTGTTTCCTTCGGTGTTCGAGTAAAGTGCGCTTGTTCCGATGGCGACAAGTCCTGCGCCGGTGGTGTTTTGTCGCAGAGCCCGAAATCCAACAGCGGTGTTGGCGGACGCGGTATTGCTAAGCAAGGCTTCACAACCGATGGCTGTATTGTGGATGGAAGTGGTCAAGCTGCTCAAGGCGTGATAACCCACAGCCGTGTTTTCCGTTCCCGTTGCCTGGACCAATGACTCGTATCCCACTCCGGTGTTGTAGGATCCCTCGGTGCAATTGTTCAATGTCTTGTATCCGATGGAGGTGTTGTAAAGGCCGTCGCTCAGATTGCTTAAGCTCAAATAGCCGAAGGAAGTGCTTGTTTGTTCGGAGCCAATGAAGCCTGCGGTGCTATTGTTCACCTTAAGAATCAGGGGCTCAGAATCGGTGGTTCCAATAAAATGCGTTTCGCTATCCGTAGAAGCATTGCCCGTCATAGCCCACGTGTCTCCAGCATTGGCGGCATACAGGGCATAAGGGACACTCATCAATTCACTGATGCCAGTGATGGAATATACGGTACCTCCTGTTGGGTCGGTTTCCGATTGTATGAAATAAGGTCCCGTAGCCCAATTGATCGCTTCAAGTGTGCCCGTCACGGGAGTTCCACTCCCGATTTCCAAACTGACGAGGCCATTGATATTTGTGCTAGGGGTCAGTGTTTCGGAATAAGCAACGGTTCCGGATTCAGAACCTTGTAAAATGCTAATTTTCATTCCGACTGGAGCGGATACAACGAGCTCGTTGTTGCTAGTCCGAATGACCGCTTGGTAGCTCATTTTTTGCGTGACTTGGGAAAAGGCACTGGCTGACAGGATGATACCAGCCAGGATGGAATAAATTTTATACATAACGTGAGTTTTTTCAGATTGAAGCTTGCGAGCAAAGCCCTATTGGTTCGGTCGAGGGATGTTCTTGTTTTTAGGATGAGTTTGTTTTCGTTGATGAATCGGTCATTCTTCGCAGAAATCACCAAAAGCACCAAGCAACACCAGGAGGTCGCTTACTCCTACGGCTGAATCACCATCCAAATCGCCCACGCAAGCCGAATTGTCGCAAGGCGCGGGCCATGTGCACGATCCGTCATCCATGGTTGCAGTCGCCTCGTAATTTGGAGCCAATGGGTAGGTGCAGCCCGCGACATCGAGCTCATCACAAATTCCATTGTTGTTTGTGTCGCTAACGCAGTCGAGAGGGCTGATGCCCGGATGTTGAATTCCCTGTGCTTCAGATCCATTGCTGCTTGCATAGGTTGAGTACACCACTTGCCCAACCGTGTAGCTCGTCGTGCCGCCTACTCCCGTTGAATTTCCGCCAGCGGCAGGTATCGTTTGTTGGGCGTAAGAAGTGACTCCAAACCCCAAGAGTAAAAGGGTGATCGTTCTTCTTGTCGACATCACATGAGGAGTTTGGTTATGGATTGTTTGAATGTCATCTCCTAATCGGTTCGAATCAAAAAGCGTGCAATTCAAATAACATTACAAGTCTAGTTTCGTCGTATAATATATCTGACTAAGTAAAATTCAAGTAATTTATATCGAAAATTGATACATATATGATACATTAGGATCAATGATTGAAAATCTCCTTTCTGAGGTAACCAAGGCTGCGCGGATTGAAATTGAAAACAGAGGCGATTGCGAGTTGCTTTCTTCATTGATTTTAGAAGAAACGGATCAATTCATCAGCTACAACACACTGCGCAGGTTGTACGGTTTAGCCCCGGGGGGTAAGCCCAGACGCCAGACGCTCGATGCCCTTGCTCTTTTCAGCGGATACGTCGATTACCGGAATTTTTGCAGCACTCAACCCAAACTGAATCTTTGGAAGCGCAAGGCCGAATTGAGTCACCTTCTCGCTGAAAGTAACTTCACTGAAACGGTTGAATGGTTTAAGGGGGTTGAGGGGCAATTGTTCAAACTCGATTTACTCTTGACGGCGATGAGGGAATTGTACTTATCCAACAGAGATCAGGACATGATCCAATTGCTGGATTCCGGTGCTTACGATATCGAAAATCAGTCGTATTCGTATCAGATTCAGGTGGCCGTTTCACTGGGGTTGTTGATTCGGGAACAACCCTTGGATGGGCGATTTGGACTGCTCTCCCATCCGAAGATGGTGGAAGCCGTGTACCTTCGATTGGTAGATTATTCGGCATTGAATGGTTATTATGGGCATTGGACACGTGAGCTGCAGTTGAGTCCACCAACACATGAAAGCGCTGTATTCATTCATTGCTTAATCCAACTCATCGCCTTCTTGAATTGCGAGCAGTTGCCGTCCATTGATATGGATAACCTCCGGGTTCATCCGTGTCCTTCAGCCCTCCTTGGTCGAATTTTTACAGTGTATTTGATGCAAGGTGACCCTCGATCTTTTGACCAATTGTGGCAAGATTTGTTGTCCCAAGACAGCGAAGAAGGATTTGACATCACGGCGTACATCGAGCCGAGGACATTCGCACTGGCAACGGCAAATCGTCCGTTAGCCAAATGGCTTATTGACCAAATAAAAATCAATGAGCTCACATTGAAACAATTTCAAATCCATGAATTGCACGTTCATTTTCTATTGAATGCGCTGCATTCAATTTTTGAGGAAGATCATGTTCAGGCCACTTATTGGATGGGCCGGTTTGACGTGGATGAGCTTCGTCGCCCTTCTTTTTCAGAATTCCTTCTCTTTCCATTGAGACGCATCCAAGCAGAACTAAATGGCACGGCTCATGTTTTTCCAGATGAACTAAGGGATTTGAATTTGCGGCTTGGATACGCCTGGTTCAATGAGCAATTTTGGTTCGATTTTTTTGAAAAATAATTGTTTGCACAGCCCCAAGAGCGGTTTGATTGGCAATTGTGGTAGGTGCATGGCGCAGCTTGCTGGACGCGCGCATAGCGAGTGGACGCATGGATGGGCCGACAACGTCAGGAGGATGCGCGGAGCCCAGTTCTTCATGCGCTATTGAGCCCGTGGTACCGGTCTCAGAGTTTGATTTTAAATCCTGCGTTGAA
The DNA here is from genome assembly GCA_027593035.1 of Bacteroidota bacterium. Classification (GTDB taxonomy): domain Bacteria; phylum Bacteroidota; class Bacteroidia; order Flavobacteriales_D; family Sanyastnellaceae; genus UA16. The sequence continues at coordinate 1,457 of JAQCJQ010000123.1, read as the reverse complement.
AAAGAAGCCGTCCAAAGGAGCCCAAACATCCGTGAATTGCGGCGTTTCGTTCGGGCCGGAAATCAAGGATCCATAGCGTATTTGCCGGGTGTCCGTGAAGTTCTCGGCATTGAGGAAGATCACAAAATTCTCCAAGGTTCTCTCGACAATGATTCCTGTCGTGAACAGCGAACGCGAGGTCAGGTTGTTGGAGAGGATTTGCTCGGATTTGTATTCGTAATCCCAGCCGATCCGCCATTTGTTCTCCTCAACGAACAGCAGGTCACCTTTGATGCTGTGCTGCGGAGTCAGAATCAAGCTGCTTTCCGAAGATCCGTTTTTCAAAAAAGCATCGGTGTAGGTGTAGCCAAAGAACCAAGTGAATTTTCCAACGGTCAGCTTCAGTTGTGACTCAAATCCTTGGCTATTCAGCGACTCGCTAGTGCTCGCGTAGTATAGGCTTCCCAGTGAATCGGCTTGCAATTGAATGGGGTTGTCGATGAGGTTGTAGAAGAACATTTGGTTCAACGTCAACAACACATTCTCCCTTCCAAAGGAGGACTGGTACTTGATGTCAAAATTGCCTCCATAGGAACGCTCGGCTTGGAGGTTTTTAAAGTCAATGGCGCGAATATTTTTGAACCCGTATGGCTCAGCTTCTTCGTTGAAAATGGTTGGCATGCGGTACCCCATTCCTCCTCCGGTTCGGAGGGTAAAGTTGGGGTTGAGCTTGTACAAGGCGCTCAAGCGAGGCAGTACAAAGGTTTCTCCGCTACTCTCGCTGATGGTCGAGTTTGCTTGCGCGTAATCCGTCCGTAACCCGCTTTCCAAGGCGAACTTTTCGTTGACATCCCACAGGTGGTTGAGGTAAACACCCACCGTGAGGTACGCCTGATCACGCAGTTGAGTGGTGTCAAGTTCGTGTTCGGAAAATTGATCGGTGTAGAGATTCAGACCCGCGTTTAGATTGTGGGCGGTCTGGTCGAAGTTAAAATTGAGCTCGCTGAAGGAATTCCTTTGCTGCCCGCCAAATTGAGTGCTTCGCCCACCCATGTTTTCCCGGATCTTGATGAAACGGTCAAACAAGCTGACGCTGTTTTTCAAGGTTACGGTGCCCGACTTTGCAAGGTCCCTTTTGGCCGAAAACTGGGTGGAGTAGCGGCTGCTTTTTTGTTTGTCGAAATAAAAATGCGTGCTATCGGCCGTGTCATTCGCAATCAACTGCATGTCCCCACCAAAACGGTTTTCAGTGGTGATGTTGGCCCCGAAATAAATCTCGGTTTTTTCATCAGGAGCATAAAAAAGTTTCGGGTTGAAATTGAACTTTGCCACCTCCGGTACGTCCGAATATCCGTCTTGGTCAGCGTCATACGACGCATGTTGGTGAAGCGATGCCAGGTTGGTAAATCCAAACTTTCCGAAACTCCGAGAAACAAAGGAATTGAAGTCCTTTGAGCCGATGTGTGAAAAGTTGATGT
>JAQCJQ010000122.1 GCA_027593035.1 Bacteroidota bacterium | reverse complement strand
CCCCCGAGGAAGTGCGCTGTTCGATGGCGATCGCGGGGGAGATTCCTTCAATGGAATCCACGTCGGGTTTATCGAGTCGACCCATGAACTGCCGAGCGTAGCTACTCAAGCTTTCTACATAGCGCCGTTGGCCTTCTGCATAGAGTGTGTCGAACGCCAGCGAGCTTTTCCCTGATCCCGATAACCCGGTAATCACCGTCCATTTCCGCTTCGGGATGGTGACGGAAACGTTTTGTAGGTTGTGCACTTTGGCACCGGTGATCTGAATGTCCATTCGCGTTTGTTAACACATCAAAGGTACCTGTGGTTTCGCTTCATTGAGATTTTGTCGTATATTCACAATACACGAATTAAAAAGCACGCGATCGACACATTTTACGCTTCAAAGTAAGGCCCCGGAATTGACCGGGTTTTGTATTATCCTTAATTGCGTGAATCATGCGTGCATCACTGACGGACCGTCAATTGATCGATTTGTACCTCTCCGGTGACGAGGGGGCATTTGAGTCCTTGTTGAACAGACATCAACAACAGATCTATTCTAAAATATTTTTCATTGTTCGAGACAGCGATCTCGCCAATGATTTATTTCAAGACACCTTCATCAAGGTGGTCAATACCCTGCGCAGCGGGAAATACAATGAGGAAGGCAAGTTTCTTCCCTGGGTGATGCGCATCGCGCACAACCTGTCCATTGATCATTTCCGTCGGAATAAGAAAATGCGCATGGTGCGAGCCACGGATGAATTTGATGTGTTTGACACGTTGCGCAGCGATGATTTGCACGCAGAGGATGCCATGGTCCAAGATCAAATCTATCAGGATGTCAGGCACCTCGTGCAGTTCTTGCCAGAGGACCAGCAGCGGGTCATTGCCATGCGCATTGAGCGGGAGTTGAGTTTCCAAGAAATTGCGGATGAAACAGGCGTTTCAATCAACACGGCCTTGGGTCGCATGCGGTATGCGCTCATCAACTTGAGGAAGTTGGTGGATGACAATGGTGTCCAGTTGACCGCTCGCTGATGTGATAAATTTCACGGTGACACAATACACGCTATCGAAGCGCGTTAAGGGAGGGAATCAACGCTAAAACAAGAGCCCATGGCACATGTTACCCTCAATGACTTGACTTCGAATTGGTGTAGTGATGACGTGAAAACAGGCAGTCTAATGCCACGCCCCAGTGCGGTGCGGAACATCCTGGCATATTCAGCCGGAACCCGCATGATTTCGACCGATCGTTTAGGATTGATTTGCACCCCACTCAACTGAAGACCTTCAAGTCTGCAAAAAGCCGCCTCTACAGGGCGGCTTTTTTTATGCGCTAACTTTTGGTCAGCAACACAATGGGTTCACGAAGGAACCGGACGGGGCGTCACGATGTTGAATGTCGCCTCGCCGGCAGCCTGCTCTTTCATGGCGTGTTCAATGATGGCATCGGTAGTGGCAGATCCTTTTTTGGAATCGACGATATCTTCAATCGCTTCAAAATGGTGGACGGGCTGCTCGGTGAATCCCCAGCCTTTCAAGCTGCCATTTTCGATCAAGACAACGGCTTGCTCTCCCGGGTGCCGTCCGCGCTCTACAATGGCATACCGTTCGGCGCTAGCCAGCGTGCCGAGGATGCTTTCGATGGCTTGGTTGTGGAATTCAACCGTTTGGGTGCGTTGATGGGGAACGCCATCGGTTCCGAGCCCAAGCAACTCGGGATCCAATTGGTGTTCTCGAGCGCACGCGTGGAGCCACGCTTTGGCGTCTTCCGTTTTGAAAAAACAACGAATGGCGTCGCGGGTATGTCGTTGTTGGCGCATCGAAAGCCGCTCGTATCCCAGTCGGTCCGTGTAGGGCACGATAGCAGTGCGCATCGGGATTGATTTTTGAGCCCGGTTGTGGATGGGCCAATGGGCGCGGATCAGCTCGTCCTCCAGCAAACGGGCCATCAATGTGGAGCCCGTCGGTTCGGCCTCAAATCGGTAGGTGTCCCGCAAAAAAGCTTGTCTGCGTGCACTGGACATGCTGCCACTAAAATGGGTTCGCACGCGGTGCTTCACTTTGTGCGACATACCGATATACAAAGGCACGCCCGCTTTGTCCAAAAAGCGGTAGACGCCTGGTCCCGCAGGTAGTTTTTCGAAATCTTCGGTTTGCACATGCTGGGGCAGCCAGGACTCCCGCTGGTTGCGGTCAAGCATCCGGTCGACGGTTTGCGGTGCGTCAGCCAAGGCCATCATCCGATGAAACAATTCCAGCGTTGCGGCGCAATCGCCCATGGCGCGGTGGCGTGCGTCGTTGCCAATGTCCAAATCACGGCACAGATTGCCGAGGCTGTAACTGCCGTGTCCCGGGAGAAGCTTGCGCGCCATGCGCACCGTGCACAGCTTGGGGCTTTTCCAGGTTTGCCCCAAAAACTCAAAGTGCCCCCGGATGAAGGAATAATCAAAACCGACGTTGTGCGCGACAAAAACAGCATCGCCCAGCCATTCACGGAGTTCATCAGCGATTTGATGGAAGGGCGGGGCTTTTGCGACCATGTCGTCGTCAATTCCCGTCAGACGGGTAATGTGCATTGGAATCGGGGAGCCAGGATCGACCAAGGTCTCCCAGCGCTCCAATTCCTGTTTGCCATCGCTGATGATGATGGCAATCTCGGTGATGCCATGCCCTTTGGCATGGGATCCGGTGGTTTCGATATCGACAAGAGCAAAGCGCATGGGCGTTCAATTTCGGCATTATTTCGTGCACCGCAGCAATGAAGGAAGCCGTGCGCGAAAAAAAAGAGGAGTTGTAGTTTAGCGGAATGCAGTGGAATCCAAGTTGGGGGAGTGCAATGGTGGTCATGGTCCTCGTGTTGTTCGGATGCGCCGAAGCGGAGGAAATGGAGGTCGCCAACGAGCAGGACCTCCTGGATTCGACTGCCGTTGCTTCGCCCATTGAGGTTTCTGAGGCGGACCAGCCTGAGTTTTATGCGAGCCTGACCAATGAGAATTGCACATCCTTCCTGACTGATTGGCACACAGAGCACCGCGACCCATATATCCGGATGACCACAGATTGGGGTGACATCGTCGTGGAGTTGTTTGACGATGTGCCCTTGCACTCAGCGAATTTTCGTTACAAGGTGCACCGCGGTTATTATGCGCCAACGGAGATGGTGCGCATCGTCCCTGAATTCGTGGTGCAAGGAGGGAACTCCGAAGAAGATTTGGCCCAAGAGCTCCGATGGCTCATTGGCAAGCACACGTTGCCGGCTGAGTTCCGAGAGGATCACTTGCATTATCGGGGAGCGCTCGCCATGGGAAGGACCTATCAAGGCAATCCAGAAAAGCGTTCGTCTTCCTATGATTTTTATTTGGTGGTAGGACGCCAAGTGTCTTCTGTCGAACTCGTCCAGCTGGAGAAGGAAAAAGGACGTTCCTACACGGCCGCTCAGAAGGCGCGCTACAAAAAGGAGGGAGGCGCCCCGCATTTGGATGGGGAACACACGGTCTTTGGGCGGATGGTATCGGGTTGGGAAGTGTTGGATGCGCTGGCGGCCTTGCCAACCGATAATAGCGATTGGCCCATCCAGCGGGTAGAGGTGCGCATGGCATTGGAGCCTTGAGGAACTGCGTTGGCTCTTCCTGTCGTAAATTCGTGATGATGCATTGGAACAACATAAAAACGACCCTGCTTCTATTCTTTTTTGCGCTTGCAGGCATGTCCATAACTGTTCAAGCGCAGGACTGGGATGATTGGGATGATCTCGATGACGCCTATGTCCCTGCGCGCAAGGGCATCGAATTCGCCTTGAACTTCGGGGTGTATCAGGGCAATCACAAAGCTGCCAACGCCTTTTACAATGGCTATGCTGGGGAGGTTTACGACTTAGGGGACAATACGGCGAGTTTGATGACCATTGAGCAGCGATTGGGGCTCAATGCCTCCAATAGCCAGGTGTGGAGTCAAGTCATGAATTCCATTGGGTTGGAAGCTGGGGAGTTCAAATACATCGAGTATCCTGGACTGTATGGCATGCGCTACTCACCGGGCACGTTGATGGGATTGCAAACGCTGTTGTTTTTCAATCCGGAAAGCGCCTTGGTGCTCCATGTCGATGCCATCAACGGGTTGAAATCGGAGGGGGGATGGAACATTGTTTCGTCCGATGTGGACACCGGTCAGGGCTCTGAACGAAGAACGACTTATGGCATTTTCAGCGAGGAAAATCGTTTTCAATTGTCCTTAGGATACCGATCAGCAGCCTACATTACAGATGAGGTAAGTTGGGTTTTTGAATTGGGAGGCAGCCTGTTAGCTACTCAATTGGAAAAGAATTACGTGCGGATCGTAAACAGCAGTTATCAATTGCTCACTGCGCAAGTCGGCAATCAATTTACAGGCCCCACATCGAGTTTGACCGCCACGGGATACGGCGCGTATGCAGCGCTTGGGATCGAGTTGTTTTTCGCGGAAGGGGGCAATCTGATGCTCACCGTTCGAGGCAGTCGAGACCAGGTCAAAATGGGAAGTTATGAGGCCAATTTGATGCATGGAGCCTTGTACCTCACCTGGGTGATTCCACCCCAATTGGGTAATTTCGTGCGAGCGAAATTCTAAGCGCGAGGCGCTTATTTCCACTTTTTCTGAAAGCGCATCGCCGCCCGATCGATTCGGTTTCCTGGGGCCTTTTCGTACTTTGCAAGGTAAACCAACATTCACGATGCGCATTCTTTCCCTTCTCTTACTGGCTCCCTTCGGATTCGGAGTGGCCCTCGGACAAGCTCCTGAAATTGAAATCGACCTGACCGCCACAGAGGTGCTCAGCCAAGGACAAACCGGCACTTGCTGGAGTTTCAGTACCACCAGCTTTTTGGAATCTGAAGTGTTTCGAATTTCGGGAGAATTGCAGGATTTGAGTGAAATGGCAGCGGTGCGGGTGATTTACCCTGAAAAGGCTGAGCGCTTCGTGCGGTATCAGGGGAAGCATCAATTCGGTCCGGGAGGGCTGTGCCATGACGTAATCCACGCAGCAGCCGTGTACGGCTTGGTGCCGCAAAGCGCGTACCAAGGAGGGCAGGATCCTGACGCCTACAATCACGGTGAGCTGGACGCGATGCTTGAGGGCATGGTGCAAACGATCCTCAAGCAGTCTGGTTCCATTTCGCCTGCGTCTTTTGACGCCATCGAAGCGACATTGGATGCGTACTTGGGGCCATTGCCTCTGGAGTTTGAAGTCAACGGCAAAATGGTTACGCCCATCCAATGGCGCGATCAGCTGGGCATTCACCCGTCAGAGTACGTTTCCTTGACCTCTTTCACGCACCACCCATACGGACAGGAGTTCATCTTGGAAGTTCCGGACAACCATGCGCAGGGAGTTTTTCTCAATGTGCCACTCGATGCTTTGGAGGCCACGGTCAACAACGCCTTGGATCAAGGATATACCGTCGCTTGGGATGCGGACGTGAGCAACAAGGGGTTTTCGTTCCGCAATGGCTGGGCCATCATGCCGGAAACGGCCAAGACATCGGAAGAGTGGAAGGTCCTCGATGCCATGCCCGCGGAGCCCGCTGTGGATCAAGCAGCGCGCCAACGGGATTTTGATTCCCAATCCACCACCGACGATCACCTGATGCACATCGTGGGCC
>JAQCJQ010000121.1 GCA_027593035.1 Bacteroidota bacterium | reverse complement strand
TCAGGATAACGTCTTTCGCGGAGGCCCATCCACTTAGTCTCCCCGTCAATTTGATGCCAATCAACTTCGGGAATTTCAATTCCCAGGCCATGCCGGCCATCACATCGACCGCATCCGCTCCACCAACTCCGACGGCGACCATGCCCAATCCACCGGCATTGACCGTGTGGGAGTCTGTCCCGATCATCATACCGCCGGGGAAAGCATAATTCTCCAAAACAACTTGGTGGATGATGCCCGCTCCTGGTTTCCAAAAACCGATTCCGAATTTATCCGAAACGGATTCCAGAAAATTGTAGACTTCGTTGTTCTTGTTGATGGCCTCTTGCAAATCAGAACCTGCTTCGACCTTTGCTTGGATCAAGTGATCGCAATGGACCGTTGAAGGAACCGCTGCCTGCGCCTTCCCTGCTTGCATGAATTGAAGCAAGGCCATCTGTGCCGTCGCATCCTGCATCGCAACGCGATCAGGAGCAAAGTCCACATAATCAACACCGCGAGCCAAACTGCGTGTTGGGTTGCCCTCCCAAAGGTGGGTATACAAAATTTTCTCCGCCAACGTGAGTGGCTTACCAGTTACGTTGCGGGCTGCTTCCACACGTTCCGGAAAACGCGCATACACCGAACGGATCATCTCCAAATCAAAAGTCATTGTATCAGGATTCGCTATTGGCTGCAAATGTAAGCAGTACCTTCGCACCGACATGAAGAACACGCTCCTTCGTGAAATGATTCTTATAGCACTGCGCTCGATCCGCAGCAACTTGTTGCGCACAGCGCTCACCGTTGCCGTGATTGGGTTGGGAATCACAGCGTTGATTAGCATGACAACAGCCACCTCTTCCTTAGAGGCCAATGTGGAGAAGCAATTTTCAACATTGGGCACCAACGTATTTAGCATCAGCCGCAAATCCGAAGGAGGGCTGAATCGAGGAAGGCGCATCGATTTGGGCGAACCCATTTCGTATCGAGAAGCATCCAAATTCGCGGCGCTCGCTCCGGAAGGCGTGACGGTGTCCTATTCTGTATTCGGCACCCAACAGGCCACGATCGGCCGAGGAAGTGAGCAAACCAACCCCAACATTGCTGTTCTTGGCATTGACGCGAATTACCTCAAAGTCAGCGGCTACGAAATTGGCCGTGGCCGCAATTTCAATGCCTCCGATGCCAATTCAGCGCATCGGCTGGTGCTCATTGGCTCAGACATCGCAAGTGAATTGTTCGAGCCCTGGGAAGACCCCGTGGGCGAAGAGATTGCCATCGGGTCGCAACCCTATGCCATCGCGGGGGTGTTGAAGTCGAAAGGCCAGGCCTTTGGAATGTCACAAGACAATCAATGCTACATCCCCATTCCTTGTCTCCGGCAACAATTTTCCGATGAAGGACGGAGCTATTCCCTGTCCTGCGCCGTCGATAAAGCCGAAGATTTGACTCCCTTAGCCGAGGCCTCAACCGGTATTCTGCGTGTGATCCGCGGAGATCGGCCGGGTGAAGACTCTTCCTTCCGCATCGCGATGAGCAATGGGCTAGTCTCCACCTTGAAAGAGGCCACCCAGGGCATTACCCTAGCCGCTTCCTTTATCGGCATCATCACCTTGTTTGGTGCGGGCATCGGCCTCATGAACATCATGCTGGTCAGTGTCTCAGAAAGAACCCGTGAAATTGGCACGCGAAAAGCCTTGGGCGCTTCTCCGAAAGCCATTCGCACTCAATTTCTGGTTGAAGTCATCATCATTGGCCAGTTGGGCGGTTTCACGGGGATGCTCCTTGGGTTGGTGGTCGGCAACCTCATCGCTTCATTCATGGAGACGCCGTTTGTGATTCCATGGGGCTGGATGGCGCTCGGCATGTTCCTGAGCTTCGTCACGAGCTTGGCCAGCGGTTATTATCCCGCGCGAAAAGCTGCTCGGTTGGATCCGATCATCGCGCTGGGAAGAGAATAGCTGGGAGTCTTTTTTAGGACAATTCGCGGGCGACCATCAATTGGATACGGCTCCGTTCATAGGCAATCGCATCGGCTGCATTGGGTCCATCATTGATCGCATTGAGCACTTCCTGCCAATCCTTTTCTTCACGCGCAGGAATGCCTTCTGGCCATGTCCTGTCCTCATCCCAATCGTTCGTTTCGGCTAGAAACCCATCCATGTAGCGGAGCTGTAAATTGGTCATAGTGTTCCCAAAATGCGCCAAAACATCTGGGTCCAACGTCGCTGCCATATCGGTGCGCAGACGCCGGATATTTTCGATGTGATTCCGGACCAAAAGCAACAAGTTCGCTCCTATTGGAAGCAAATCTGGCAAATCAACCGATGCTCCAAGTGGGGCTATTGCCAACGATTGCGCTACATCACTGAGCTGAACCAGTCGGTTCACACGGGAACGGAACAAGGCCGGCACAATCGGTTGCCGTAAGAAGTGATCACGCACAGCAAATGTTTCTGCGTCCAATCGCTCCATGACGTCCTCTTGAGAGGCGTCACCATCCAATCCTAGCAATGTCAAAGCGGTCCCCTTGTCCATGGTTTCTCAATTCTAAAAAGTGAAGATAAGCCAACACGCGGATTCGACTTCGATGCAAGAGGTTTCATTCTTAAATTTGGTGAAATTGAATTTCGATGAAAATGATGACGCTCGTCTCTTTTTGGTTGTGTTTTGTCCTTTCTGCCTGCAACTCTGGAGAATCCTCTTCTTCCGCTGAGTCGGTAGGTATTTCTGCAACGGAAGCTCCTACTGCTTCTGCTCAAGACACCCCGCAAACCCTGGTCTCTTCATCCTACATGAATGGAACCAATGAGCAGAACAAGGGCGATAAAACTGGTCCTGTCCATGTGCATGGTACAATCAATTTTCCTGGAGGAGGCGAAGTCATCTTGTACGAAACGGAAGGCAAAAACACCTTCGAAATTGCCAAAACACGATTGGCCAATCAAGCCTTTGATTTCGGCACCCTCGAAGTCAGCCGCGGCTTCTACCAATTGGCCCTGAACAGCGAAACCAACGTTACCAATATCATTTTAAATCCTGACGAGCCGGAGTTGACACTCACTTTCAACGCGAATCGTCTGAGCGCCAACCGAACCGCCAGTGCCTCCCCTGAAAACACGGGATGGTTTGCTTACAGCGCCAATGAATTTACCGTCAACCGTGAAATTCAAAATCTTCGCAAGTCCATCAAGGATGCAGGGGCTTTCCAATCACGGATTGAAGCGCAGATCAAGGAGAAGGAGCAAGAGTTGATTGCGACCCAGCATGAATTGATTGCGTCAAACCCAGGAACCTACTTGGCCAAATGGTTGTCTTGGAAAAACCCGCAATACCCCGACTCCAAAGGGCGCTATTTTGAAGACATCGACCCGCTCGACAACAGCGTCATTCGATCCATGGCGCTCAGCGATCGCATTCAAACGATGATGCGCTCATTCAGTGGCGGTTCAGACAGTGGATTCCTCGGCTGCATCGACCTGGTCAAAGCGCACTTCGAACCCAATCCAAAGGCATTGGAAAGTGTATTGTACACGATGCTGGATGGATTTTACAACACCGGAAAAGAAACCATTTGCCAATACATCCTGGACAATTACATTTTTGATGAAGATTGCGGCGCTGACTTGAGTGATGCCATTCGAATTCGAGCGCAGGGCATCATCAACTTGCAAGTCGGGAAAACACCGCCCAACTTCAACATCGCCCGATTTGAAGGAGGCACTTTGGATTTGATGGCGACCTGCAAGCAAAACGAATACACACTCGTCATGTTTTGGGCCTCTTGGTGTCACAAGTGCGAACAAGAGATTCCGTTCATCGGCCCGTTGTATGCCAAATACAACTTCAAAGGATTTGAGGTTGTTGGAGTCAGCTTGGACCAGCAGCGTTCAACATGGGGAGCGGCCATTGAAACCAATGGGATGACCTGGCCCAATGTCAGTCAACTGCAAGCTTGGAACAGCCCGGTTGTTGCGGATTATAAAGTAACCGCAACGCCGACATATTTCCTGCTAGACAAAGAGGGGACCATCGTTTTGAAGCCAAAGCGCCACTTCGAAGTGGAACAATTTCTCAACACCAAATTATAAGGTGTAGCCAGCCGTTCAGGCAAGGCTCACCTTTCGCGCTTCTTGGTCTGCGAGGTAGGCCTCCCAAAGGCCCAGGATCATGCCATCTGAAAGTCCGACTTTGGGGACAAGGATTTCTGAACACCCTGTGAGTTCCATCACCTGGATGTAAATTTCGCCTGCGGGGACGATGACGTCAGCTCGGTCTGGCTTGAGTCCGAATGTGCGCATACGGTTCTGCAAAGGACATGCCTGGATTAGTTGGTGCCAATCCCGCAGCGCATCGATGGACATCGGAACATTCCGTTCAACGCGGCTCAGCCGATGATAGCGGTTGATGTTGCCCCCTGTACCTACGGCAATGACCGGAGACTGCGGGTTGCGAATGTGATCAACAAACGATTTTACGGCATCCCATTCTCCATCGGGAATCCCTCCTTTTAGTGCCCGCAAAGTCCCCAGCTGAAAACTCTGCGATCGGACTTTCTTTCCTTCTCGAAGCAACGTCAATTCCGTACTCCCTCCACCCACATCGATGTAAAGCGCATCCTTGATCTTTTCAAAAAGAGGGCCTCGGAAGTTTTGAAAAATAATATCCGCTTCTTGTTGACCGGAGATGCATTCCAATCGAATGCCTGAGTCTTGCTCAATGCGCTGCACAATCGCCTCGCCATTTTTCGCCTCACGAATCGAACTGGTCGCACACGCTCTGAACCATTCAATGCCCTGGGCTTCCAGTAAGTATCGGAATCCCTTGAGGGTTTTCAATAGACTGGCTTCTTTGGCCTCCGATATGTAGCCCGTTTCGAACACATCCTCTCCCAAACGGATGGGCAACCGGATGAAGGAAATCTTCTGTTCGATGATGACGCCCTCCTTTTGTCGGACATCTTTTACTAGCAGCCTCGCTGCATTGGATCCGATATCAATAGCTCCAAAACGCATGAACCAATTTAAGGCACAAAACAATGGTGACGTCGAATCCAACAAAGAATCATTGACTGTTTTTCAAGCATTCAATCCGTGCTTTTTTTCAATCGCTCCGCATGGAATGCATGCATGGCCTCTTGCGAGTTGAGCGGCTCCTTTCCCCCTTTGGAACGAACGAATGTGTTGGTCATGCGTTTGTCCACACGCCGCGCCTTGACCGTGTCTTGCAATTGCATTTCCAGGTAAGTAGCAATATCACTTTGCAACATCGGATCCAAAATGGGCACGCTGACTTCGACCCTGCGGTCCAAGTTGCGTGTCATCCAATCTGCTGAGCTCAAATAATAATCGGGATGGCCATCATTGGCAAAAACCAAAATGCGCGCGTGATCGAGATAACGACCAATGACACTTCGCACCTGGATGTTCTCGCTCATGCCCTTGACGCCGGGGATCAAAGAGCAGATTCCGCGAACGATCAGATCAACTCGCACCCCTGCGTTGCTGGCAGCGTAAAGCTTTCGAATCATGTCCGCGTCCACGAGATTGTTGAGCTTGAGAAGGATCCTCGCAGGTTTCCCGTCCTCGGCATGCTGCATCTCTCGTTGGATCAGCTGTGAGAATTTTCGCCGCGTGCTGTAAGGGCTTACAATCAAATTCCGAAAGA
>JAQCJQ010000120.1 GCA_027593035.1 Bacteroidota bacterium | reverse complement strand
ATGGGTCAACACGCACACCGGTGGAATACAGCTTGAATTCACGCCTCGTTCGCAATGCGGCGGGTGCCATTGAAGAGCAGACCTATAAGGTCGGGGGACTCTATTCTGAAGCCATTGAGCAAATCGTCTTTTGGTTGAATCAAGCGGCCCAATACGCTGAAAATGATAAGCAAGCGGCGGCTTTGAGAAACTTGATCGCTTACTATGAAACCGGCGATTTGGTGAAATGGCAGCTCTATAACATCAATTGGGTGCAGGATACCGAGGGAGATGTGGATTACATCAATGGCTTCATTGAGGTTTACAATGACCCATTGGGCTACACGGGAAGCTATGAGACAGTGGTTCAAATCAAGGATTTTGATGCCAGTGAGCGCATGAAGGTGTTGATGGAGAACGCCCAATGGTTTGAGGACCACATGCCCTTTTTGGAAGAACACAAAAAAGACACGGTCGTGGGCATTACCTACAATGTGGTGAACGTGGCCGGCGAGGCCGGCGACGCATCACCCAGCACTCCGATTGGCGTGAACCTTCCAAACTCCAATTGGATTCGCGTGATCCACGGTTCGAAGTCGGTCAGCTTAGGCAACATCGTCCAGGCCTATGATCAAGCCAGTGGTGGCGGCATGCTGAGCGAATTTGCTCATGATGGCGAAGAGGTTGTGATGGCTGAAAAGCACAGTGCGCTCGCAGGCAAACTGCACACGGCGATGCATGAAGTGATTGGCCACGCCTCGGGTAAGTTGGAAGAAGGCATTGCTGAACCCAAGCAAACGATCAAAGAATACAGCTCTACACTGGAAGAAGGCCGTGCCGATTTGGTAGCCCTGTACTTCATGCTCGATGAGAAAATGGTGGAGTTGGGACTCATGGAATCCTTGGAAACTGGACGTGCCGAATACGATAGCTATATCCGCAACGGGATGATGTTGCAACTGCGTCGATTGGAGTTGGGAGCCAATATCGAAGAGGCCCACATGCGCAATCGCGCTTGGATCAGCCATTGGTGCTTTGAGCATGGCGCGGAGGCTGGGATCATTGAAAAGGTCACACGGGATGGCAACACCTATTTGGATGTGAAGGATTATGAGGCCCTTCGTGGCTTGTTTGGCGAGTTGCTCCAGGAAGTTCAACGCATCAAATCGCAAGGGGACTATGAGGCTGCAAAAGCGCTTGTTGAAGGGTATGGCGTAAAAGCGGATCCGGCCATTCACCAAGAAGTGTTGGATCGTTCTGAGAAGTTGGGCATTGCACCATATGGGGGATTCATCAATCCAGAAATGGAAGCGGTGTACATCGAAGAAGGGCAGATTGCGCAGGTTAACTTGACCTTCCCTGATAATTTCACGGAGCAAATGTTGCGCTATAGCAAGGCCTACGGATTCTTGCCGTTGAATAACGAATTCATCGCGAATTAATTTATTCAGCGATGAGCAACTTATCGACCGCGAACTCGGTTCTTCCTGTATATCTGAAGAAATCCAATATGTTGAAACGAACTTTCTCGCTTTTTCTTCTCGGCACAGCGATGTGCTCGAGCACGTTGTCTTGGAGCCAGAATCCTTTTCCGTGTGAATTGTCTGGAGGAGAGGGTGAGCCAGCTATGGGTGGATTGTCCGAAATGCAATCAGGCCAATACCACGACAACAGTGGCTATTATAATGTCTTTGAATTCTATGAGCCGGTGACGATTGTGTCGGCAAAAGTATTCGCTAACGGGAGTGGTCCGCGTTCATTGGCTCTTTTCTCAATGGGAAATGATGTCTTGCAAACTTTGGTGGTGGACATTCCGGATGGTGAGAGCACGGTGGAACTGGGATGGGCTGCAGGTCCAGGATCCTTTGGTTTGGGGTCCATTTCCAACAATCCTCAGCTTTGGAGAGACGATCTTGACAGCGACATCAATTACCCCTATGCCATCGGTGAGTATGGAGCCATCACGGGTACCAACATCCAGGGAGACAACGAATTCAATTACTACTACTTTTTCTATGATATTGTCGTCGAACCGCAAGGTCCCAACTCAGGGGGCTATCCCTGTTTGAATGTCGAACTTCTGGACGTCGAGTCCATTGCCAACCTAGGCGGTGGAGCTAATGGCAACGATTGCTGGGGTTGGTCAAACGCTGCAACTGGACGAGAAATCGCAATGTATGGCCGGTCCAATGGCACGGCTTTCATCGATGTGACGGATCCAACAGACATGAAGTACTTCGCCAACCTGCCCACGGCCTCGAGCCCAAGCTTGTGGCGGGACATCAAGGTGAATGGAGATCATGCATACATCGTTTCTGAAGCCGGAGGCCACGGCATGCAGGTCATCGACTTGGTGGCTCTTTTGGATTTGCCGGTGGATGAGGTAACGCAGCTTTCTCCGGACGCTTATTATGACGGTTTTGGCAATGCGCACAACATCATGATCAATGAGGACACGGACTTCGCTTATGCCATCGGTACCAACACCTTTGGAGGGGGCATGCACATCATGGACATCTCCAGTCCATTGAATCCAACCTTGGTTGGTTCATACGACGGCTCGTATTCACATGACATCCATCCAGTGGTATACAACGGACCGGACCAGGATTACGCGGGGCGTGAAGTGGTTTTTTGTTTCAACGGCCAATCGGGAATTGCCATTGTGGATGTTGAAGACAAGAGTGATACCCAGCTCATTTCTCAGCTGTCCTATGCGGAATCGGGGTATACGCACCAAGGCTGGGTCAGTGATGACCACCGGTTGTGTTTCTTCAATGATGAGTTGGACGAAATGAATTTCGGTAACAACACCCGAACGTACATAATGGACATTGAGAACCTCGATGCGCCATCGATCATTGGTTTTTTCGAAGCGCCAAGTGAAGCGATTGACCACAATTTGTATGTGATTGGCGATAAGATTTATCAATCCAACTACTTGAGTGGTCTCCGAATCTTGGACAACACGGCGGCGGCTTCGGGTACCCTGGAATTGGTGGGGTATTTTGACACCAATCCGGAATCGGATGCGCCTGCATTTGATGGCACTTGGAGCAATTATCCGTACTTCAGTAGCGGCAATGTTGGCGTGAGCACCATGTCCCATTTTTTCATGGTGCAGCCGAGTGCGAGCATTGCGCCGGAGGCTGTGTCAGTTCCGGTAGTCACGCCAGACCTTTCGTTCAACGTTTTCCCCAATCCAGCCACTGATTTCTTGATGATCGAAGGGTTTCACGGCCAGTCTGCCATGGAATTGTATGATTTACAGGGTAAACTCGTGAAGCGCTGGAATGAGCTTCCGGTATTGCCAGGACTGCACATCGATGTGGCCGACGTGCCGAACGGGATCTATTCCTTGCGATTGGTGTCTACCGGAAAGACGGCCAAAGTGGTGATCCGCTGAGCCTGTTTTTAAGCAAGAATTTTCGACTTGATTACGGTCGTCTTGGGCGCAGCAAAGCGTGCAAGGCGACCGTTTCTTTTGCCGCCACGACATCATGAACGCGCAGAACATGTGCCCCGCGTTCGAGTGCCCATGCGTGAGCTGCCGTAGTGCCATTCAAGGCCGTTTCTGGAGTGCCATTCAAGGCCTTCCAAATCATCGATTTCCGGCTCAACCCGGCCATGATCGGCGCTTCAAGTCCGTGAAATCGGTCGAGGCCAGCAAGCAAAGCGTAGTTGTGTTCCATTGATTTCCCGAACCCGAATCCGACATCCACAAGGACTTCGCGGATGCCCGCATCGTGTGCTTCGTTCACTCGTTTTTCGAGCCAGCGATAAACGTCTTCGATGGCGTTGTCATAATGGGGAGCATTTTGCATGGTCTCCGGAGTCCCCTGCATGTGCATCAATACCATGGGGACATTGTGTTGGGCAACGACTGCCAACATCTCAGGGTCGAGCGTTCCAGAGCTGATGTCATTGATCATCGCAGCGCCAGATTCCAGGGCACGCTGGGCAATTTCTGCGCGATGCGTGTCCACGGAAATCCAAGCGTCGGGTCTGCGGTCCAAAACTCCTTGGATGACAGCGCCGATCCGACTCCATTCCTCCGCAACGTCAATTTCCGTTGCGCCGGGCCTTGTGGATTGCCCACCAATATCGATGATGTCGGCCCCTTGGTCCAGGAGGTCCAAGCCGCGTTCAATGGCGGAATCGATTGCGTTGAATCGTCCACCGTCATAAAATGAATCGGGCGTGCAGTTCAAGATGGCCATGATTTTGGGAGCATCCAGAACAAGGTTTCTACCGGGAGCGGTCAATTCATAGGATTTGAAATCGGGTTCGTTCATGTTGCGGTCCTGCATGCCATCCATCGGTTCGTTGTATCTTTCCGCAAGTTATTCCAAGAGCCACTGATTCCGTGACGACGCTAGAACAAACCCTAACACAATACGACCGGGCATTCGCGCAATGCGCCCGTCTGTTTGAGGCGAAAACGTCTGATTATGGTACGGCTTGGCGAATTTTGCGACCGTCTTCCTTAACGGACCAGCTATTCATCAAAGCCAATCGCATTCGCACGTTGCAGGAAACGGGTAAATCCATGGTGGATGAGAGCATCGATTCAGAATTCATCGCGATTGTCAATTACAGCTTGCTGGCCTTGATTCAATGTGGCATGTCCACCAACGAACCGATGGAACTCGATCCCAAGGAGGCCATCGCGTTGTACCAGAAGGCTTTTGATGAAACGCGCGCGCTGATGATTCGAAAGAATCACGATTATGGCGAGGCGTGGCGGGATATGCGGGTGAGTTCCCTGACCGATTTGATTCTGATGAAGCTCCTACGGGTGAAGCAAATAGAAAATCATGCGGGTGTGACCCAAGTTTCAGAGGGAATCGATGCGAACTACCAGGACATGGCGAATTATGCAATTTTTGCACTCATTCTGTTAGAAGAACCCGCTCAGAGTCATTCTTGATTCCGTTTGCGTCGTTAACTTGCTACTCAAATCTTTTGGCATGCAATTTTTTCGAGGCCTAGTTCAATTGTGCCGGCTGTTGGTCGGATCGCTCTTCATAGTTTCGGGTTTGATCAAGTCCAATGATGCCTTGGGCTTCATGTACAAGTTGGAGGAATATTTTGAACCGGGAGCTTTGAATCTTCCGGGATTGGAAGATTATGCGCTTTCCCTTTCCGTCATCATTTGCATCGGCGAAATCCTGCTGGGAGTTGCCATGGTCATCGGGGCATTGCCCAAGCTGACAGCCACACTCACGGGGATTTTAATGGCCTTTTTCACCTGGTTAACCTGGTACACGGCAAATTGCGATCCGTTTGCGACCAAGATGATTGTTGACGCGACCGGTGCATCCGTTGAAATTGCCAATCAATGTGTTTTGGCATGTGGATGTTTTGGAAATGCGATCCCTTTGACTCCTTATGAGAGCTTTATTAAGGACGTGGTCCTATCAATTTTGACCGTTCCCATCGTTTGGGGAGCTTTCAAGGGATGGACCCAATTGAACACCAAACGAGAAGGGCTTGTGTTGATTTCCGGTAGCTTGGTGGTGATTTACGCTTTTGGATCGGGCATGTTGGATTGGAATTTCCCTGTGCTGTTTGCAGCCATGGCCTATGCGGTAGCTGAAGGCCTTAAATCCCGAATCTCAGGCGTTGGTCGAGAGTGGATCATGGCTATGGGAGTGCTCATCGTATGCGGC
>JAQCJQ010000119.1 GCA_027593035.1 Bacteroidota bacterium | reverse complement strand
TCGCACGAGAAGAGACGTGCTCCTGCTACTTGGCTTTCGAAAAGGGCGAATCCTATTCCCAGGCATTGAAACAATACCAGAAGAAGAACCGGAAAATGCTGGCCGAACGGGAACGGGAAAAAGAACGCATTCAGCGCGCTTGGGATCGTCACCTGAGGGCCCTGGCCAAGCAACAAATGCTCCTTGAAGAAGACAGCCAAGCCTGGCGCCAGCGCAGCGCTGAAAAGCGCGTCATGCGGACCTTGGAAGTGTTGGCTTTTGGCGTCCTCAACATCGACAAGCCGTTTGTCATTGACGCTCCCGTCGAATTGATGGCCACGTTTGAAAACGCCCAAGGTGTCCCCCTCGAGTTGACCAATCTCCAAATCATCGACATCGACAACCGGGTGCTCTATCCCTGTGCATCCAACCGGGTTCCTTTCAATCCCAATCAACGCCAGCTTTTGATCGGCGTGACAGCCGACCAACAATTGGCCTACGTCGATGTCCGAGCGTTGTCCGGCATCAGTGGAGATCTGGAATCCTTTACGTTTCCCATGACCGTCGTGCCCCAAGAAGAGCTCACAGTCGACGCCATCACAGACATTCTCATCCCACCGGCTTGAAGCCTCGGTATCCTTCACACATCACACCACCATGAAATACCTACTCATCCTCTGTGGCCTCTTGGCTACAATCAGCACCACTGCACAAACGGTTAGCTTAACCATCATCAACGATACCGACACTGACATGGCTTTTTTTGATGTTTTCACCATCAACGCAGATACCGGAGAGGTCATACCGATATGCAAACACACGCAAGCCTTCAATGGAATGATCTACTTCACGACACTTAAAATGAGTGAGTCCGAAGAATTGGTTATTCAGCGGCGAACTCATCCAGAACGCCAACTACTGGATGAATACGCGGCCCGTGTTTCGCATACCAAAGGAGAAACCGCCATTTCCGTCATTGAGCAGTCTGACCGATTCCGAGTCGTCGAAGGATTGACCATGGGAGAAGCCATTGTAGCTCCCCATAACGTGAGTTTGCATTGAATCGATTGAACCCTGATTACCTCCCTAAACCAACCGCCTAATGAACACCCCCATGAACACCTCCCCAAAACTTACCTCCTCAGCAATGGCAGTCGTTGCGCTACTGATCAGCTTCTCCGGATGGAGCCAATCTGACCCCGTCACGCCGTGGCACCTCTCAGCGTATGAGGTGGATGGCATACCCGGCATCGCCTTGCCTCAAGCGCTGGCCCTTCTGAATGACCGACACCCGCAAACGACGGTCAAAGTCGCCATCCTAGACGGTGGGATCGACTACGATCACGACGCCCTTGCCTCGAGCATCTATACCAATGCGCTCGAAATCCCCGGCAATGGAATCGACGATGACGGCAACGGATACGCCGACGACGTGCACGGCTGGAATTTTGTAGTGGACTCCTTGGGCGAAAACATTCACATGGCACGCTACGAAGCCGTGTACATCAAGCACTTGCACGACAGCTTGACGAGAAGCAAACTCCCTATGCCCCAATGGCTCGAGGACATCGATATGGAACTGGTCGAGGACGAATTTCGAAACATAAAGGAGTACGGCGATGATTGCTGGTTTTGGACGAGCATTTACCTCGAATATGCCATGCCGTTCACGGATGTGACGGGAGATTATCCTGACAATTTCGAAGAAATCTGGTTCCACAGAAAATCCATTGAACTCGATCGGGGCCAGCGCAAGTTTTTAAAAATCCTGATGGAAGATGGCATTACCCTCGATGATCTAACCTATTACCTCGAACAAAACTGGAACATGGATGAATACTGGATGAATCCCCACTTCAATCCTCGTGCAGCGGATGAACCCGAAACCGGTTACGGCAATCCATTGGCAGACGAAAAGTACGATGATCACGGGACTCATGTCGCGGGAATCATTGGAGCTGACCGCCTTCCAGGGTCCGAGTCCTATGGCATCGCAGCAGGCCTGGTCGAATTGATCCCCATCCGCATGGTGGTCAGTGGCGATGAGCTCGACAAAGACGTGGCCAATGCCATCCGCTATGCCGTTGACGCGGGCGCCGACATCATCAACATGAGCTTCGGCAAGTACGTCAGTACCCACCCTGACAGCGTGAGGGCTGCGTTCCAATACGCGGCTGAGCATGACGTTTTGTTGGTCCACGCTGCGGGCAATGAAGCCACCAACATCGACAACTGGCCCTTCTACCCCAACCCGGGACGGCTCCGAAACGTCGATTCCATATTTGTTAACGTTGGCGCCTCCAGCAGCAGCTACGACGCAACACTGTTGGCTGAATTCAGTAACTACGGCAAGCGCCAAGTGGACCTGTTTGCTCCCGGGATTGACATCCTTTCCACCGGATTGGAGGGCGCATACATACGGAATAGCGGCACCAGCATGGCCGCGCCGGTAGTCGCCGGCGTCGCTGCCCTTTTGATGGCGCATTACCCAGAATTCAGTGCAGCTGAAATCAAGGGAATCCTGATGGCGTCGGTGCAAAAACCCGATTTCAAAGTGCTGCCGCCGGATGTCCCACTCGATGAGTTTATCATGGCGTTGCCGATGAAACGTTTTTGCAAAAGCGGCGGTATCGTCAATGCGCGACAAGCCGTCCTAGAAGCTGAGTCCATCCTGGCTGAGCGCGAAGCTGATTTGGCCGCCAAGGAAGCAGTATTGATCAACGAACCATTCGAATAACAGGCGATTCTAAGCACATCACCACGTCAGGTGCCGTAAATCTTCAAAGAAGCCTTTGCGACCAAAAACAGGACAACACAGCTACTCTACAGAACCTGCAACAAATAATTCTTAACTTTAGATTGCAGATCACGTCGAGTCAGTCGACGCGAATGCGCATGATAAGGAACAAATGAAAGTGTTACTGAGTGGAGTATTGAGCCTATTGTTGATCACGTCTGGGAGTGCCCAATCCACATGTGGATGGAATCCCGATGTGGATGCAGACTACCAAATTTCCATCATGGACATCCTGGCGATCTTGGGGGTCTTTGGTCAAGTGGACAGCGATCAAGACGGGATTTGGGACGACAGCGACTTGTGCGTTGATCTGTCTGCATGCAATTATTTGAACGACCCTTCTGAAGCGTGCCTTTTCGAGGATGCCTTTGGCATCTGCGGGGGGAGCGGCGTTTTTCCTGAATTGCTTGTCGGGTCTTGGGCGATGAGCACCGCGGCCGGCGCGGTGGAGGTGGGACCTGCGGCGGGCAGCAACGAATGGTATTCCAGCGACCCGGGAGGGCTGCAGTCGGCTCAGTACGATGACGTCTATACGTTCGAAGCGGACGGCTCGTTGACCACCAACTACAACGGCAGCATCATCGATGCGTTTCAAAACTACTCTGAACAGACCTACACCTGTTCTTCGTCTGAATTGAACTTCACGCCCGGCAGCGATAGCGGCGAGATTGGCAGCTTTGAATTGACCCCCGGAACGGGCGCTTGCTCCTGCCCTTTCATCGGCACGACGGATGGCGGCTTGGTGTATGACATCGTGAGCCTCACGGACAACACGTTGATTCTCCAGACACAGGGAGACAATGTCAATTGCAATCCAGCGGAGCTGTACTTCACGTATGTCCTGACGCGGATTGACACGGGCAATGACGATGAAACGGGAGAAGGGTATCCCGCGGCGGATTCCTATCCTGGGATGACACTGGTGTGGTCAGATGAATTTGACGGCAACGCCATCAATTCCTCCAATTGGACGCATGAACTCGGCGCTTCGGGTTGGGGCAACAACGAATGGCAGAATTACACCAACGCGGCTTCCAACAGCTCCGTGGCCGACGGGTTCCTAACCATCACGGCACGCCAAGAAGGATCGGGCTACACCTCGGCTCGCTTGAAGTCAGAAGATTTACAGGAGTTTCAGTACGGCCGCATCGACGTGCGTGCCAAACTCCCAGAAGGACAAGGCATCTGGCCGGCCATTTGGATGCTCGGAGGCAACTTCGCAGAATCGGGATGGCCCTCGTGTGGCGAAATTGACATCATGGAATTGATCGGCAACCTCCCCTCAACGACGCACGGAACCGCACACTGGGGAAGTAGCTTCAACGTGCACCAATACACGGGCAACAGCATCAGCCTGCCGAGCGGCGAGCAGTTCAGCGATGCGTTTCACCTGTTTTCTGTGGAATGGGAAGCCAATCAAATCAGTTGGCTCATGGATGATGTGGAGTTCTTCTCCATCAACAGCTCGCAAATGAACGGACAACCGTATCCGTTCAACCAGCCGTTCTTTTTCATCTTCAACATCGCCGTCGGAGGAAACTGGCCGGGTTACCCCGATGCCTCCACCTCATTTCCTCAGGAAATGACGATCGACTGCATTCGGGTGTTTCAGTAAGGTGCGATGCAGCGACGTTCGTCAGAACGGCAAAACCATCCGTACCAACCCCACCATCAATGCACTAAAGGCAACAGAAACTCCGCAAATAGCGACAAATCCAAATGACAACGAAAGCACCAAACGCAGTCGTTCGCTCTTGAGTTTGTTCAGTTGATAGAGGTGACCTTTTGAGAGGTTGTTCCACATCGCTTTGAGTTTTTTGGTCGCTGCTTTGGAGGATCGTTTCAGAAACTCTTTTCTCCAATGAATGCGACGTTCAATGCGTTCGTTTAGACGTTCGATGTCATTGGAATATGCCATCAAAAACACTTTAGAAATGAAGGGGGTAACGGTTAGTTTACTCATACCTTCTTTTACGTATTTCACCTCAAAAGGTTGCGTTTTTTGAGTGAAAAAAGGCTTGTTTTACTGGGGCTAACAAGCATCCAAACGCATAGCCCTTGGAGTCCAAAATCGATAGCCGTTATCCGTACCGGAATTTCTCAGACAACAACAGTGTCATCAATGCCTCACCACAAGAGGCAATGCGGGTGAAATCTCCGATTCCGTTCCCATTTGCACCCAATACATCCCTGAGCTCAAATTGTCCATAGGAAGTTCCACTTGATGCAGACTGGATTGGCCCGATTGGACAACCTGCCCTTGTAGATTGGTCACAGTGTAAGTCCACGGTCTCTCAAAGTGCGTCGAAAGCGTGACCCGATCATGGGCAGGGTTGGGAAACACCGTGTACGATTCAGTCGGCGCACCTTCATTCACCAGCGTGCTCGAACTGCAATCCAAGTGCCCTTCAAGGCCGTATTCTTTCACGAAATTCCAGATGGTCTCGTGCGCCACCATGTCCATATTCCCAAAGGTGCCGGGCCAATCGTGCCCGCCTCCATTCACACGGTAATGTTGAAGTTCCATGCACTCATCAGAACGGGTCCAAGAGAATTTGGTTACAGCCAATATAACCCAAAGAGCATCAACGGCTTACAAAGAGTGGAAATCACAAGACCAAACCGCACACCAGTTCCTTAGGGGAATAGTTTGGTTTGGTTTTAGAATTATGAACCGAGCTCTTTCTCAATAGCGAGTTCTGAAGAATCATCCGAAGCTCTTGCGATACCCTAGCCGACTTCATGGCTTCAACTAGCGTCAATGCCGCTGAGAACGACAAACTTCTCGCAATTACCTCAGGACGACCGTCCGGCGCTCCCGCGTCTTGAGACCCAGTACCTCGACCGCATAGACGCCACGTGCATAGGCCGAGACGTCGATGGTTGCGAGGCCTCGGACTGGTTGCTCCCAAACGAC
>JAQCJQ010000118.1 GCA_027593035.1 Bacteroidota bacterium | reverse complement strand
CATCCACACGTCGAAAGACCTCCTTGGCCACTTCCAAACCGGCCACAACACCCGATTCTTTCGCCAAAATGAATCCCTCCCGCTGCAATTCAGCGGGAATGGAAGACGCCGACGTATGATCCCCTCCTCCCAGGTCTTCCTCTAAAGCAAAAACGATCAGCCGTTCCATTTCAGTCGTCAACATGCTGCGAATATAGTTCGGACCAAAGAGGATTCATGCCCGTAACTTCGCGGCATGCAGATGACTCTCATCGCCATCGGAAAGACACAATCCTCCTGGCTACAAGAAGGAAACGCCGAATACGGGAAACGCCTCCAGCATTACGGACGTTTTCAATTCATAGAAACTCCGGATATCAAACCGCGTTCTGGACGACCCGATCCGCAATGGGTCATGCAGGAAGAGGCCAAGTTATTGGACAAGCACCTCAAGGGTGTCGATCACCTCGTGCTGTTGGACGAGAACGGAAAGTCGTACAGTTCCGTTGCGTTTTCAAAGCACATCGAAAAATTACAAGTGCGCGGTCTCCGACACGTCGCTTGGGTCATTGGCGGACCTTACGGGTTTGCCCCGCGCATCCGCGACCTGGCACAAGAGCAGTGGAGTCTAGGGCCCATGACTTTTTCACACCAGATGATCCGGCCCTTTGCCTTGGAGCAGCTTTATAGAGCCCATACCATCCTCAAGGGCGAACCTTACCACCACCAGTAATCTGGGGATGGGGCATAAAAAAAGCCGGACATTCGCCCGGCTTTTTTTGCGACAACACTTAGAACGTCAGGCTGCCAATATCGTTACGACGTTATTGAGCACCTCTACCGTTCCTCCGGTTACCTCGAACGTTTCTTCACCATTCGCACCACGCACCAATACCTCCCCTTGTTTCAAGGTGGTAATCAACGCCGCGTGGCGATCCATGATGCCCAAACTTCCATCCGATCCAGGCAAACCAACATAAGCCGCTTCGCCTGAAAATAAAGTCTTGTCGGGTGTGAGGATGTGAACCGTCATGACGATAGAATTAGGCTTCAGCCATCATTTTCTCGCCCGCCTCGATCACCTCTTCAATGGTTCCTTTCAAGTTGAAAGCCGCCTCTGGCAAGTGATCCAAATCACCGCTCAAAATGCGCTGGAAACCTTTGATGGTGTCCTCGATCGAAACCAATACGCCTTGGATACCGGTAAACTGCTCCGCTACGTGGAATGGCTGCGAAAGGAATCGGCTGATTCGACGCGCACGATAAACCGTTTGCTTGTCCTCTTCCGACAATTCATCCATGCCCAAAATGGCAATGATGTCTTGCAACTCCTTGTATCGCTGAAGGGTTTCCTTCACATCCTGAGCGCACTTGTAGTGCTCCTCACCAACAACGTCGGGAGTCAAAATCCGAGAGGTCGAATCCAAAGGATCCACTGCTGGATAAATGCCCAATGATGCAATCTTACGAGACAATACCGTTGTTGCATCCAAGTGAGCGAACGTGGTCGCTGGTGCCGGATCTGTCAAATCATCCGCAGGAACGTAAACCGCCTGAACAGACGTAATCGAACCGCGCTTGGTGGATGTAATCCGCTCTTGCATGGCGCCCATCTCTGAGGCCAGGGTTGGCTGGTAACCTACTGCCGAAGGCATCCGTCCCAACAAAGCCGAAACTTCTGATCCTGCTTGTGTGAAACGGAAAATGTTGTCAATGAAGAACAAGATGTCCCGTCCTCCTGACTCTTCATCTCCGTCACGGAAATACTCTGCTACGGTCAAACCAGACAAGGCTACCCGAGCACGTGCTCCAGGAGGCTCATTCATCTGACCAAACACCAATGTCGCCTGAGAATCAGCCAATTCCTTGGTGTCCACCTTGGACAAATCCCATCCTCCTGCTTCCATGCTCTCTTCGAAAGCCTTTCCGTATTTGATTACGCCGGACTCGATCATCTCACGCAACAAGTCGTTCCCTTCACGGGTCCGCTCACCTACGCCTGCGAAAACGGAAATGCCTTCGTAGCCTTTTGCGATGTTGTTGATCAACTCCATGATCAAAACGGTCTTGCCGACTCCGGCTCCACCAAACAATCCAATTTTACCCCCCTTGGCATACGGCTCAATCAAATCGATGACCTTGATGCCTGTATAGAGCACCTCAGTCGCCGTAGAAAGATCCTCAAATCGAGGTGCATCTTGGTGAATCTCTCGTCCTGGAGACCCATCCATTGGGCCAATGCCGTCGATGGCTTCGCCAACGACATTAAAGAGCCGGCCTTTGATTTGTTCCCCAACAGGCATCTGAATGCCCTTGCCCATGGCAAAAACTTTCATTCCACGAGCGAGACCTTCGGTCGCGTCCATCGAAATGGCACGAACGGTGTCCTCACCTATGTGTTTTTGGGTTTCAAGGATCAAGTTCCCTCCTTCTCTTTCAATGCTCAAGGCATCTAAAATTTTAGGGAGAGCAACTCCAGCGGGGAAGCTTACGTCGACGACTGGGCCGATGACTTGCGAAATGGTTCCGTGTTGAGACATGCGATAAATTACGGTTTGACCGAATAAATTTCCGCGCAAAAGTACAAGCAATTCTGCTTTGTTCCCATCCTATCTTTGCAAAAGTGAACGTGCACCACAGCGCCCTCGAATTCTCAGCAGATGTTCCAGTCGTTTTGACCATCGGAACATTCGATGGCGTGCACCATGGACACCGTGCTGTCATTGCCCTTTTGAAGCAACGCGCTACTGAATTGAATGGCACTTCCGTCCTGCTCACGTTTGACCCCCACCCCCGGATTGTGCTGTATCCAGAGCACCATCGGTTGCGTGTGCTCAATTCCATGGACGAGCGCAAGCAGCTGCTTGCGGAGAGTGGACTCGATCACCTCGTGGTCCAGCCCTTCACTGAGGAGCTTTCTCGGATGACACCCATTGAATATGTTCGGGAGCTGTTTGTCAATGGCATCAAACCCAGCGCGGTGATCATCGGTTACGACCACCGATTCGGACGCAATCGAGAAGGAACTTTTGAAAGCTTGCAGAATTTAGGTGACGTTTTTGGCTTTAGCGTCGAGTCGCTTCCGGTACAAACGGTAGAAAACACCCGCGTCAGCTCGACAAAGGTCCGCGCAGCCATTAAAACGGGACAAGTCCGACAAGCCCGGCAATGGCTGTTGTCGCCTTACCCCCTCTCTGGACGGGTCGTTGAAGGCAACCAAATTGGTCGCACGATGGGCTTTCCTACCGCCAACATCGAAGTCGAAGATCCCAACAAGCTCATTCCAGGCAAAGGGGTCTATGCCGCATTTGCTCAATACGACGGTGAGACCGCATGGCTTCAGGCCATGGTCAACATTGGAACGCGCCCCACCCTTGATGCGCTCATCGAAGAACAGCGTGTTGAAGTGCATTTGTTGGAAGGTGGTCGGACCTGCTATGAGGAGACCCTTCACGTGCGCTTCATTCAACGATTGCGAGACGAGCATCCGTTCGCCAACCTCGAAGAATTGAAGGCGCAATTGCACCAAGATGCTGCGGCGGCCGTTCTATGTTTGAACCAAGCCTCCAATTCCATCGCGCCATGAGCCATTCAACCACGCACCCTTTACTCCGATGGAGCGCATGGATGTTGTTGTGTGCTCTGGTGATTTTCGCATCCGAAACGCTTGGAATGGCCCAATTCAACGTTGGGTCAACATCGACAATGGATTCGGATTCGGTTTGGAAATCCGCTCCTGTGTTCACCAATTTGGACGACGCCCTGGCGGCCAAAGCTGCCGGAGTCCCTGTGCTACGCCTTGATCTCAGTCGGAAAAAACTCCGGGTGGTTCCTGCAGAATTGGCTCAATTCACGGAATTGAAAGCGCTCAATTTGGATCGGACCAAAATTGATGCCTTGCCTACAGACCTTCGTGCTCTTCAGCATTTGGAGCACTTTTCCGCGAATGGCAATCGAATCACGGATTTTCCAGAAGTCATTTTGACCTGGAAAGCACTTCGGTTTTTGAGCTTAGGTGACAACCTCATCGATTCCATTCCGTTGAACATCGATGTGCTGAATCAACTTCAGACGCTGAATTTATGGTCCAACTTGATTGCCTTTTTTCCGGCATCCTTGGGCGATTTACCGCGGCTGTCTTCGCTTGACTTGACCATCAATGACATGACTGCGGAAGAACAATACCAGCTCAAAACGTGGATGAGCACTTCCACCGAATTGTTCCTTTCCGCGCCTTGTCGCTGCGAATTCGACGATTGATGGCTGCATACACGAGCCCGTCCAAAGCATGGCACCGCTGGGGTGAACCCATCGCCGCGGGGCTCAATTTGTTGTACACCATCGGTTATTTGCAGGGCCACGAAGCCTCTTTTCTCTGCGCCGGAGTTGGTTCCATTGTGTTCGCCTGGATTTGCTGGGAACGCCAATTGATCGCGGAATCAGCCTTGTGGGTCTTCTACATCGGACTGGCTGTATACGGATTTTGGAGTGTGCAAGAAAGCTGGCCTGATCCGCTTCCGGTGGCCAGCCTTGGAGCGCACGGCATTTCCATCGCCCTGGGACTGGCCTTCTGGATGGTCGCCGCTCGTCTGCTTGCGAGGACGGGGCAAGCGGCATTGCCTCATCTTGACACCTTCACCACCGTAGGAAGCATCATCGCCAGTTTTTGGATGCTTCAATTCGTGCAAGCCAACTGGCTGTATTGGATGGTCATCGACGTAGTCGCCATTGCCTTGTACTGGAAGCGCCGACTTTACTGGGGTGCAGCGCTTTTTGCTTTGTACGCGTTGCTTGCTGTAGAAGGCTGGTTTGATTTTGTACCATGGATTTAAAGACACGGCCCCTTCGGTTGGTGGTGACTGGCGTGGAATCCACGGGGAAGACTACGCTCGCGACCCAACTCTCCCAACATTTCGGGTTTCCATTGGCGCTTGAAGCCGCGCGGTATGACGCACGTGTTCAGAAGGGCACCATCGATGAGCGTGATCTCAATCGCCTCGTCACCTTGCAGTTTGATGCGGCTCTAACAGCTGAACGCGAAGCGCTGAACCAAGGCGCCGCTGGGTTGATTGCGGACACCGGAGGTCTCGTCTTGGAGCTTTGGGGTGCATCGGTGTTCGGAGTGGTCCCAGAGCAGGCCCATCGTTTGCAAAACTGGTTTGACTTCTACATTCTCTGTTCACCCGACATTCCTTGGGAATCCGATCCTCTGCGGTCCATGCCCCAGGAGACTGATCGTCTCGCGTTGCACCAACGTTACATCCAACGACTTGATGAAGTCGGTTACCATTGGGTGGAAACGAAAGGAAGCGCCCCATTGGAGCGCTTCCTTTTCATTGTTGAGGCCATCGAGACAGCCTTCATCCGTCACATCAACGAATGATGAACTTCACTGGAATCGTGTACTGAACACTGACTGCCTTACCGCGCTGTTCCCCTGGCTCGAAGTCAGGCAAACTTTCCACGACGCGTGTCGCTTCCTTGTCCAATCGGGCGTCGACATCTCTCAAGACGCGCACGTCGCGAACCTTTCCATCCTTTCCGACAACAAAATAAACGAAGACCGTTCCTTGAATTCCGGCATCCTTGGCGATGGGCGGGTATTTCGTGTTTTTCGAAACGTACCGGATAATTTCCATTTGCGTGCACTCGTGACGCTCATCACCCCGCATTTTCTTGCAATCGCCCATAGCGGGCATGTTCTCTACGATCATAAAGGGCACGTCCTCCTCTTCTTCTTCGTAATCG
>JAQCJQ010000117.1 GCA_027593035.1 Bacteroidota bacterium | reverse complement strand
TGTCCAATCGGACCAACGCGGCAAACCGCTCCACCTCCGCGCGGTGTAAAACACTGAGCATGTCCTGGCCTTTGTCGGCTATAGCCAAGGCTAGGTCTGACGCATTCCGTGCCTTGCCCTCCATGTAAATCTGATGCCGTGAGTACTTTTCACGGTAGATGTTCAGTTGAGCAGTTTGCGTATCCACCCGGTCAGCCACTTCCAATTCTAAAATGTTGCGATGCGGCTTCCAAAAACGATCAAACGCACCCGGCTTCAAGTGCACCAGGTCAAACCACGGTTCGTATTGTGGAAGCACCGGGAATGGCTGCCCATAAATACTGCGAAGGGTATCCCCTGCGGCGCTTTTCCAAACCGCATCAGAGCAGACGACAACCAATTCTCCGGATGCACCCACCTTCCCAGGAAGGGCATAACGAGCACCCTCTTGACTTCCGCATCCCGAAAAAAGAACGACAACGCATCCGAGCAATGCGCCTACAAATAAACCTTTAGAGCGAGCGCGGATTTGCATGGATCTTGAGTTTTTGTCCAACCCGAATCATGTTGCCATTCAGTCCATTCCATTCTTTGAGCTGTTTCACATTCACCCCATAATTCGAAGCGATCTTGCCCAAAACATCTCCGCTCTTCACCCGGTAAATCACCGGTTCTGGAACAAATACAATTTTGGGCGTGCGCTCAGGTTCATGCAATACCATGCTGTCCTGGAAAGTCAAAAAGGACGGGATCATTTCTTGCGGAAGGACCAATGGCCATTTTTCAGGAGGACCCGGAATGATGTTCAAGCGAAACATGGGATTCAACAATTCCAAGCCCCGCTCATCCATATCCAAGTGCGCGGCGATCTGGTCAAATCGCAACACCGTCTCCACGCTCACGGTGTCCAACGCTGCGTACGGTGACAGCAACGTTGAAGGAAAAATGTTGTGCTCGGAATGGAATTCCATGAGGTAAACCACCGCCATGAAAGCCGGTACATAATTGCGCGTTTCCTGTGGGAGGAAGTATCGGATCTCCCAGAAATTATCCTTGCCCCCGCTGCGACGAATGGCCTTGTTGACATTGCCCGGCCCGGCATTGTACGCGGCAAGCGCTAAATACCAATCGCCGTAACGGTCGTATAGTTTTTTCAAAAACTGGCAAGCCGCTTCCGTGCTCCGAACAGGGTCTCTTCGTTCGTCGATGTAGGAGTCGATTCGCAAGCCTTGAGCGCGGGCCGTGGCGTACATGAATTGCCAAAGTCCTCCCGCTCCGGCGTGGGATCGGGCCGTAGGATTCAAGCCACTCTCCACAACAGCCAAGTACTTGAGCTCCATGGGTAGATCATGCCGATCCAAGGCTTCTTCGAAAACAGGGAAATAGAGCGGTGTCCGTCCCAACATCCGTCCCAAATGAATCGGGCGCTTGGCGGCATAAAAGGCAATCCGTGAATGGGCGACTGGGTTCCATGAAAGATCCATGGGCGAAGCGGCGTCCAACACCTGCATGCGCATTTTCAACGTGGCCGTATCCAAGGCCGGCGTCTCTCCTTTATTAAAATCTCGAATGTTCCACAGCGCAGTATCATTGCTCGCGCATGCCGTTGCTTGACACCATTCCAACCAAGAACTCTCCAACACGGATAGTTGAACATGTCGGTCAATGGAGTCGGCGGTCTGCGCCCAGAGTGATCCCGAAATCAGGCCCGGGACCAACCAAAGAATACCGCGAATCACGCTTCTTTATTGCCTTCTTTGTTGCCTCCTTTGGAATCCTCGTCGGAATTCGTGGCGTCTTTGAATTCCTTCATCCCCTTGCCCAAACCGCGCATCAATTCAGGAATTTTCTTGCCGCCGAACAGCAATAAAACGATCAAAGCAATGAGAATAATCTGTGTTGGACCTATGGCTCCCATGGTGGCAGTGTTTTGAGCGAAGTTCTAAAGAAAAACCGAATATCAGGCGCCCTGTTGAGAAATTCACTCTCCCGCTTTTATTCTCCCAAAAAAAGGTTGTCAATTAAGCGGACAGATCCAAGATTGACCGCAAGTACAGCGTGTCCCTGGCTCCAACGATCAGGCTCCGCTGTCTGAAAGGTTTCCGGATCAATGACATCGAGGTATTCCAAATCAATCCCGGGCGTGTTTTTCAGTTCAAGTTGCTCCGTGTTCAACGCCAAAACGCCGCCTAAGCCTTTCGCTGCCGCCATTTTCAGACGCATCAACGAGCGATTCAATTGCAGGGCAACGGTGCGTTCAACCGGAGACAGCCGCACGTTCCGTGAGCTCAAAGCCAGCCCGTCCTTGTCTCGAATGAGTGCACAAGGAACAATTTCCAAATCCTCGAATTCCCTCCTGGCCAACTCCCTGATCACGGCCAGCTGCTGCAGATCCTTTTCGCCGAAAAATGCCCTGGATGGCTGAACGATCTGAAACAACTTCCGAACAATGGCCACCACACCATCAAAATGCCCCTGTCTTTTCGCTCCTTCAAAAGAATGGGTGAGTCTGCCATAATCCACGGGCATTGCTGAAGGCACCCCTTCATACAAGTCTTTCGTTTCCGGCACAAATACCAAATCAACTTCCAGCAACTGCGCCAATTCCAAATCGTCTTGAAGCATGTGGGGATAGGACGCGAAATCGTCTGGGTTGTTGAACTGCGTCGGATTCACATAAATGCTCAAAACCACCGCATCCGACTGACTCTTTGCCAGATGCAGCAACGAAGCGTGCCCCGAATGCAGCGAACCCATCGTGGGAACGAATCCCACCGATCGCCCCTGAGTTCTGATTTCGCTCAATCGTGATTTGAGTTCTTTCGAAGTGTAGAATACTTCCATAAGCGCTTGAAAATGCCTGATTTTAACAGGGTTTTACTTGATTTTTCACTCAAAAAAACGTATCTTCGTTATTCCTCCGTTTCACTATAAACTTGGCCGATATGAGCAAAGCTCGGATACTCTACATTTCTCAACACATCGTTCCTTTTTTGCCGGCCACTCAGATGAGCTCTGTCAGTCGGAATTTACCTCAAGGAGTGCATGAGAAAGGCCGTGAGATCCGCGTATTTACTCCACGTTTCGGAAAGATAAATGAGCGTCGGCATCAGTTGCATGAAGTGATCCGGCTATCCGGAATGAACCTCATGGTGGACGACACCGATCACCCTCTGGTGATTAAAGTCGCGTCGATTCCAACAGCTCGGATGCAAGTATACTTCATCGAC
Source organism: Bacteroidota bacterium (assembly GCA_027593035.1). Taxonomy (GTDB): domain Bacteria; phylum Bacteroidota; class Bacteroidia; order Flavobacteriales_D; family Sanyastnellaceae; genus UA16. The sequence continues at coordinate 2,746 of JAQCJQ010000117.1, read as the reverse complement.
AACGATGAATACTTCAAGCGCAAGTCCGTTTTGCATGATGCGGATGATAAGATGTTTCCTGACAACGACGAAAGAGCCTTGTTTTTTGTGCGCGGTGTTTTAGAAACGGTGAAGAAGTTGGGTTGGGCCCCGGACATCATTCACTGCAATGGCTGGATGACGAATGTCGTGCCTGTCTATCTCAAGCAGCTTTATGGCCAGGACCCTTACTTCGCCCAAAGCAAGGTCGTTTGTAGTATCTACGATGAAGGTTTTGATGGCTCGTTGAACAAGCGGATGGCCGAGAAAATGGTCAAGGATGGCATCACAGCCGAAAGCGTAGAGTGCATGGCCCATCCATCATTCGATTCGTTGAATCGATTGGCTATTCAGCATGCAGACGGTTTGATTGTCGGATCGGAAGATCTCAGTGATGAATTGCAGGAAGCCATCAAAAAGGCGGATGTTCCAACACTCTCATACCACGGTGAGGAAGGGTACGTTGGAGAAATAAACAATTATTACGATACGATTTTAGAGGGAAAGGCTGAGGCTGTCCCGGAATAACAGAACTTCGCACCATGTTGAAGTTACGTGCTGGTTTTCTCGCGACAGTCATGGCATGCACATTGGGATTCGCCACCCTAAACAGTTGCAATCGACCTGAAACAGAGGTTGGATTGGGCTATGCGGAAGCTGATTTACTTGGTTTAAGTCAAACTGACACCCTCACTTTGCGATGCCGAACTGTCCGTGAAGACAGTTTACAAGCGGACAACCTCAGCACCGCAGTGCTCGGGCGCATGTACCATCCAGATTTCGGTTGGCACACCGGAGGCTTCGTTACCCAATTCCGCCTCAGTGCTCCGGACATTGACTTCGGATCCAATCCGCAAGTGGATAGTGTGTACTTGTCGCTTCGATACACGGGCGACTCATACGGTCAATTGTCCTCTCAAACCATTGAAGTTTACGAGCTCGAGGATTCGTTGCAGTATGATTCAACGTACTACTCCAACCATGCATTCGCTCACATGGCTGAAGATTTGGCGGACCCCATGTTCCAACCCATTCCATTGAATCCCAATGAGGTTCTCTATTTCGGTAACGATACCGTGAGCCCCCAAGCCCGTATTTACCTGAACGACGCCTTCGGACAAAAACTCCTCGAAGCAGGAACTGAGGTCTATGATTCCAATGAATCCTGGAACAACTTCTTTCGCGGCTTGCACATTGCTCCCAATCCCATGCTGGGCGGCGAAGGAGCTGTAGGAATTGACCTCATTAGCGGCTTGAGTTACATGCGACTGCATTATCACAACGATGAGGACACGCTGTACTACGACTACATCATCAATCCATTGAGTGCTCGATCCAACCTTTTCTCGCACGAATGGCAAGGAGCCTTTCAAGCGCTCTCAGAACCGTTTGTGGATGAGGTCGATCATCCGTTGCTCGGCGTCTTCTCTGGAGCTGGACTGAAAACTCAAATCACACTGCCTCACTTAGCAACGTGGAAAGATACGATTGGCTCGAACAGCGCCATCCACAAAGCTGAGCTTTGGTTGCCCGTCGATCAGGATCACAACAACGCGCACTACCCCATCCCGAATCAGCTCTTCATTCTGACAGAAAATGAGTTGGGAGAACCCATCTCCACTCCCGATCAATCGAGCATTGGATTGAACATCAACGGAAACTATGATGCCGAAGAGCGTGCATACCGGTTCAATATTTCACAAACAATGCAACGGATGCTCAACGGTACATTGGATAGCGATTTGTTGTACGTCGTCTCCTCCAGAGCAGGGATATCGTTTCAAGGCGTAGCCATTGAAGGTCCTTTGGCTCAAGAGGTAGATTCCATTCCTCGCAATGCGAGGTTGGTGGTAACCTGGAGCGAATAAGTTCAATACTAACAAATAGGCTATGTGCGGAATTGTTGGTTACATCGGAGAGAAGGATGCCTTCCCAATCTTAATCAAAGGCCTCCAGCGATTGGAGTATAGGGGGTATGATAGTGCTGGTGTTGCGCTTTTGAATGATGCCGGGAAACTGAATGTCGGGAAGAAAAAGGGCAAGGTTTCCGATTTGCTGGAGCACCTTGGTACGGACCATGCCTTGCACGGATACGCTGGAATTGGCCACACGCGATGGGCCACACACGGACCGCCCAACGATGCCAACGCGCACCCCCACCAAGCGCGTTCCGGAAGCTTGGCTTTGATTCACAATGGTATCATTGAGAATTATCAGCCCATTCGAAGAAGTTTGGAAGCCAACGGGCACACCTTCATTAGCGACACCGACACCGAGGTGTTGGTTCACTTGATCGAGGAGGTTCAAAAACGCTCCAAGCTCAGCATTTGCGAAGCGGTTCAAATTGCACTGAAAGAAGTAGAGGGAGCGTATGCGATTGTCGTGATTGACGAAAATGAGCCCGAAATTCTCATTGCTGCTCGAAAATCCAGTCCTCTGGTCATTGGTGTGGGTGAAGACGGTGAGTACTTCGTTGGATCGGATGCGACCCCCATCATTGAGTACACCCAAAACGTCATTTATCTGGATGATGAAGAGGTTGCTGTGATGCATCGTTCAATGGGACTGACCATTCGCAACCTGCACAATGTGGTGATCACTCCAGAAATCCACGAATTGGAGCTGCAAATCGAAGAGTTAGAAAAGGGTGGCTACGAGCATTTCATGCTCAAGGAAATTTACGAACAACCGCGCTCCATACACGATACCCTTCGTGGCCGTTTGTTGG
>JAQCJQ010000016.1 GCA_027593035.1 Bacteroidota bacterium | reverse complement strand
CATTGTATCTTCGCCCACATGTCGCAACGCCTTTCCTGGATAAAAAATTGGCACCGGTTCCTCTCTACCAAATGGCAGACGGTGCATTTGGACTACCCCGTTACCTTTCAACCGAGGTCGCGTCCAGCTAACGGTGATGCGGATGAGTTTTTAGAACGCCTGTTGATTGAACGACGGGAATTCATTGCGGAGGAAGTCCATCACATCCTGACCTTTCAAGATGACCTGCAATCGATTCGGAAACGCAGCGAAGAAACGAATGCCCTGAAACCGGGATGGAACAACGGATTCCTGCCCGGATTGGACATGGCCGCTCTTTTCAGCATGGTATCGACGCGAAAACCCAAGCGTTACCTTGAAGTTGGATCGGGCAATTCCACTTTGGTTGCTGCGGCCGCAAAAGCACAGCACAGCACGCAGACGGAGATCATCAGCATCGATCCTTTCCCGCGGGCGGACATCGACCAGATTTCCCAGACCATCATCCGCTCTCCATTTGAATCCGTGGAACGCCAAATGGCGCTATCTCTTGATTCCGGAGACATCTTGTTCATCGACAATAGCCACCGCGTTCTCCCCAATTCAGATGCGACCGTGGCCTTCTTGGAGTGGTTCCCGCTCTTGAAGCCAGGCGTCATTGTCCAAATTCACGACATCTACATCCCCTGGGACTACCCACAGGAAATGAGTGACCGCGCTTATTCGGAGCAGTACATGTTGGCCATGGCCCTATTGAGCAACCCAAAGCGCTATCAGCCGCTATTTCCTGCATTTTGGGTCAGCGAGCAACCTGAGTTCAAGAAGAAACTACAACCCCTTTGGAATCACCCCAACACGGCAGGCGTCGAACAACATGGTGGCTCTTTTTGGTTTGAAGTGGGGCCTTCCCCCTTCGACTAATTGTCCCCAAGTTTTTTGAGCAATTGGTGACCCATTAACGCACCACAACCAACTGAAACGATGCCGTTTCGGAGCCAGAAGGATTGAACACCTGCGCCGTATAGACTCCTTCAGCCCATGCAGCACAATCCACTGAGGTGCGTGCTGATCGAATGACACCATTGTAAACCGCTTGTCCCTGGACATTGTAGATGACTAGAGTTCGTGGTTTGCTAGAGCCCATCGTCCAATCAATCCACAAGGTTTCTGTCACCGGATTGGGGTAAGCTGACATCCCGATGGCTTCCAACTCATGCAGGCCATTGACCAGCAGGTTGATTTGCATTTCGACGGTGCCTGCGCATCCCATTGTATCAGTTTCTGAAACCGCAATTGAGCCATTCATGCCTCCTCCTAAGTCGTCCCAAAGGACCTCAACAGCTGTTACACCAACTCCTTCAAAAGCCCCAACAAAGGCCCCTTGGCTTACTGTCCAAACATAAGCATGGTCCGCAGGCCCGTCATAGTTATACACCTGTGTCGATCCACTCACGGGATCCGTTGGCCCTGAGATCATGCCCTGCCCCACATAGGTGCACGAACCATCATCTGAATTGGCCTCTTCGACAAAATTGCAGGCTTCGGCGTCCATGCAGCCTACAACTTCCTCGACACCAGAACACAAGCAATCCTCTCCAATGGCATCCAAAATCGTGAGATCATCACCGTCATCACAAGGATCACCTGCCGCAAAACAAGACCCATCATTCGCATTGGCCTCCGGGTCATAATTGCAAGCCCCTTCTTCATTGCAACCAACAATCACCGGTAGACAGAATGGATGCTGGATGGCATCGCCAAAGTCGGGTTCATCCATGGCTACAATAACCGCTCCTTCTACCGTACTCAAAACGTAATTTCCATCCGCGTCACAGGACCCCCAAACACTCCCATTCAATCCATCTCCATAAGCATCTGTTAGAGTCAGCGTGTGGCAACCGAGCGGCACACAACCTTGCCATACCTCATCCGTTTCTTCATCAGCGTACGTGCCTGCTGTAACCTCGACGATCATCCCTCCATTGGAATCGACAATGTTCCATCCCACTTCGTCTGGCCAGCAATCTGTCGTAATCGTCAGGACAATGTCGAGGCAAGGAAACTCACACGACCCATCATCAATCGTCGCATCGGCATTGTAATTGTCCGCCAATTCATCCGTGCATCCTGGGACCAAAGCATCGCAGTTGGGCGTTTCAATGAACAACGTATCGCTGACCAAGGAGTCCAAAGCGAAATACACCTCGTACGCCGTGCTGGAATTCAATCCATTCAGCGTCACCGTATTCCCACTGGACAAATCCACTCCCATCATCTCGGTCAAACCGCACGTCCAACTGGCTTCAGCCGTGTCGCGATAGCATAAGATTTGGGCCTCACAGAGGAAATTGGAAAAGTTCGCTGTCAGGTCCATGGAGGTGATGACCGCATTGGAAACCTGGTCAAACGCGCAATAAGCCTCGCCCACAAATGAATCAATATCACATTCGACTGGGCCGCATCCAGCGAGCGCTAGCTCTACAGAATTGGCGACATTCAATCGACCTCCTGTTGCCACTTCTGTAATCAAGTTGGGGACCAAATCCGTTCCCTGATAGAGATAACCCAACACCAGATCAGCAGCGCCTTGTGGATTGCTGACCGCCAAATCCGCCAAGTCGGGACACGGAACGCTATAAATCAAAGCGATGGCTCCAGCAACGCACGGACTGGCAAATGACGTTCCGCTGGTATTGCCATAGCCACTGGTTCCACTGGGCAAGTACACCTGATCACCGGGAGCTCCTAGATCGATGGTGGTCACACCATAACCACTGAACGTCCGCACGTCGTTGTTGTTCGTTGCCGTCACTGAAACCATGTAGTCTGAGCTGCATGCCGTGGGCATGTCCCCCACGACATCAACATTGAGGGCTTGGTTGGTGGTCGCTCCGCAATTCAATATTCCAGAAGCTCCCAGTTCATCGTAGTAGGCGCACCATACGGGGTAGTTGTCTGGATTCGCTTGGTCGATTCCCCACGACGCGTTTGTCGCGACAACAAAGGCCCCTTTTGAGCCCTGAGTTTCATTGTAGAAGTCCCGCATCACTTTCGGGTACTCATACGACGCAATCACATTCGCTTCCGACAAGCCGTTGGGCATATCAATCTGCATGATTTCCACATCCCAATTCACACCTGCCCCGCCAATTCCGTTGTCTCCAGTTGCTCCAATCATTCCGCTAACAGACGTGCCGTGGCCACCTGCTGCAATGTTGTCATTGTTGTTGCCCGAATTCCACCCATCGTAATCATCCACGTACCCGTTCTCATCATCATCGATGCCATTGTCCGGGATTTCCAAGGTGTTGACCCAGTGGTTGTCAATCAAATCCACGTGGTTGTAATTCGATCCGCCGCCTTCCAAGACCGCCACAACGATCCGTGCACCATTTCCTGCCGTACCCCCCGTGGTGATGTCCCAAGCCAAATCCGAGTCAATGTCATGATCGCCCGATTGAACGTGATGCCATTGCTGGCCGAAGTTGGGGTCATTGGGAACGGTCTCCCGTTCGGTGACCGTGTGGTTCAACTGAACAGCACGAACGTGCGGATGGCCTGCAAAACGATCCAAAGCCATGGGCCAATCCGCCGCTGCAATCGACAATTGGTAAATTCCTGTTGAAGGCGATGGAATGCTGACAACATCAAACGAAGCGATGGCACTCAATGAGGACCAAACCTTGTCAGAATCAACCCGTGTGTCCAGCATGACCAAGAGCTCATTGGGAACAAAAGGCGTCTCGTCTGAAGCCACTTGGGCTTCGACAGACTGCAACGTGCAAAGGGAGAAAAAGCCAGCGGCAATCGCAACGCCAGCGAAGGAGAACGGAAAAATATGTTTCATCATCAACAGGTTGCTTCAAAAGTAGGAAGATTTTGCCTCGAGGATGTCAATAGACCGAGATTCATCGCAACCTTTTTAGTGCAAATAGCGTACTCAACACACAAATTAGTCTCGATTATGTGTTCGATTACTGCCCTACTCAACTTGAGTAATTCCGATGAAGCACAGCGCGCCTTAGCTCTGAACGTTTCAAAATTGCAACGTCACCGAGGGCCTGATTGGTCCGGTGTCTACCAGCATGCAAATGCCATCTTAGCGCACGAACGGCTAGCCATCGTGGACGTTAGTAGTGGGGCACAACCCCTCCTCGACCCCGATCACCAAACAGCCCTTGCTGTCAATGGTGAGATTTACAATCACCAGGAGATTCGACGAAACACATCGGCTTATCCCTACCAAACCGGCAGCGATTGCGAGGTTATTTTGGCGCTGTACCGTGAATTTGAAACCGATTTAGTGGATCATATCGAAGGCATGTTTGCCTTTGTATTGTTTGATCCCATGCAGAACAAATGGCTCATTGGACGTGATCCCATTGGCATCATCCCCTTGTATTACGGCCATGATGCAGACGGAACGTTGTTGGTAGCATCCGAGATGAAGGCGTTGGCACCATTGTGCGATGATGTCTCCGAGTTCCCACCAGGACACGTTTGGTCTTCGGATGAATCTTCTCCGCGCAAGTACTTCCGAACCGATTGGATGGATTGGAAAACCGCTCCAAAGAACAAGCTTGACTTGAAAGAGCTCAATGCCCAGCTCACAGAATCCGTCCGATCTCACCTGATGGGAGATGTGCCTTATGGATTGCTGATCAGCGGCGGCTTGGACTCCAGTGTAATTGCTGCCATTGCACAATCCTTCGCGAAAAATCGGGTGGATGACAACAACGAAACGGAAGCTTGGTGGCCTCGAGCTCACAGCTTCAGCATCGGCTTGGAGGGCAGTCCCGATGTGGCTGCCGCTCAAAAAGTAGCCGATCACATCGGCACAGCGCATCACCCTTTGATCTTTACCATTCAAGAAGGTTTGGATGCCTTAGAGGATGTGATCCGACACGTCGAAACATACGATGTCACCACCATTCGTTCCTCCACCCCCATGTACCTGATGGCCCGCCAAATCAAGGCAATGGGGATTAAGATGGTGCTGTCGGGAGAAGGTGCCGATGAAATTTTTGGTGGGTACTTGTACTTTCACCTCGCTCCGGACGCCAGGGAATTCCATGAAGAAACCGTACGCAAGGTTTTGGCATTGAACCAATATGATTGCGCTCGCGCCAACAAAGCCATGATGGCCTGGGGCATCGAAACCCGCGTTCCGTTTTTGCACAAACCCTTCGTGGACTACGCCATGTCACTCGACCCCGAGGTCAAAATGGGCGGCAATGGTCGAATTGAAAAACACATCATCCGGGAAGCCTTTGCGGGCACGATTCCAGACGAGATTCTCTGGAGACAAAAAGAACAATTCTCTGATGGCGTGGGCTACGGGTGGATCGATGGCTTGAAGGATCATGCTGAATCCCACATTTCCGATGAGGAGTTTTCTCGGGCTTCCGTGCGATTCCCGATCAATCCGCCGGTCACCAAGGAAGGATACTATTATCGAACAATCTTTGAAAAGCACTTTCCATCCGCCGCATGTGCCGCTACAGTTCCTGGCGGAAAATCTGTAGCGTGCAGCACCGAAAAAGCATTGGAATGGAGCGATAGTCTGAAGAATGTTGTCGACCCCTCTGGAAGAGCTGTCACGGCTGTTCACAACGCAGGCTACGAGGGTTCTGATTCAGAGAAAGACTGAGGTCACCGAACATTTTTGCTGGCAGGTCACTGGCGCCCCATTGACATCGACTCGCTGAATCTGACATTTGTTGTTGGCATGGAACAGCGGGGGATCTCCGCTAAATCCATCCATAAAATAGGTTGCATACCGAAGACCACCTCATTGACAACCACCATGCGCAACAAAGGCGCATGGTGGTTGTCTTTTTTTGTCAAAAAACTAGTAAAATATCCGTTTAAGATCAATACTAGCTTGTTTTACGTCTTTTTTGCCTCAAAAACTTCCCGACACGGCAATTACTCGAACCGAGCTATCCTTCGCTTTCGACACTACGAAGCCTCCCTCCGTGCGATGAGAACGCCATCACATTCCATGCGATGCCCGTCAAGCGTATCCAGATTCAACTCGCCCACGCTGCACTTCTCCGCCTCTCATTTTACCCAGGAAGATTTGGATTCCGGCCCCCTAAAAAGCACCACGCAAGCCCACGTTCGACTGCTAAATCCTCGAGAGGAAACCGAGGTGTTGCTCGATGGGTTTATATCCGGGGTTGGGTGCGTCAACAGTTGGGGCGCTTTGCCGCTGCCTTCTTACCGTTTACCATACGGAGACTATGCTTTTGAATACGCCATTGTGCCGGTGCGCCAAGCGCTTTGACCCTTGCACTTGATTTTACCATGGGCTGTCAACGTGGTTGAGAACGCCCAATGGCCGGCTCCTGATCCAAGGAAAGATTGAGGCAATCAAGTCTTTCGCTCGTTTACTCAAATTTTCGCTGGTACTTTGATTGCACCAGATCAACCACAATCAGAACCGTGACAACAAAGTAAAATGTTGTCTTGTTCAGCGGCTCAATCGCTCCGCCAAACAAGGTCAGGTGCGCCATGTGACCGCCTTCAGACAGCAGCATGATGCCTACGATGAGCAAAATGAACAACCCCAGCACTTCATAGGCACGGTTTTTCTTGAGAAAATCAGCGACCCGATTGGCCAAGGCCAACATCACGACTCCACTCAACACGATGGCCAACGCCATGACCCAAAGCACATCGGTCAGTGCGATGGCCGTGAGCACCGAATCAAATGAAAAAACCACATTCATCAGTGCAATGGCCCCTATTGCTGCGGCCGGTTTGCGATGCTTCTGCTTCGACTCATCCGATGACGCCTCATGAGCCAACATGTGCCACACTTCGCGGACCGCCGTGTAAACAATGAATCCACCGCCTAGCATGGCAATGAGGCTGTGCCCATTGAAATGACCTTGTACTGCATCTCCCCAATCCACATGGAATAGCGGGGCTTGGAACAAGGCGATCAACTGGATGAGCAATACCAATAAAACCAGCCGCATGAGCACGGCTCCCACGATACCGATGCGTTGCACTCTGCGTCGCTCCTCCTTGGCAACGCGCCCAGACTCTATGGCGATATATAGCAGATTGTCTATGCCCAAAACAGCCTCTAAAGCAATGAGCATCAAAAGCGTACCAATCGATTCAACCCAGGCCATGTGCTCTAATGTTCGTGAATGAAATGTGCGGAGTCAAATCGAAAACGCGGACCATAGATCCCTCCTTCAGCGCGCTGACCGACCGAAACAGCCATGGTGATTCCAGCAGCTCGAGGCAAGCCCAAAAGCCGTTTTACCCGATGTGAATCAAGCCCTTCCATGGGACAAGAGTCGAATCCTTCAGCACGCACAGCGAGCATGAAGTTCTGAGCGGCCAAGGCCGTCGTCTTGTGCGCCCATATTTGCATTTGTCCGGCATGAATCGGCTCTCGTGGCGTGGGCTTTTTGATTCCGCGCAAGGAAAACCAGATCCATTTGAATGGACGAAACACGCTCCAAGGCCCTTGATTGTATACGATTCGGGTGATTTTCTGAAAATATTGCAGGGCTTTTCCCGGGGTGCCTGGCATCGCATTCAAATGATCCAACATCCAGCCATTGTTGCGTTTCCACAAATCAGGCCGTGCAACAAACACGACCAATTCCTGAGCCGTTGCCGCTGCAGGCTGACCCAAACAAGCGTCGACCAGCAATTGCTTTTTCTCGGAGCTACGAACCCAATGGAGTTCCCAGGTCTGCAAATTCGACGAGGTCGGAGCTTTCAAAGCGGCCTCCATGCAACGACGCATGGTCTCCTCAGGAACGGGGTCTTTAGAGAAGATGCGCACACTGCGTCGGGATTCCAGTACATCATAAAACGCTTGGGCATCCACAGTCGGGGCTTCTTCTGCATTTCGAGCAGACCCTTTGGCCTCCTTGGCATCAAACATCTTGACTTTCACCATGCCACAAATCTACACCTTGGCACGCTCAAGCAACATCGAATTCATTGGATTTACCCGCTCTTGACTGAAGCCATAGGCCCCTTGGATTCGACGTGTCGCCAGCTCATAGCCGGCATTATCTCGTGCATGCACCCATGCTAGCGGCACCTCAGCATTCACCGCTTCGCCGGGCATCAGAAAACCAGAACAGCCGACAGCAAGATCGAGCGACTGATTCGGCCGCGTTCTTCCGCCTCCCAACGCCACCACCGCCATGCCCAATTCACGGGTATCCATCTGATGCACAAAAGAACCGTGGAACTTCTGATCAGCGAAAACTGGACGTTTGTCCGCAATTTCCAAATGCACCGTCGGGCGTTCCATGAAATCGGACGGACCGCCCATCGCTGCAATGGAGCGGCCAAAATGCTCGGCTGCTCGACCAGAGGTGAGCGCATCATCGATCATGGCAGCGGCTTTCTGGTCACTTGTCGCCAACCCCGATTGTCTGAGGAGCATGCTCACTAGCGTCCTTGTCACCTCATCCAAACGCTCAGAATCGACATCTCCTTGAAGGTACCGCACCGCTTCCATCACTTCCAATGCGTTGCCAGCGGCATGGGCCAAGGGCTGATCCATGTTGGTTAGCAAGGCCTCCGTTGGCATGCCGGCATCCGTTCCCACAGTGCAAAGCGAATGGGCCAAAGCACGCGCCGAGTCCAAGTCTTTCATGAAGGCGCCGTTGCCGACCTTGATGTCCATGACCAGATGTTCCAAGCCTGCGGCCAATTTTTTGGACAAGATGCTCGCCGTGATCAAACCATATTGTTCCACCGTGGCGGTGACATCCCGGGTGGCATACATCCGACGATCAGCGGGTGCAAGGTCCGCGGTTTGGCCCGCTATGGCCATCCCTGTGGAGGCCACCACTTGTTGAAAATGACGCACCGTGGGCTGGGTTGAATACCCCGGAATGGATTCCAACTTATCAATGGTACCACCCGTATGGGCCAAACCTCTTCCAGCAATCATGGGAACAAATCCACCACAAGCCGCCAAAATTGGTGCCAGCATCAAGGAAACGGCATCCCCTATTCCTCCAGTCGAATGCTTATCCAATACCGGTCCATTCAAGCCGAAGGCTCCCCAATGCAACACCTCACCCGAATCGCGCATGGATTTTGTGAGTTCTGTGCGCTCCTCCATATTGAGATCTTTGAAAAAAGCGGCCATCGAAAAGGCCGCTATTTGAGCATCGGTCACTTCTTCGCTTGTAACACCTTCAATGAAACGGCGGATTTCAGCGGGAGACAAGGCATTTCCATCGCGCTTGCTGCGAATGATTTCAGGGATCAATAAATCCATGTTAACTGGCGTTTTGTTGAACTCACAAGGACAAGAACAGCCCTGCTATGGTAGCCGACATCAAATTGGACAGGGTGGCTGCCAAGACAGCCTGCAATCCAAATCGTGCAATGTCAGCACGGCGGGATGGAGCCAACGATCCCAACCCTCCCAGTAAAATGGCAATGGAAGACAGATTGGCAAATCCACAAAGAGCGAATGAAACGATGGCTTTGGTCTTTTCGGACAGCACCATCACCGCCCCTTCTGTCAAATAAGGAGCAAAATCCAAGTAGGCCACAAATTCATTCACCACCAATTTCTGTCCAATGAATGATCCTGCAACCACTGCTTCGGACCAAGGAACACCTATCAAAAAAGCCAAGGGTGCAAACAGATAGCCTAGAATCAATTCAAGGGTCAATTCCGGCATACCAAACCAGCCCCCTATTCCTCCGAAAATTCCATTGAGAAGGGCGATCAATCCTACGAATGCCAAGAGCATCGCTCCGACATTCATGGCCAACTTCAGTCCTGAAGAGGCCCCGGTTGCGGCGGCATCAATGACGTTGACCGGTCGATCTTCTTCCGCTCCTTTGAGATCCTCTTCACTCAAAAATTCCAACGGTTCGTCCGTTTCTGGTCGAATCAATTTGGCGAAAAGCAGTCCGCCAGGGGCCGCCATAAAGGACGCCGCAATGAGGTATTCTACCGGAACGCCCAACGAAGCATAACCCGCCAAAACAGAGCCCGCTACGGAAGCCAACCCACCGACCATCACCGCAAACAATTCCGATTGGGTCATGGTTTTGATGTACGGCTTGACCACCAAAGGCGCTTCCGTTTGCCCGACAAAAATGTTGGCTGTGGCCGAAAGTGACTCGGCTTTTGATGTGCCTAAAAGGCGACGAAGTCCTCCTCCCAAAGTATTGATTACAAGCTGCATAATGCCCAAGTAATAAAGCACTGCTATAAGCGAAGAGAAAAATACGATGACTGGCAGCACCCGCACGGCAAAGACAAATCCTCCTGAAGGAAACAGATCGAACATGGCGTCCGAATTCAGCCCACCAAAGATGAATGAAATGCCATCGTTGCCGTAATCAATGACCCGCTGAACGCCGGCCGAAACTTTGAGCAACGCCGTCTTTCCAAACGGAACGTAGAGCACCAAGGCTCCGAAAAAAAGTTGAATTAAGAAGGCCCCCAATACCGTTCGAATGCGGATGGCTTTCCGATTGCTCGAAAGCAAAAGCGCCAATCCAATCAGGACCGGCATTCCCAATAAACTCATCATGATACTCATAGAAGCGAATCTACGTTGAAGCAAACAAACCTCTGCAATCTCCGCTCCAAGCAGCAGCTAAAAATGTCAACTCGCCAAAAACCTGCGGTAACCCAGATGCCATCGAATACCGAAACTCACTTGCTGAAAGCCCATGGTATTGCGATGGAACAGGGAAGCGCCTTCGCGGTTGGATTGTCGCACACTACCGGCGCCTCGAATGACATACGACCAGCCACGAACGGTTGGAATTTCCGCCTCCAAGCTCCACGACTTGATCCGGTATTCCAAGGACTCCAACCCTCGTTCGGTCCAGGCCAATCGACGGTCATACTGTTGGATTGCGCTATACAGACCCATTTCCATTTTCAAAAAAGGGGAATGACAAGACAGCCCTGCACCCGCTGACCACGAACTCCTCCCAAAATCACCCAAACTTTCATCAAAACGACGATTCCAAATGGCATCGACAAAAACACTCCAACCTTGGTTTGAGGGAGACGCATAGCGACTGGTGACTTCCCAATCGACCCAGACACGATGCGGCATGGAACCGCTTTGCTCCAATTGCCCCTTGGAGGCCAATGGGCTCGCAAACCCCATTCCAATCCACTCGCCCACTCGCCAATCATTGAAATTTCTTTGACTGAATTGCACTCCGCATTCCAAGGTCCCCGCATTCTTAGTACGCTTCGGGTTCACCAAATCAAACCTGCGCACTCCTCGGGCCCGACGCAGCATGCTCCAACTCCAATGGCCTTGCAACTGAAACAATTGATGGCCATAATCCGGTGAACTCCGTTGGTACACGGCGCGATTCCAATCGACTCCGAGCGTTGACTGCATGCGAGAGCTTACATCGAAATGCATGCGAGCAAAGGACTGAATGTCCATGCTTCCCATGCTTTCCCACTGTTCTTGGTCAGCCCAATGCACTTCCAATTGTTTCTGTTGCGAGATTGCCAACCCCAATTCGCCTCGGACATTTCCACTCAAATGACGCAGCAATCTGACTTCTGTTGCAACGCGGTGTGCATTGGCGGCGCGATGCATCACCTGTTGCTTCGCATCACCTGAGGCCCGAATGAACCACTGGTTGGACCCTTGAACAATTTCTTTGTTCCACTGGCCTCTCATTTGCGCAAAGACATCTTCCTGCGGAGCCGCAAACTGTCCATAGCCCACATAGGGCACTCTCCATACATTGGCATCCACACCACTCACCGCTTCCACCGATCCAGAACCAGTAAAAAAACCGGATTGACCCAAAGTCACGTTGGCGCAAAGCCCCAAGACCAGGGCGCATAGCCCAGACCTCAAGCGATCATTGTCCAGATTGAAAAAAGAATTGCGCATCATTTTGGAGTAGGGAAATCCACCTTCCTCCCGTTACGCAAATGAATCTTGAAGGTTTCAGCTTTTTTTCAATGGCAATTGGAAGGCCAAAGGAAGAAAACGTACCACGTCCGGAGATACCAGAACGCTGCCATCACCCGCCTGCATCAAGAACCGAATGGGTTGATTTTGACGGAATTCGGATTCTACCATGACTTGCCGGCACCCTCCGCAGGGTGAAAAATGCTCCATGGCCATGGAAGTGTCCGTAACGACAGCAGCGGCAACGATGGCTTCATCCGGAAACTGAGCGCCTGCACTGAAAAAAGCCACACGCTCTGCACACAACCCACTTGGATACGCCATGTTTTCTTGGTTGCTGCCGACGACCGTTCGGCCTGAGGCTAAGAGCACAGCAGAACCCACCCTGAAATCCGAATAGGGGGCATAGGCATGTTGACATGCGGCATGCGCGGCCTTGAGTAAATCCTGCTCCACGAGATCAAGGTCTACCACGTTCCATTCCTCAAAGGAAGACTTCCAATGCACTTCTTTTTTCATCAGTCGCAATGTCGCATCAAATTCCTAAAGTCTGAGCCTCTATCTTGCAGATATGCATGACAAACACTCCATCGTCACCAATTGGCTTCCGCGGTATACAGGCCTAGAACTGACTGAATTCGGACACTACATCTTGTTGACCAACTTCAATCATTATCTCGAATCATTCGCGGAATCCCAAGGGGTTGAGATCATTGGACGGGACAAGGCGATGCCCAATGCGACATCGCATGACATCACCATGATCAACTTTGGCATGGGCAGTGCCAATGCTGCCACCATCATGGATTTGCTGTCGGCCATCAAGCCCAAAGCGGTCCTTTTCCTCGGTAAATGCGGCTCATTGAAAGAACGCAACAAGATCGGCGACTTGATTCTACCGCTCGCTGGAATCCGCGGTGAAGGAACATCGGATGATTATTTTCCACCAGAAGTCCCCGCCCTTCCCAGCTTCGCATTGCAGCGGGCCATCTCATCAACGATTCGAGACTTCAACCGCGACTATGACACCGGATCGGTTTATACGACCAACCGGAGGGTTTGGGAACACGACGAAGAATTCAAGGAATACTTAAAAGGCACACGTGCTCAAGCCATTGACATGGAAACCGCTACGTTATTTTCTGTAGGATTTGCCAACCGATTGTCCGTGGGAGCGCTGCTTCTTGTGAGTGATGAACCCATGACCCCTTCGGGCGTCAAAACGGAAGATAGTGATCGCGTTGTAACGAAAAACTTTGCAGAAGAGCACATCCAAATTGGTGTGGCTTCTCTTAAGGAAATCCAGTCGGAAGGACGATCAATCAAGCACTTGCGCTGGCGCTAATCGCACACCTTTGGTTGGAGCGGCGATTCAGGCGCCAAGCGACCAAAATTCGTCGTCCTGCGCTTCTTGTGCGCCGTCGTGGCGATCATCCTCCTCTACAGGGAAATCCTGAAAGTCCATGAAGCGCATAAAGTGAGAAGGCGAATCCCTTCGAACAAGTGTAATCCATTGTGAAGGATGGCTCTCCTGGCCCTCTGCTGTTGGTACGTTCAAAATAATCTCACCATCGCAGAGTTGTTGCCATACAGCGCTGGCTTTTCGCAAGGTCTCCTCCCGCACCCCCGTTCGATCTTGCCAAACACGAACCGCATCCTCAACATCGGTGAAGGGTAGTTGACTGAGCAACTCCACAATGGGTCCGGTGATGCGAGCGAAATACCCTGAGTTGGGGAGTCGAATCACGACGTTGTCTCCATCGAAATCAAACTGAGAGAAAGGATTCCAAGAATATGCCATGGATGCTTTTTTTTAAGCATACGCTCATCGGCCATTCCAGGTTTCATCAGTCGGCATGAAATTTCCCTTGCGACCTCGCAAGCTCTTTCGTCGTTGTATCTTGACGCATTCAATCCGTTGCCGATGTCTTTTCACATTCGATCATTCGAAGCGTATCAAGCAGCTTGGAAAAAAAGCCAAGACTCCCCTGATGCCTTCTGGCGTGACATCGCCGATTCATTCGATTGGATGGAACCGTTCTCATCCGTAAAAACAGGTGACTTCAATGCGGATCATGTCCGATGGTTTGAAGGCGGGAAGGTCAACATTACGGCCAATGCGTTGGACCGACATCTGCCGAATCGAGCACAAGAGACCGCCATCATTTGGGAGCCCAATGACCCCCAAGAATCGACACGAACATTGACTTACGGAGAGCTTCACGCTCAAACCTGTCAATTTGGAAATGCGCTGAAATCGTTGGGAATTAAGAAGGGAGACCGCGTCGTACTCTACATGCCGATGACCCCAGAACTCACCATTGCCGTGCTGGCATGCGCTCGAATCGGCGCGGTGCATTCCGTTGTTTTTGCTGGTTTCAGTGCACAGGCCTTGTCTGATCGGATTGAAGACGCACAAGCCAAAGTGGTCATCACGGCGGACGAAGGACGGCGTGGCGCCAAAACCATCCCCCTCAAAGCCACCGTGGATGCAGCCACGGCTCATTCGAATTGCGTGAAATCCGTGGTCGTTCAAAAAATCACCGGTGCGGCCTGTCACATGGAGTCCGAAAAATCCGTCTATTGGCATGATCTCGTTGCAGGCCATTCCACCGTCTGCCCCCCGGAACCCATGGATTCAGAAGACCTGCTTTTCATCCTTTACACTTCAGGATCAACAGGAAAACCCAAGGGAGTTGTGCACGTGCATGGAGGGTACATGGTGTATGCAGGCTATTCCTTTTCCAACGTATTTCAATACCAGCCTGGCGATGTGTATTGGTGCACGGCCGATGTGGGCTGGATCACGGGGCATAGCTACATCATCTACGGCCCGCTCTTGAATGGAGCGACATCCTTGATGTTTGAGGGCATCCCCACTTATCCTGATGCGGGTAGGTTTTGGGAAATCTGCGCTAAACACCAAGTGAACCAGTTCTATACAGCTCCGACCGCGATCCGATCCTTGATGGCCAGTGGAACGGAACCCGTTTTACGCCATGATTTGTCTTCCTTGAAGGTTTTAGGAACGGTGGGCGAGCCCATCAATGAGGAGGCCTGGCAATGGTATCATGACACCGTAGGAAAGAAGCGATGTCCGATTGTGGACACGTGGTGGCAAACAGAGACGGGCGGCATCATGATCAGTGGTTTGGGCAGCTTGAGCCCGATGAAGCCAGCCCATGCGGGGTATCCACTCCCTGGAATCCATCCGGTATTGCTCGACCCAAGTGGCCAGGAAATCACAGAAAACAATGCGGAAGGTCTCTTGTGCATTGCGCAACCCTGGCCGAGCATGATTCGCACGACCTATGGCGACCACGAGCGCTGTCGGAACACCTATTTCAGACCCTTTCCGGGGCATTATTTTACAGGAGACGGTGCAAAGCGGGATGAGCAAGGCCTGTATCGCATCATTGGCAGAGTCGATGACGTGATCAACGTTTCGGGCCATCGATTCGGCACCGCCGAAATCGAGTCAGCGATCAACGAAACATCGGGAGCGATTGAATCGGCCGTGGTCAGCTATCCGCACGACATCAAGGGGCAGGGCATCCATGCCTTTGTCATTTTGGACGCCACGGCAACCGATATGCCTGCAATCCAATTGCAAGAGGCGGTGCGCAACGCCGTCATTCGAGGCATTGGGAAAATCGCTTGTCCCGATCGCATTCAATTTGTGACCGCCTTGCCCAAAACACGTTCTGGAAAAATCATGCGACGCATCTTACGCAAAGTGGCTGAAGGCGAACATGAATCATTTGGTGACATCTCAACCCTTTTGGACCCCGGATGCGTAGATTTGCTTGTTCGAGGGGCTAAACAATTGCAAACAAGGTAATTTGACTCATGTTAAACCGGAATGAAATGGGCCTTCTCTCTAAGTTGCAACGCTTGTCTTGCGCCCTGTTTCCGGCACTTCTAATCGGCATCGCGTGGATGACCTCCGCCTCCTCTCTGCGCGCCCAAGTCGACACTGAATTCTGGTTTGTGGCTCCTGAAGTTTGGGCCAACCACGGAGACAGCCCCACCCTCCTGCGTTTTGCCACCTTTGACGAACCCACTGTGATCACGGTGGAGCAGCCTGCGAATTCCAGTTTTCCAACACAAACATTGACCGTGGCTGCCAACGCTGTGGCGTCCTTAAATCTTGCTCCCTGGTTGAGCCAAGTCGAAAACAAACCGGCCAACTCCATTCTGAATTTCGGTCTCCACATCACCTCAACATCCCTCGTCGAGGCCTATTACGAAGTGAACCCTTCGAACAATCTCAACCCCGACATTTTCGCATTGAAAGGCGCCAATGCCCTGGGCGTTGACTTCGTGGTACCCTTTCAGATGTACCTCAACAATGCCTATTCGCAATCCACTTCCTCCTTTGACATTGTCGCTACAGAAGACAGCACCACAGTGACCATTACGCCGCGCAAGGCCATCATTGGCCACCCCGCTAATGTGGCATTTACCATCCTGTTGCATGAAGGACAAACTTGGAGCGGACGAGCGTCCTCTACGCTTGCTGCGCAGCACCCTTCTGGAACGACGGTAACCTCTGACAAGCCCATTGCCATCACCATGAGCGATGATTCCGTTCAAGGCACGCCCTATGGAGGTTGCGCCGACATCATGGGCGATCAGATCGTACCCGTCAACATTGTTGGCACCGAGTACATCGCCATCAAGGGAAATCTCAATGGACCGGACAAGGTTTTTATCGTTCCCACGGTTCCCGGCACGGTCATCAGTTTGAACGGCAACGTGGTCTCTACCCTGCCTTCGATTTATTCCATGTATACGCATACGCTTACGGCCGCAGCCGCCTATTACACCACAACCGAACCTGTATACGTATTGCACTTGACCGGCTTTGGCTGTGAAGTTGGCGGAGCGCTATTGCCTCCGATTGTATGCACGGGTTCGCAAGAAGTTGCATTTGTCCGGTCGACCAACGAGTTCATTGGGCTCAAGATTTTAGTTCCCTCCGGTGGCGAAGATGATTTCACCTTCAATGGCAACGCGAACAATGTCCAAGCGAGCGACTTCAACAATGTTCCCGGAACTGGCGGTGCTTGGAAGTATGCCAACATTACGGCGTCTTCATTTGTCCCCACCCTACAGGCTTCTAGACTCTCGAATAGCACATCCCAATTTCACCTTGGCATCATCCATGGAGGCGCTAGCTCAGGGACGCGTTATGGATATTTTAGCAATTATGCCGCTCAGGCTTATGTGGTTCAAGTTGAGGACAACACCCTTTGTGAAGGGGAATCACTGGACCTAGAAGCCAACGAACTGATCGGTGCGACCTACGACTGGACCGGTCCAAATGGCTTTACAGGCCAAGGAAACCCCCTGGATTTAGGGGTGCTCGACGCATCAGACAATGGTGAATACGTCGTCTCAGGTTTTGTCGGGTCGTGTCCCATTGCCAATGACACGCTTTTATTGACGGTCAGCCCCGTTCCTGAATTGCCCGTCATCGAGGGGACTACTTGGCTTTGCGAGGGGGCCTCAATTGCCCTGAGTACCGATTCTGCCGGAGCCGTTCAGTATGATTGGTACGGACCAACGGGGGCATTGCCAGACGCCCCTGAAATCACCATCACGGACGCCACACCTGCCGATTCAGGAACGTACTCGCTGGTAATCAACGACCATGGATGCTTTTCTCCCGTCGCCACGTGGGACGTGAGTGTGCAACCTCAGCTTTCAGGCATGATCGATGTGGATTCCACCGTTGTTTGTTCTGGATCCAACATCCTGGTGAATTCGCTGAACACATCGGCTTCATCGTGGGAATGGACCGCTCCATCAGGCGGTTTGATCAGCAACGGAACGGGCATGCAAATCACCAATGCACAAGTCGACCAAACAGGCTGGTATATTTTGGATGGCCTGGCCAATAACTGCCCACTTCAGACCGATTCAGTTTGGATTGAAATCACACCAACCCCTCAAGTCCTGTCCATTGATGCTCCACCTGTTTGTTTAGGAGCGGATGCCTCGCTCACGGCAGAGACAACGGTCGCCGGGTGCACTTGGACCTGGTTTGACGCCGACGGCAACTTAATAGGGCAAGACAACCCGCTTATTATCAGCAATGTGGACTGGGAAAATGAGCAGTTGTATCAAGTCATAGCCGAGCTCAATGGCTGTTTTTCTGACCCACTCGCTGCATCGTTCCAAGTGGAGATCCCGGGAGAAATGGACATTGTCGACGTATTGGGCAATCCGTTGAATGACTTCAGTGTATGCGAAGGCGAAAACTTGGAGCTCTTTGCAGAAGGTCCTTCCAATGCGGCGTGGCAATGGAGCCATCCTTTGGGCAATGTGACAGGCGAATCGATCGGCATTACAAACGCTCAAAACAACAACGAAGGCTGGTACATTTTGAGCGGAGAGATCGGCAATTGCCCGATGATTTCAGACTCCGTCTTCCTTCAAGTCCTCAACACACCTTCACCGCCGATCTTGAATGGTTTCGAACCCATTTGCGAAGGAGGAAGCGCGACTTTGACCGCACAGGTAGACAACGGGGTTACTGTCGTCTGGAATCACACTTTTTTCGGCACATATGATGAGCTCGCATGGAACTTGGACTCGGTCCCATTTGAAGGCAACGGGACCTATACGGTTTACGCTATCGAGAATGGATGCGTGTCCGCATCGGTATCCGCTGATTTAGAGGTTGTGCCGCTACCGGATAACATCGCCGTTGATTTCCCCACCTTATCGGTAACCCATTGTCCAGGCGCAGAAGCCATTTGCTCTCTTCCCAATTTGGACGGGGCATACCAGGTCGAATGGAATTACATCGACGACCAAGGCAATGTCACTTTTGTCAGCTCTGAAGCGGGCATCCAAGTCGCAACGGATGGACTCTATGAAGTTCAGCTGTCAACCGGTCCTCCATGCTATCTATCGGCATCCGGTGCCTTTATCGTTGAAACCGTCGTTTGTGAAATGGTCATTCCCAATGTCATCACGCCCAATTCAGATGGGGACAATGACCGTTTCCACATTCCAGACTTGTCCTTTTTCCCAGGAAGCAGCTGTACAATCTATAACCGATGGGGACAGGCCGTCTTTGCTTCCAATGACTTTGGAAACACAGCCGGATGGCGACCCACTGAGGATGAAGCCTCCGATGGAACTTACTATTACGTGATTCAGATTCTTCGGGATAGCGGAATCCTTTCAATCGAAGATCAATACGGCATCCATGAGATAACAGAGGTTGGTCCGCTGACACTGACGGGTAGCCTCACCTTGCTCCGCTAATAATCTCGGTAGATTGATTTCAAACTTTCATTTTAATTGGAACGATTCATGCAGTTCAACTTCAAGCATTTCAAAGGAGATTTATTTGGTGGTTTAACAGCAGGAGTTGTTGCCCTTCCGCTGGCATTGGCATTCGGCGAGCAATCTGGACTTGGCGCTTCGGCAGGACTTTTTGGTGCCGCGTTTATCGCATTTTTCGCCGCTATGTTTGGAGGCACATCCACTCAGATTTCTGGACCTACCGCCCCCATGACAGTCCTGAGTGCTTCGGTCGTTAGTGCCATATTGATTCACCGAGAAGGTGACCTGTCCCATGCGCTTCCTTTGATCTTGCTTGTTTTCTTCCTCGCCGGCATTTTTCAAATCGCGCTGGGGATGATCAAACTGGGTTCGTACATCCGATTCATTCCTCAAACGGTCGTATCGGGTTTCATGACTGGAATCGGTGTCATCATCTTGATCACTCAAGTGTTGCCTGCGATTGGTTATGTCCCCGCGGAAGATGAATCGCATATCCAAACACACTGGGTGGCTGCCGAGCGCATCTTAGTGGAGGATGCCTTTTTATCCGCCAGTGAAGCCTGGGTGGAAGAGTCACCAGACTCCACAGGTGGCTTCGACTTGCATCATCACATGAGTTTTTCTCAAGCTGACATCACCAATGAAGCCAAAGCAATCATTCGCCAGGAAAGTCAAGGCGTTTTGGGAGCCATTCGCTATATCCCGCTGGGAATGCGGAATATCAATTGGTTGGAACTGCTACTCTGTTTATCCACGATCGCCATCATTTATGGCTTCAAGCGCATCACCACCGCCATTCCAAGCGCCTTGGTCGCCTTGGTCGTCATCACAAGCATTGCCCTTTTCATGGATCTGCCTTACCGCAGCATTTCGCGCATTGAAGCTGGCTTGCCCACGTTGCAATGGAGCATGTTCACCTGGCCGCAATTTTCCAACTTGGGCCCTTATGTCCTAACGGCATTGATACTGGCCCTCCTCGGCGCCATTGACTCTTTGCTGACCAGCGTCGTTGCCGACAACATGACACGGACCCAGCACGAATGCAATAAAGAACTGATTGGGCAGGGCATTGGAAACGCAATCGCTTCCCTTTTTGGAGGCCTTCCAGGTGCTGGAGCCACAATTCGAACCGTCGGCAACATTCAGGCCGGTGGAAAAACGCGCCTAAGCGGAATGATCGCAGGGGTTCTACTTTTCACAACCATCGTCGTTTTAGGACCGATTGCTTCGCAAATTCCCGCCGCGGTATTAGCGGGCATCCTGATTACCGTGGGCATTGGCGTTATGGATTACAAAGGGCTCCGAGGGTTGTTGAAAATGGGCTGGGGAGAACGGATTGTTTTGCTTGCTGTTTTGATCTTGACCGTTTTTTGGCAATTGGTGTATGCGGTGGCCGTAGGGCTCGTGATTGCTTCATTCCAATTCATGAAATACATGGGCGATTGGTC
Organism: Bacteroidota bacterium; assembly: GCA_027593035.1. Lineage (GTDB taxonomy): Bacteria > Bacteroidota > Bacteroidia > Flavobacteriales_D > Sanyastnellaceae > UA16. The sequence goes on along the minus strand of JAQCJQ010000016.1, from coordinate 12,812 downwards.
TTCCAGCCAGTTTCGTTTGCACATCGACCCTGAAGAAGACGTTCAAGATGTCTTGATCAAATCCCTTCACGGACCCCTCTTTTTTGGAAACGCTTCTGCTTTGGCTGGGCTTAGGAGCCAAATCCCCGTCGAAATTGACCAGGTCGTCATCGACATGACCGATGTTCATTTTGTCGACCAAAGTGGTGTCGCTGCTTTAGAGGACACGGTCTTAGCCATGAAAAAATCAGGTAAATCCGTCAAATTCAAAGGACTCAGTGGTCAGCCAGAAAAGAGAATCCGTGCCGCTTCTAATTTATTGGATGACTGAGATCGTGGCCTTGGATGCCTTCTGTTCATTGTTTTGAATCGGCATGCAACTCAATGGAGCAGATTGGTGTTTTTATGACACTATGGAGTCTAGCGCTATCTTCGTTCCGGATTTCCAACTGCCCTGTTGCTGCATGAATCATTATTTGACCAAGCTTTTGGCTTGTACATTTTGTTGCTTGTCTCTAGCGAGTTTTTCACTGGCTCAATCGGACACGGAGTTTTGGTTTGTAGCACCGGAAGTGTGGGACGGCCATGGAGACGACCCCATCGTGATCCGCTTCGCGACCTTTGATGATGCCGCCAACATCACCATTGAGCAACCGGCCAATGCCGCTTTTCCAGCACAGACCATCAGCGTAGCTGCCAACGGAACCGCAACCGTCAATTTGACCGCTTGGATGGGAATGATCGAAAATAAGCCCGTCAATACCCTGTTGACCTATGGCTTGCACATCGTATCCGACGCACCGATCACCGCCTATTACGAAGTCAATCACAACGACAATCCGGACATTTTCACGCTCAAAGGTTCGTCGGCATTGGGAACGGAATTTTACACCCCTTTCCAAAACTATTTGAGCAACAACTACAGCGAGTCCAAAGCAGGGATCGATGTGGTCGCTACCGAAGACAACACCCAGATCACCGTTGTTCCCAGCGTGGCGCTCACAGGACATCCCGCTGATGTCGCTTTCACTGTCACCCTCAATGCAGGGGAAACCTATTCGATGCGAGCGGCTAGTACCGCGGCGAATGCCCATCCAGGAGGCACCTACATCACAAGCTCAGCTCCCATCGCGGTCACGATGAGCGATGACTCGATTGTTGGATCACCCTTTGGAGGCTCCTGTTATGATTTGCTTGGAGACCAATTGATTCCTGTCAGCGTAGCTGGCGATCAATACATCGCCGTCAAAGGCGTTCAACTCGGAGGAGCTGATCGTGTTTTCATCTTGGCCACAGAGGACAACACCGAAGTGTTCATCAATGGAGTCTCCACCTGGACGCTCAATGCTGGCGAAACGTACACCCATGTGTTGGGCGCTCCTGTGGCCTATTATGAAACTTCAGCGCCCGTGACGGTTTTGCACATGACCGGAGTGGGTTGCGAAGTCGGCGGAGCCATCCTCCCCCCTCTGCGCTGCACTGGCTCCCGGGACGTGGCCTTTGTTCGGTCCACCAACGCCTCTTTCTCCATCAATTTGTTGGTTCAAGCGGGGAGCGAAGGAGACTTTACGTTCAACGGCAACGCAGCCTTTATTACAGCCGCGGCGTTCACGGATGTTCCTGGAGCCGCCGGATTGTGGAAGTACGCGCAAATCACCACCACCGCCTTTGTTCCCACTCTATCCGCGTCTCGCATTGAAAACTCTACGGGTTATTTCCACATGGGAGTGATCAATGGCACGCCCTCCGGGTATTGCCGGTACGGCTATTTCAGTGACTTTGCGCAATACCAATTTGAGACGTACACCGATGGCGATAGTTTGTGCACAGATGATCTGGTCACCTTGTTTGTCGACCCGATTGAAAACGCTTCTTTCACGTGGACCGGGCCTTCAGGATTCGAATCGGATCAAAACACCTTGACCATTGGCCCGGTGGACGAATCCTATGAGGGCATGTACATCGTTACGGGCAACGTAGGAGCATGCGAAATCACTCCTGACACGCTGATTCTGACCGTACAGCCAGCCTTCGCAGACACCGAGATCATTTGGGACGCTCCGACATGTGAAGGATCCGACCTGGTGCTATCCTGCTCAACACCCGGTGCCGTATGGCAATGGACCGGACCGGATGGATTGTTGGCCGAAACCGACAGCATTCTTGTCATTCCCAACGCACAGCCCTCTGACAACGGCTTGTTCACGGTTCAAGCCGAAATCGAAGGCTGCTTTTCATCTCCTGCTGAAGCCAATGTCATCATTGCGGCCACAGAAGCAGTCGAACTGTCCGAATCGGTTGCTGAGATTTGTCTCGGAACGGCCTGGTCCATTGCGCCCGAAGGGAGCCTTTCTGGAGTGCAATGGGAGTGGGTTTTTCCCGATGGCTCTACCCTTGCCAATGCAGAAATCGAGGTGATGAACGTCACCGGAGCAGACGCGGGTTGGTACCTCTTAAACGCAACCAACGACGGATGTGCTTGGTCTCCCGACTCCATCCAACTGCAAGTCGTCAGTGAAGAGACCCTAACCTTCGACTTCCCTGACCCTATATGCAGCACGGACATTCCTTTCGCATTGAGCGTGAACGCATCCAACCCAGGGATCTGGACGGCCTCCTGTGGCGATTGCATCGATGACAACACCGGAGTCTTCAACCCCGGCTTATCCAATGGCGAAACCGTAGAAATTACCTTTGAATCACTCGGTGTTTGCCAGGAGACCCTCACTTCGAACTTGGCAATGATCACGACGCCGAGTGCTGAATTTGACTCCCCTCTTTCCGCATGTTTCGGTCAAGGAGACATCTTATTGTCGCCCCAAAACATGGGCGGCACATGGACCAGTGCCTGCGCGGCTTGCTTGGACTCCGACGGTACATTCAATACGGGTATAGCTGGAGTGGGAACCTGGGACATTCTGTATTCTTTGAACGGTGACTGCCCCTCGAGTTTTACAGGAGAATTCACGGTAACGGAAAACATCAACAGTTCGTTCAGCTTGCCCAATGCGATTTGCTTGAATGAAGTGTCCGTTGAGCTGATTGGCAACGTCGCTGGCGGTAGTTGGAGTTCGGATTGCTCTGGATGCTTGAATGCGATCGGAATGTTCAATCCTGGGATTGCGGGCACCGGAATTCAGACCATCACCTATTCCATCCCAGGCGCATGTGGGAGCTCTACAGACGTGGAGATCCTCGTTCATCCAATTCCTGTCACGGACTTCACATCGACTCCAGCAACGGGATGTGCGCCCATGTTGGTCGAGTTGGATGGAAACCCACAACCCGGAGCCGCTTACAGTGCCTTTGGGCTCATTGACGCAACGGGCTATACTCTTTGGAGCGAGCAAAACAACACAGCCGTTTTGACGGCAACTTTACCTGGATGCTACGACTTGATCTATGCGGTCACGGACCAAAATGGCTGTTCCAACTCTACGATACATTCCGGAGCACTGTGCGCCACACCGCCTCCGGTAGCCAATTTCAACTACACCCCCACTTTGCCTGAATCGGTTGGTGTGCTCATTGAGTTTTCGATCACGGATGTCAGTTCTCCTCTAAGCTACCTTTGGACGCTGGACAATGAACCTCTCAGCAACAATGCGCACTGGAGCATCAACACCAGCAACATCCAACAGAATCCGTTCCAAGTTTGCCTTGAAGTTCAAGACACCTTGGGGTGCCAGGACATGCAATGTCACCCCATCACCATGACATCGAGCTTGTCGGTTTACGCTCCGACAGCGTTTACGCCCGACCAAGACGGTCACAACGATGCTTGGCGCTTGGTCACCAGTGCTGATGTCACTTCACTCGATCTTCAGATTTACGATCGTTGGAACAACCTCGTGTTTGAAACCCAAGCTCTCGAGCATTGGTGGCAGGGGAATGTTATCGATGGCGATTATTTCGCTCCGGACGGCGTTTACACTTGGGTGGCTGTGTTGCGCGGCGAACAATACCAGGTGCGCAGTGTCCAAGGCCATGTGGTCTTGATTCGTTGAAACAGGAAAGAGAACAAAACCGCCTCTTTGTTGCTTCTTTCTTCATGGAGTCCCTATCCCATCTCACGCCCGAAAAAATTGACCGCATCATTGAGATGGCATGGGAAGACCGCACGCCCTTTGATGCAATTTTCACGCAATTCGGGTTGAAGGAAAATGCGGTCCGAGCCATCATGCGCAAGGAACTCAAACGAACGTCATTCATCCGCTGGCGCATTCGAGTCAAAAGCAGAGTGACCAAGCATCTCGCTCAACGTGATTGGCCATCGAAAGGCCGGTTTAAAAGTGCGAATCAGCGACAACGACCCTAACTCTCCCGCAGTATCTTGCCGGTATGAATCGCATTGTACAGATAACAACCGGGAGCCTCCTTCTCCTGTCAATTGGCCTATGGTCCCATCATCCTGACGCTCCAACCAGCGCATCGCAGAGCGATTCAAACCCAGCATTCAAGAAACTCCAACCCAACCTCGCGGACGCCTGGAAATGGAGCTACCCTGAGGATCATTGGGACGTCCAAGAGGCTACCCTTGCTCTGAACAACGTCCGCCGGTGGAGCGATGATTTGTCCAGCGGACCAGATCGCATGACCGGAGGTGAGTGGAGGTTGGAAGGCCCGACCAACATCGGAGGAAGGTTCAATTTCATTCGGCAGCATCCAACCGAAACCAACCGGTTCTTTGCTGGCGCCAGTGCAGGCGGATTGTGGACAGATCCTGGCGATGGTGAATGGGTCACCCTGACCGACGACATTCCACATTTTGCCATGGGCGATTTGGCTTTTCACCCCTTGAACGAAGACCGCCTGTTTTTGGCCACGGGCGATCCGCAAATCAGCAGCTTCCCGCGCATTGGTGGAGGAGTGTACCGCTCATTGAATGGTGGGAGTACCTGGGAAAACGTAGGATTGGACACGCTTGGCGTCATCAGTCGTCTGCTCATATTGCCCGATTCTCCCAACACCATTTTCGCAGCCTGCATGGGCAATCCGGCCATTCCCGGTCCGGCGCGTGGGCTTTTTCGCAGCAACGAAAATGGACAGAATTGGGAACAAGTCCTCCTCCCCCATGACTCTGCAGGCGTCACTGACTTGGCCTATGCCCCCGACTCACAAACATTGCTTGCCAGCGCTTGGCAGCGGACTCGGACCTCGACCAATAGCATCGTGGCAGGAGCGCATTGCAAAATCTGGAAATCAGTGGATGGCGGCAGCGAGTGGTTGGCCATTGACAATCCATGGGGCGAAGGCTCGCGTGGGCGCATTGGACTGGCCGAATTGCAAGGAATCTTTTGGGCTTTGGTTGTCGGGACGAATCATCAATTGGACAACATTTACCGTTCTGATGATGGAGGGACGAGCTGGTCAGCGATCATTCCAGAAGGGGCAGCAGCTGAGAATGCCCTGGGTGGGTTTGGATGGTATTTTTCAAAAATCCGAATCAATCCTTGGAATGCTGATGACATCACCATCCTCGGCGTCGAATGCTGGAATTCACTCAATGGCGGGGTCACTTGGCAACGATTGGGGCCCGAATGGTGGACCTATGAAGTCCACGCCGATAAGCATGATTTACAGTGGGTTGGACCGCAGAGCCTCATCTTGGCGACAGATGGTGGGCTGTATCGTTCCGATGACCACGGGCTGACGTGGGAAGATCTGGAAAACATTCCGGTGACCCAGTTCTATCGGGCTACTTGGAATCCACACAATCCTGGTCAATACACGGCTGGAGCGCAAGACAACGGCACCACGACGGGCTCACAGGAGGACCTGAATGCGTGGACCCGGGATTTAGGCGGTGACGGTTTTACCGCCATTTATCATCCAACCAATGCCAACTTGCGCTACGCTGGAACTCAATGGGGCAACTGGCGTTACAGCATGACAGGCCCCGATGAGGAACCCCAATGGAATAACTTCATGGAAGGCATCGATGAAGAAGATCGTGTTTGGTGGGATGCTCCTTTGGCCTACCATCCAGCCAACCCGGATGAGATGTGGACCGGAACACAACGTGTCTACCGCATGTCCAATGCCCCCTTTTCTTCTTGGCAAGCCGTTAGCCCTGATTTAACACACAACGAAGAGCCGGGCCTGCAATACCGCTGCATCACCGTTGTGGCCGGGTCTCCATTCAATGAAGATCTCGTCGCGGCAGGCACCTCTGATGGAAGGGTTTGGGTTTCAACCGATCATGGCGACAATTGGGATTCAATGGAAATTGGGCTCCCTGGGCAGTTCGTGACGGATTTGGTCTTCGACCCTTTCCATCCCGACTCCATGTTTTGTACGGTGAGTGGTTTTCGAAATGCTGTTTACACGCCGTATGTATACCGCGCCGCGATCGGTGGGAATTGGACCTCTGCACAAGGCGATTTGCCTCCACACCCCATCAACCATGTCGAAGCATTGAATGATAGTATTTGGGTGGTGGCCACGGACGCGGGGATCCATTGGACGGAAACGCGTGGACAGCACTGGGAACCGGTTGGGTCACACCCGTTGATTCCTGTGTATGACCTGGCGGTTGACACCATCGCGGATCGACTGGTCGCAGGGACTTTTGCACGAAGCCTGTGGACCTTCCCCTTGGACTCACTCCTTCCGGCAGCGGTCATGGATACGGTGCAGAATGCCGTTTCCACGCTGGTTCGCTTTGAGAATCAGGCCTTCCCTAACCCCTTTCACGACGCGTTGGAATTGCGATCGGATGCGGGCACGAAGCGAATCGTTGTGTACGATGCCTCGGGGCAGATTCTGTTCGACCTGAAACCGGAGCAACGCATGCATGTATCCACCTCTGCTTGGTCAAATGGCACATACATCATCCAATGGACACATGCCAATGGTCAAACCAACACGGAAGTCATTCTGAAGCAGTGAGTGGATTATTGGATCAGCAAACGTCGGGACTGCCCCAACTCTGGAATGCGAAACAAATAGGCGCCTGAAGGCAATGTTGCCGTGGGCAAAATGGCTGACGGGCCCGAAGCCAATCCTGAATTGACTTTTCGACCGTTGCCACCCCAGATCTCCCAAGTCCAAACATCAGGGGTTCCAGCCGGCTTGTGAACCTGAATGAATTGTCCGCTTAAGGCGGGGTTGGGATAGAGCTGAAAAACCTCCATTCCTTCGACCATCACAGTCTCGATGCCTGAAGCGTAATCGTAAACGCCGCACAACGGTTCGTAGTCAGGGCAAACCCACGAAGAAACAGCTCCAGAGATGGTCGACAACGTGGCGATATATGCCTCGGGGTCATAAGCATGTGACACATGACCGGCTCCCTCCAACGTTGTGAGACAATGATTCAGCCCCAACGATTCTGCCATCTCATGGATCACGCCGCTGCCTTCTACATCCGTAATCGGAACACCGCTCAAGGAAATCATGCCCGCTCCATAAGGCACCGTTTCATCCGCGGTTCCGTGCACAGAGACGAGCGGTTCGTCGCCCTCAGAAAGGTATGCCGCTGTCTTGAGCGCACCGGCCACATTGATGACTCCCATGATCTCCGAACTGTACTCTGGATTGCCCGACTCCCCTTCCAATCCACCGGCCATTCCAGCAGCTGATTGATTAACTTGCTCAGGGATTTCCGATTCTTCATCCACATAGGCCATGTGCAAGGCGATGAATGCCCCCGCTGAAACGCCGCCCATGACAATGCGATCTGGATCGATACCGTAGGGATTCCCATCTTCAGCGACTGTCTTTCGGAAGTAGCGCACAGAAGCTTTGCCGTCGTGGTACCCTCTCCAAACTGACCGGACCATGGCATTGGAGAGGTCTAAAAAATTATCAATACCGAGACGGTAGGTGATCGACCCCACGACATAGCCCATGCGCGCCAAATCCTGGCACAATGAAATCACATCGGGGTTGTCATTCTCTCCACCAATGAAAAACCCCCCATGCGCCATGATGATCAAGGGGCGAGATGTTTCAGTGTCTCCAACCGGCTCGTAGATGTCCACCACAAGCGCTTGACTAAAGCCTGTGGCATTGATTGCATTTCCGTAGGGCACGTCGTAAGTCACTTGCACATCTGAAAACGCCGTGTTGTATCGGTAGCGTTCTCCGTCACATTCCATTTGAGCCTGGATACTGAACGATGAGAACAACGCGATGGAAAAACATACAATGCTGCGCATGGCTAGAATTTAAGTAATCGAATTAGGGGTAATTTAGGCCGAATGCTACGAATTCCCAAGCCACGCCTCCATTCTCTCCTTTTAGTGCCGATTGGCCTCCTGATGCTCAGCACCGGCTGCAACTCGTCCAATTTCGAAGTGGACAACCCACAAGAAGTGCGATGCATGCGGCAGTTTCACCTGCACTTCAACCCGAAGATGAATGCCGATTCATTGCGCGCGACCGACGGTTGGGAGCGCTATGACGCAGGCCGATTGGTCGTTCAACGTTTTTTGAAGCCCTCGTTTCAGCAGCCCCCCGAAGTCACCCTGTACATGACCTTGCGATCGGCTGGCGACCCCTGGGACAAGTCAGGCACCGTTTTCATGGTTCCGGCATCGTCCACCATCGATTTGCGGGAGTTTGAAGCGGGGAGCCCGTCGCTTGACACCTCGAAGCACGCCTATCCTGCCATTCTTCCGTTTGAAGCGGATGCAGATCAAACGTACGAGCCCCCCATCGAACTGCTGCGGTTCATTACGCCCTTCGGTGTAGGTCATTTCAGCGACAACGAACGTCTGGACGAATACCGTCCGGTCTATGTTCCTGCATGGGCAGATTCTGCACATTGGAGCGCAGACATCTCGCACTTATGGGATTCCATGGAGGACAGCCTCACCTTGGGTGTTTACATTGACACATGGACTCCAGAAGGATACACTTTGGATTTGACACTGGAATTTGAACCACGTGCCATTTTGAAAGATGAGCCCGCACGGATAGCTTCAATGCCCTTGTTCAACACCACTAAATTGAGTTCGAAGCAACAGCATTATGATGGGTTCGCGGAAGGCCGTCTTGAAGTCGACTTTTTCTTGCCATCAAAGGCCTCCGACGTCATGCTTTACTATCACGCGACAGGGCACGGAGGTCATGCTACCGGTGATGAATTTGTTCGATGCGAGCATCAAATCACATTGGACGGCGAGCTGATCAACTCCTTCACCCCTTGGCGGGACGACTGCGCGAGTTTCAGGCGATTCAATCCATCTTCAGGCGTTTGGACCGAACGCGCCTTTTGGCGTGGGGACAGCATTGATGAACGCATTGCCTCCAGTGATTATTCACGCTCCGGGTGGTGTCCGGGAAGCCACGTGGAGGCACTCCGCATTCCTTTGCCTGGAATTTCACCTGGGCACCATACCCTTGAAGTCGCCGTCCCATCAGCCCAGCCATTCACAGACTCCGAGATGAATTTTTGGAACGTCGCCGGATATCTGACTTATGTCGCAATCCCTGGTCAAGAACGTTGACATTTCTCATTTGTTTCCGACCTTCGCAGCCGCTCGTTTTGGCTGCGCTGTAATCGGTGATTCCCTCATCTCCGTGTTCGCACCATCACGCGTTAGACTCAACACAATCTAAAAAACATGAACGCCTTCGAAGATGTCAAGCATTATCTATACCCACACCGATGAAGCGCCCGCTTTGGCCACGTATTCATTCCTGCCCATCGTTCAAGCATTTGCGGCGCAAGCCAATGTAGAGATTGAAACGCGTGACATCTCATTATCAGCAAGGGTGTTGGCGGTATTTTCTCATTTGCTTCCAGCAGACCAGCAAGTCTCCGATGACCTAAGTGAGTTGGGAGCATTGGCGAAAACGCCTGAAGCCAACATCATCAAACTGCCCAACATTAGCGCTTCAATTCCCCAATTGAAAGCCGTTATTCAAGAATTGCAGGCACTCGGATTTACCTTACCAGACTACCCCGACTCCCCGACAAACGAGGCCGAAAAAGACGCCAAATCTCGATATGATAGCGTCAAGGGCTCAGCAGTCAACCCGGTTCTTCGAGAGGGCAACAGCGACCGCAGAGCACCCGCTGCTGTAAAAGCATACGCGCGGAAACATCCGCACCGCATGGGAGCATGGTCCAAGGATTCCAAATCCCATGTTGCCCATATGGATCACGGAGACTTCTATGGTTCTGAAAAATCCGTCACGTTGCAAAATGCCACGCAAGCGTCCATTCAATTGATCAGCACATCGGGTACAACGACTACTTTAAAGAGTGGGATTGAATTGCTTGACGGAGAGATCATCGATGCCGCCATCCTAAATTTAGCCAGCCTCAAAGCGTTTGCCAAGCGTGAAATGGACGATGCGAAAGCCAAGGATGTCCTGTTCTCCGTGCACCTCAAAGCGACCATGATGAAGGTCAGTGACCCCATTATTTTCGGAGCTTTCGTAGAGGCGTTTTTTGAAACTGTTTTCGCTGAACACGCAACAACCTTTGAATCCTTGGGGGTCGATGTGCGCAACGGATTGGGCGATGTTTATTCAAAAATCGCAACGCTTCCTGAAGCCCAACGGATCTCCATCGAAAACGCGCTCGACGCAGCCTTTGCCGAAAGACCTGATTTGGCCATGGTCAACTCAGACAAAGGCATCACCAACTTGCATGTTCCTTCCGACGTCATCATCGATGCGTCCATGCCGGCTATGATTCGGAATTCGGGGCAAATGTGGGATCGAAACGGTCAGTCGAAAGACACAAAAGCCGTCATTCCAGACCGGTCCTACGCTGGTGTCTATCAGGCAACCATCGATTTTTGCAGAGAAAATGGAGCCTTGGATCCTCGCACAATGGGCAGCGTTTCAAACATTGGTTTGATGGCACAAAAAGCCGAAGAATATGGATCCCATGACAAAACGTTTCAGCTAAATGAAGCGGGGACCGTTCAGGTTATTGACGCTACTGGCCAAGTTCTTTTGGAGCAAACAGGTGAAATCGGTGACATCTTCCGAATGTGTCAGGTCAAGGATGCCCCCATCCAAAATTGGATCAAGCTCGGCGTCGAACGCGCTCGGGCCACAGGCAATCCCGCCGTTTTCTGGCTCGATTCAAGTCGTGCGCACGATGCACAAATCATCGACAAACTCAAGACCTACTTGCCTGAGCATGATACGGATGGTCTTGCCATCGAAATCTTGTCTCCTGTGGAGGCAACCCATTACTCATTGGAACGCATTGTCCAAGGTCAAGACACCATTTCAGTGACGGGCAACGTGCTCAGAGATTATCTCACCGATTTGTTCCCCATTCTAGAAGTGGGAACTTCCGCGAAAATGCTTTCCATTGTTCCTTTGATGAATGGTGGCGGCCTGTTCGAAACAGGTGCTGGTGGTTCTGCCCCCAAGCACGTGCAACAGTTGAATGAGGAAAACTACTTGCGTTGGGACAGCCTGGGGGAATTCTTGGCATTGGCAGTTTCCCTTGAGCATTTAGCGAATCACGCTGACAATCCACAAGCGCGCATTCTAGGAGCCTGTTTGGATGAAGCAACCACTCGGTTCCTGGATGAAGACAAGAGCCCTACGCGCAAGCTGGGCGGAATTGACAACCGTGGCTCGCATTTCTATCTAGCGCTGTACTGGGCTGAGGCCATGGCGAATCAGACGGACGACGCCGCTTTCAGCGAAGCATTCTCCGCTCTTCATGCTTCATTGACCGAAAGTGAAACAACCATTGTCAGCGAATTGAATGCGGTACAAGGTTTGCCCGCTGATACGGGCGGCTATTATCGATTGAATCAGGCCAAAGCAGAACAGGTCATGCGACCTTCTTCTACCTTGAACAAGATCATTGGAGACTTCCATGCATCCTGAGCCGGACATATCGGATGTTTTTTGAAGCCTTTAGCGAGAAATGAATATAGATGACTCGCGTTGCCCGTAATGAATTCACGGATTGCTCATCCGACATTTGCCAAATCAACGGCATAAAAAAAGCCGCCTACTTTATGCAGGCGGCTTTTTTATTGCCTTCAAATCAGCTCAGCTTCAGTTGAAATTGAATCCAACAGACAACGTAATACGGTGTCCCGTACCTCTGTCTAAAACATTATCCGGTGCAGATTCATTTTGATCCACATCGATATTTGTGAAATCCTTGTTGAAATTAAAAATATCAAAGGCCACGTCGCTCGTTCCTTGTGTAATCTTATCAGGAACTATGGATAAATTGATCGGGAAATTCAAATCTCCCGATCGCACATTGTACCCAACAGCAAACACAAAACTCAAACCCGAGAGCGAAAGATTTGGACCCGTTCCAAACTCGAATCCGCTCTTACCTCTCACGCCGACCATGGTAGTCAATGAAGGCAAGAACATGCCCTTCTCCATTCCTGCGACTAATGCAACCCATTCCACCAAACCAACGACGTCTCCACCGTTGTCAGCGAAACGTTTTTCCCATTGCCATCCATACTGGGTCGTAATGCTCGCTCCGTTTGGGTCCATCGCAAATGCTGCCGAATCCATGTCAAACTTTCGTTGCAACATTTGAGCGGTACTTCCATCTGAAACGTAGGACACACCAAATCGAGGTCCTTCAAGTTAAACGACTTGGGCTTCCAAACTGTCAATACCTAAAACGGTAAACAAGGCGAATAAGGCGAATACTATCTTCTTCATTTCGATTGCATTAATGATTTCTATTCGAAAAGTACGCAACTTTATTTAGAGGGAGCAGAACCTGGGGCTGGGTCCGGGTCCGGAGCTGTTGCTACGGCTGGGTCCGGGTCCGGAGCTGTTGCTACGGCTGGGCTTGGAGCTGGCGCTGGCGTCGTGTCACGCCAAATTTCTACTTTAATCGCTGCCAATCCGCGAGGTCCCTGTTCTGT
>JAQCJQ010000015.1 GCA_027593035.1 Bacteroidota bacterium | reverse complement strand
AGAGACTCGAACTCCCGACCCCCTCGGTGTAAACGAGGTGCTCTGAACCAACTGAGCGAATCGCCCACTTTGAGCAAAAGCCATTCGTCTAAGCCGACCCAACAAAGGCATCTAGCTTGAGTCCAGCCGATCGTAAAAGGTGATAACGTTCGCCCTGATTTGTCCGTGCTGCCATTGCGATAGCAACACATCTTCTCCATAGCAATGAGCAATGAGCAATGAGCAATTTATGCCGGCTTAATTAGCGTTATTAATCGATTAATGACTATATTAACGCTATAAAATTATCGACATGGATTACAAGTGTTTATACTCCCTTAGCAAGACAACGTTGTTGATTGTTTGTTTGTTTGCGACCATGGTGTCCTTTGCCCAGTCGACGTCTTTTCCTTACACGAACGATCCTATTTTATCGAGTTCGAGCCTGGGTAGCGAGTCAAATGGCGTTGTGAATCAGTATTGCGAGTGGCAGAAGATGATGGCCATGATCAATGAGTTTGAGGCGGCAATAGAAACCGAAACAGGACTGACCTCTGCTGCCACTACCTATGTATCGAAATCGGTTTCGGGGACGATGATCTACTTGACGTACGATTGCTCTGAGTTGATTCAGGATATCCAGGCCTTGCAATCGGACCATTCCACGGCCCTGCTTCCACCAACGATGGCAATCAGCGCTACAGAGGTTTCGAGCGGTGCAACTTCCAATGACGGCACACTTACTTTGACGTTCACTTCAAATAAGGCAACTGGTGATTTCGTTGGTGGTGATATCACGGTAACGAACGGAGCGATATCAGGTTTTACGGCTGTATCTTCTAATATATACACAGGGACATTTACGCCGGTGGGAGACGGACTTTGTACTTTTTATGTTGCACCGAGTGCATTTACCGACCCCTCAGGGGACGGGAATACGGCTTCCAATTCATTCTCCTGGACGTACGATTCCACTGCACCGACGATGACCATTGCCGCGGCGGGAGTGAGCGACGGAGCCACATCTAACGATGCTTTCCTCACTTTGACTTTCACGTCTAGTGAACCCACCACGGACTTCGCTTCTGCTGACATCACGGTGTCGAGCGGAACTTTATCAGATTTTACGCCTGTATCTTCCACTGTATACACAGCGAAATTCACGCCATCCGGCGATGCGGCCTATGAAATTAGCATTTCCGGTACCTTTTCTGATGCATCAGGGAACACACAGCAGGAGTGGATAAAAGTATTTCGGCACAATTCAGCCAATGGCGCCTTTTTCAGCAATGCGAACGATTACGCAGAAGCCAAAAGCACGAACACGTCTAACCCTACAGCGGATAAGTTCTCAAGACTTGCTGAGGTGGCGACTTTGGGGAACATCAATGGTGTATACAAATTCAAGTACACCAACCCGAATGAGGGTGTTGAGAAAGTCTGGGAACAAAGCTGCAACCCGGTTGTGGGTGCATGCACTAATGCTAACGTTATCGCCCTCAACTTAATATCCACCACTGGTCCAATGACACATGTTTTTGAGGGACTAAGTATATCAACCGATCCTGGGTCTACATTTCTGGACGGCAGCGTCGGTGGTAGCTGGTGGCATGCAATTGGTGCTCGCAGTAGCCATGGGGGTGCTACTTCCCACCCTGGTAGCGTAGTGACCCAACTTACCGAGCTTTACGTTTATGGCACTGGGACATCTCAGTCGTTCAATTGGACGTACGATGGTACAGCACCAACGATGACCATTGTCGCAGCGGAGGTTTCAAACAATGCAACTTCAAATAACGCCGTACTTTCTTTGACTTTCACGTCCTCAGAAAGCACAACGGACTTTGCCGTAGGGGACATTAGCGTGACCAATGGTTCATTGTCTTCATTTGCAGGATCTGGAACAACCTACACAGCGACATTCACGCCAACCGCTTCTGGAGCTTGTGCCATCGATGTTCTTGGTAGCGCATTCACGGATGCCGCAGGCAATAACAACACCGCAGCAACACAGTTCACCTGGACGTACAATGCTCCACCACCAGCGTTTGTCAACTGTGGCGATCTTTATACCTATAATGGCTACTCATATGCTACGGTTTCAATCGGAAATCAATGCTGGTTTGCGGAGAACTTGCAGACTGCCAAATTTCGTGATGGCACCGTTATTTCGGAGGCGACGACTAATGCCTCTTGGTACAGCACTTCGCCAATCCAAGATTATTTTGAAGATGCCACATCTGCTGCCTACGGCAGGCTCTACAATGGGTATGCTGCCACAGACGCACTTGGGCTTTGTCCAGCTGGCTGGAGTGTCCCAACCCAAGCTAATGTGACTACCCTTGCAGCTATCCTTCCGGATCCTTCTATTGCAGGCACACAAATGAAGTCCATCGTTGATTGGAATGGCACGAATGATGTTGGTTTAAACCTCCAACCTGGAGGCATAAAGAATGGTGATTCCTCTGGTGGGGGGTCATCCTTTGAAGGTGGAACAGATGGAAAGTTTTGGCTGCAAGACGCTCCGAGCTCCACCACTTTGAAGTTTCTCCACCTTCAATCAACTTCGACTGGTTATTCTATTCCGACAGAAGACGCGACCTACGGGCATTCTGTTCGTTGCATTCAGGATTAATAGCAATTGATGGCAAGATAATTTCTTGAATTTATAATCGGCCGTTCTCTGTTGAGAGCGGCCGATTTTTTTTCAGGCCGCCTGCTCACTTCACCGGAAGGCGACGAAAGGTCAGGTTCACGCGAGGCGCGCCTACCCCAATCATGTGGGCAAGGCATGCACCTATTCTTCTTGAAGATTTTCCATGACTTGGACATCTCCGTGATTTAGCTGAATCAACACTTATGTTGGGTCCTTCGATTACCAATGGCAAAGTGCCGGTAAGCCCCAGCTCACATTGGCAATGACAGAAGTGTTGATTTGGGGTTCGTTATCGCGGAGCCAACCGTAGCGTCCAGGCCGTATCTGTAGTGATTGGATCGTCAGCCCTTGAAGGAGCGCAAATCCAAATTGGAAATGCCCTCGCACCCGTGGTTCCTGAAATCATTGATTAGGTTAAATCAATGGGTCCGTCGTTTGCCTCATTTATAGCCGTCGGCATTCCTTTCATTGGCAACATGAGCATGATGTCAGAAGAGAAAAAAGAATTGAAGGAAAAGACCCGTGCGGCAAACATTCAGTGGGCCAAACAAGTGGGCATCTCCTGCAAAAGGCTCACAACATTTTAGTTGACACAGCATCCATCACGGAATTGCGTCATGGCATTTCCAGATTCAACGCCCAGTTCGATGTGCTGAATACCATAGCTGTGTCATCTAAAGTGTCGTTGAACTGTACCAAACAGGATTCAGGACATGGGGAAGATTGGGGTCGAACTTTCCCCACTGCTAAAAATGCAATTGGGAAGCAAATCCCAAATCAACATCCTCACCGCTCAAGCTATCCAACAGGGTTTGTTTGGTGATGACGACATCACCTTGATCGAAGGACGCATGCAGAAAGTTGTGGAGGCCAAAAAAGATGAGCATCTAAAAACACTTGAACAAGCCATAAACGCTGACAGGCCAGACCCCTAGCCAATTGATGATCCTAGCCTTTTCAAAGAAATCCCAAAGACTCTCGCCGATGTGAAATCGGAATTGGCATTCATTTCAAGCCAAAAAAAAAAAACGGAACCGATCTCGTAAAGAGAAAGATTCCGCTTTGGTGGGCGATGAGAGACTCGAACTCCCGACCCCCTCGGTGTAAACGAGGTGCTCTGAACCAACTGAGCTAATCGCCCGAATGGGGGCAAAGATAATCCAATTTTCATGTTCTCTGCATTGTACTTTTGGTCAGGTGGAAAATATTTGGTCACATCGCATTCGAAGCTGGGTTCAATGGCGCAAAAACTCCAATTCCTGGAGAGCCGTTCACCCCCCCTGGTTGTTTGGTTTGCTGCAATCCATGAACCAAATGGAGGGCGGAAATCCCGCGATTGAGGCGTGTCGAAAGCAACTGAAAGCCAACTCCACCAAAATCCAGCGCCTCGATTTTGGTGCTGGGTCACAAGGACCAGCACAGACCATCCGTGACATAGCGAGGAAATCGCTCAAGCGTACGAAGCATGCCGTTGCTTTGGGGAATCTTGCCAAGAGCATCCAGGCAAAGCATGTTCTCGAACTGGGAACCTCACTCGGTTTGACCACCGCCTATTTGGCCCAAAGCGCTGACTCTGTGATGACATGTGAAGGCGATCCCGCCATTGCGGAACTGGCGCGCGAGCAATGGGAGACCTTGGGCCTAAACAACATTGTGTTGAGCGAAGGCACCTTTTCCGCATCCCTCCCTCTGCTGATCGATCAATGGAAGGCCTCAAACCATCCCGGTTTTGACCTCATTTTCATCGACGGCCACCACATTGGCAGCGCCTTGTTGGCCTATGTGAAGCAACTTACGCCTTGGCTTCGACCGCACGGCGTGCTCGTCTGCGATGACATCCATTGGTCCGCAGACATGGAACACGCTTGGAATCAACTGACCCAAGATGCGCATTGGACGCAGGCTGTGGACTTCTATGAATGGGGCATGCTCACAGCCAATCCTGATTTATCCAAGGAAATCCGCTGCATCCGACTTTAAGGTCTTTGGACGAACGCATGCCCATGGTCTTCTGCTGTAATTTTGCGCCATGGGGATGAAGCGATTTGGTGCCAAGCAAAGGATCTGGCTAACGGCGTTTTTGGGTGGTTACATCCTGTTGCAATTCAGCTGGTGGGCTTGGTTATTGGTATCACTACAAGCCGAAAATATCGCCATTGCACAGGGAGAAGCACCGCAATTGCGAGCGCGCTCTACCGAAATGATTCTTGGGGAAGGCTTGGTGTTTTTGTTGTTGCTCGCCCTTGGGTTTCGTGTAATCTGGAAAGGCCTCCAACGCGATCGTGAGCGCGCCAGAAGGGAACGGCATTTCCTCCTCGCGGTTACCCACGAATTGAAAACCCCCATTGCGGCCGTTCGCCTCGCTTTGGATACGCTACAAAAACATCGCGTGGACGCGGAGACTTCGGAGGAACTCCTGAACGAAGCGCAAATCGGAACACAACGACTCGAGCAACGTGTTGAAAATATCTTACAAAGCAACCGCCTGGTCTTTGGCAAGAACCTGAGCAGCGAGGCGTACGACGCGGAAGAAATTATAGCTGAAGCCGTCCGGCGCCATCGGATTGGCCCTTTTCGGCATCGGGAGATCAACATCGCACACGAGGGCAATGCACACGGCTTGTTGCAAGGCGATTCCGACGCGCTGTTGCTTGCTTGGGGCAATTTGATTGAAAATGGCTTGAAATACAGCCCTGATTCAGCGTTCCTTGACATCCGGTTGCAATGGAAAGACGATGCCCTTCTGTGTCAATTCGATGACGGGGGAATGGGCATCCCCCCTTCCATGAGGAAACACGTTTTGGAGCAATTCAAACGCGTCGAGCATCCAGGACAAAAGGACATTGAAGGCACGGGCCTCGGGTTGTACTTGGCCCATCAAATCATCCGCATGCACCGCGGCCGCCTCACCATTGAATCCAGCCAGCGCGGCGGCTGCCTCATTACTACGACCATTCCATTCAATCCATGAACTCAACCAACATCTCCCAATGCGCGCTGATCATCCTCGACGGATGGGGCATCGGAAACAAGGACGATTCCAATGCCATCGCGGCCGCCAACACTCCATTCATGGATGGTCTGCTGCGTAGCGCACCGAATGCCACCTTGCGGACGGACAGCGAACACGCTGGATTGCCTGAAGGGCAAATGGGCAATAGCGAAGTGGGCCACATGAACATTGGGGCAGGGCGCGTTGTGTATCAGGATTTGTTGCGCATCGATCGCGCTGTTGCTGACGGGTCGTTCAAACAAGAAGCCGCCTTGCAAACTGCCTTTGAAGCCGCGCGCGTTCCCGGCGTTCGATTGCATCTCATGGGTCTGGTATCCGAAGGAGGTGTCCATGCCCAACTGGCTCATCTCAATGCGCTCTGCCATGCCGCGAATGAAGCCGGAGTGGGTGAATTTGTTGTGCATGCGTTCACCGACGGTCGGGACACAGCGCCGCAAACTGGGCGAGGTTACATTGCAGAGTTGGAGGAGGTATTGGAAGCTACGGGCGGACGCATTGCCAGCGTTCACGGACGCTATTTCAGTATGGACCGCGACAACCGTTGGGAACGCATTGGCCAATCCTATCGCACGTTGGTTCGCGGTGAAGGCAATGTCTACGAATCGGCGGATACTGGCATTGCAGCACATTATGCCGCAGGAACTACCGATGAATTCATCCCTCCTTTTATCGTCGGTCAACCAACACCGATTTCAGCCAACGACGTGGTCATTTGCTTCAATTTCCGAACCGATCGTTGCCGGGAGATCACCTCCGCGTTGACTCAAAAAGCCTATCCCGAATTTGACATGGTCCCGTTGCAGCTGCACTATGTGACCATGACCAATTATGACGACACCTTTGAAGGCGTCCACACCATCTATGACAAACCCAATCTTGAGGATACGTTGGGTGAGACTTTAGCGACGGCGGGAAAAACACAAATCCGGATTGCTGAAACTGAAAAATATCCGCACGTGACCTTCTTCTTCAATGGCGGCCGTGAAGAGCCGTTTGAAGGGGAATCTCGGTTGATGGCACACAGCCCAAAAGTGGCGACCTACGACCTCCAACCCGAGATGTCCGCGCATGATATTGTCGCGGCGATTGTTCCCGAATTGAAAGCGGGAAGACCCGATTTTGTTTGTCTGAACTTTGCCAATCCCGATATGGTGGGACATACAGGGGTATTTGACGCGATTGTTCAAGCGGTAGAAACGACAGACGCTTGTTTAAGGGAGGTGGTTGAAGCCGGACAAAGCCAGGGCTATCATTTCATCATCATCGCCGACCATGGCAATGCTGATTACGCGCGCAATCCCGATGGATCGCCGCACACCGCACACACCACCAACCCCGTCCCGGTCATCCTCTTATCGGACCGGGTTCAAACCGTCAGGGACGGAATCCTGGCTGATGTGGCACCGACGATCTTGAAATTGATGGATGTCCAACAACCGGACGCCATGACAGGCCGCGCCCTTTATTGAGCCGTTTGCAGGGCTTCTGCAGCGATGAAGATGCTGCCCAGAACAACCACTAAATCTTTGGGACCAGCGTCCTTGGTCGCGGCATTCAACGCGTCAGCAACGGAATCGAACGCTGAACCATTCAGTCCGGATTGCCGCGCCTTTTCATGCAATTCTGCGGCATCGAGTGCCCGTGGAATGTTCGCTGCGCAAAAGAAATAGATTGCCTCAGGGGGAAGCAGAGGCCAAACATCCGTGAGGTCCTTGTCCGAGACCGTTCCGAACACAAGCAACAAACGATCCCGATCGATGGTTTCAATGGCCGCAATCAATCGCTCAAGACCGTCCACATTGTGAGCGCAGTCGACCAAAATTTTAGCGCCCGAAGGCGCCGGACGCATCCACTCCCATCTTCCTCGATGCCCCGTGGCGTGCACCTTGAGCGGTAGATTCCAGTTCCGCCATCCGGGCTGATCCGCCAAGACCTCCAAAATCTTCAATGCCGTCGCTTCATTCTCCGGCCAATAGGGGCCGAATTCCGGCGTCATCACCTTGGCCGGTTCCGCATAATGCATTTCACTCCCTGTGCGCAATGCCGCAGCCAAAATCACCGATTGCGCTTCCGGACGCATGCGCCCCAAGACAACAGGAACACCATCTTTCAAGATCCCCGCTTTTTCTCCAGCGATGCTGCGAATGTCATCGCCTAAGAATTGCTGATGATCAAACCCAATGTTGGTAATGGCTGTCACAAGGGGCGAGGGGAAAACATTGGTGCTATCCAACCGCCCTCCCATGCCCGTTTCCAGCACGACCACATCCACTTGCTCTTCGACAAACCAAAGCAATGCCAACCCGAAAGTCCATTCGAAAAAAGACGGCTGATACGACCATTCGGGCAACTCCAATTTGAATCGAGTGACGCGCTCAGCCACCCACGACTCCGAAGGCATCTCACCACAAACCCGCATCCGTTCTCTGAAATCAACGAGGTGCGGAGAGGTGAAAAGTGCCACGCGGTATCCCGTCTCAACCAAGGCATTCGAAACCGCCGTGCAAACGGACCCTTTGCCATTGGTGCCGGCGACATGGATGATGCCATCCAAGTGTAAATCGGGACGACCCATCTTCTCCAGGACATACTTTGTACCGTCCAAATTGGCTTTGTAGGCCGCCGGACCTTGCCGTTGAAACATGGGCAGCTGCTGGAACAGCCAATCCGTTGACTCCAAATACGTCATTCGAGCTCGAAGCGAATGATCTGATAGCCTGTACGCGCCGGCATCGCTGGATTGGCTGTGAACCTGGCGGTTTTCGCCGCTCGAATGGCCAATGCAATGTGATGGGAGTCCGTAAGGGTTGAATTCAAGACATCAAATCTGGCCGAGGTCACAGCACCTGATTTATCGACGATAATGTTCACCCGAATCACTCCTTCTTGCTGGGGTTTTTCATCCAACACCGGCTTCCCAATTTGCCTTCCACCCTCTAGTACCGAGTCTCCATTGTCACCACTGACCACGCCCTTTCCGTCAATCTTTCCGGTTTCATTGCCTTCATTTCCGGCACCTTGCTCATTGGCTCCTTGTGATCCACCACCACCTGAAGCGGCCAATGAACTGAACGCATTCGAAAGTGCCGACGAAACGGTTCGCTCAGGCTCAGGCTCGACGGGTTCTGGCTTCTTTTCAATCGGCGCAGGCTCCGTCGGCACCGAAACTTCTGATGCTGCTTGGGTCACGATGGGATCGACCGCTGGCGCTTCCTCCGAGACCGCTTGCGATTCGGCCGGTTGGACTGATTCTTCGACGGTTTCTGACGGAACCTCCGACTCCACATCGCCTGAAGCTTCTACCGAATCACCAAGATCGGCAAACCCAACGGCCACATATTGTTCGCCTGGAGGCGGATTCGAAATGGTAAACGCTGTGATGAAAAAACAGCCGACAACGCCCAGGATAAACAACAGGGCCGTCACGCCAGCAGCCTTCTGTTGGTTTTTCTTTTCCACCGCTTGGCGGCGCATTTCCATGGGAGCGCTCATGCTCTTACTTCTTGGGTGTAGCGCCGAGCATGACCTTCCATTGATTGGCCTTCGCCATGCCAATGACCTCGACTGTCTGTCCGGTTGGCACTGCTTCATCCACCTGCAGGTAGATGACCGGGTCCGTGGTACCGGCCATGCGAATGCGAATCAGTGATTCCAAATCATCGGAAGCGACCTGCCCACCATTGAGGTAGTACGTGCCATCTGGCTTGATGCTCACCGTCATTTTGGATGTAACGGAGTTCGTGCCCTTCGCTTGTGGCAATTCGACATTGACCCCATTGCTCACCAATGTGGAGAGAATGATGAAGAAAATCAACAGCAAGAACACCAGGTCCGTCATGGAGGACATGTTGCCGGTTACGCTGATTTTATTGCGTTGACCCAAATTCATGAGGCAGGCTCTTCAAGAATGTCAATGAATTCGATGCTCGTCGCCTCCATTTGGTGAACCACTTTGGATACTTTACTCACCAAGTGGTTGTATGCCATGAAGGCGATAATTCCCACAATCAAACCAACGATGGTGGTGATCATGGCTTGCTTGGTTCCACTGGAAATGTCCTCTACACGTACCGTACCGGCCATCTCCATGTCCAAGAACACATTGACCATTCCAATCACGGTCCCCAAGAATCCAACCATGGGCGCTGCGCCGGAAACCGTCGCCAAGGAGCTCAAGTTTTTCTCCAAATTGTAAATCTCCAGCTTGCCAATGTTTTCAATTGATACGCTGATGTCCTTCAGGTCCTTGCCAATGCGGCTAATGCCTTTGTCCAACATCCGGGCCATCGGCGTGTCCGATTGCTGACACAATTTTCTTGCGCTGTCAAAGCTGCCTTGACCGATGTAGTCCCGCAATTTGTTCATGAAGTCCGGTGTCACCCGCTCTGCCTTGCGAATGGCAAGGCTCCGTTCAAAGAAGACATAGATGGCCATGATGGACATGAGCGCTAGCGGCGACATGATGTACCATCCGCCTTCCATCAACAAGTCCAAAAGACTCACATCCACCTGCTGAATCGCGTCAGTCGACACTTCAGAAGCCAGGGTTTCGACGGCATCAGTACCCGTCGTTAAGGTTTGAAGAAGAATGGATGTCCACATTGGGGAATTGCTAGAAGGTAACCGTTGTATTGAACGGGAAAGTTCTTGCAATTATTGGACGGTCAGGTGTGACCCAAGGACAATTTTCGACTTGCCAACGTTGGTAAACAGCTGTATTGAATGCCTGCTGTGGGTTAACGGTACATCAACCAAAACACCAATGCCCCTGATAAATACCCTACAATGGCTAGCAAACTGATTTTGCGGACGTACCACATGAAATCAATTTTCTCCAGACCCATGACGGCTACGCCAGCAGCAGACCCGATGATCAAAGCAGACCCTCCCGTTCCAGCGCAGTACGCCAAGAACTGCCAGAAGATTCCGTCTTGCACAAAGTAACTCTCCCAACTCCCAGCGACCACATCAGCAGTCGCAGGCGTGATGTCATACATGCCCATGGATGCGGCTACCAGCGGCACGTTGTCGACGATTGCCGATAAAAAACCAATGGTCACATTGATGGCATACACGTCTCCCAAGTTGTCACGCAACCAAGCGGCGGCGGCAAGCAAGTGGCCGATTTCCTGCAAGGCTGCAACCGCCAACAAGATGCCCAAGAAAAACAGCACCGAGGCTGAATCAATTTTGCGAAGAACCCCGATCACAGAGAGGTGATCCCGCTCCTCATGGTTCTTAGATCGGTGAATGATTTCTGTCACCACCCACATCATTCCCAATGAAAGCATCATGCCCATGAAAGGAGGCAAGTGCGTCACTGTTTTGAAAACGGGGACAAACAGCAGACCTGCCACACCCAAGATGAACACCAAGTTCCGTTCGCCTTGGGACGTCGGATCCACCCGATCTTTGTCATCAATTTGTGGCCGCTCGAAGTCCCCTTTCATCGTGAAGGACAGAATCGCCAATGGCGCAATCAAACAGGCCAGCGATGGAAGGAATAGGTGCGTGATGATGACACCCGATGACAATTGATTGCCTATCCAAAGCATCGTTGTCGTGATGTCTCCAATCGGTGACCAAGCGCCACCCGCATTGGCTGAAATGATGACAATGCCGGCATACAACCAGCGGGTTTCCTTGTCAGCAATCAATTTCCGCAAGAGTGAAATCATGACAATGGACGTGGTGAGGTTGTCCAATACCGCCGAAAAGAAAAATGTGAGCAAGGCCAAAATCCACATCAAAACCACCTTGTTTTTTGTCTTGATCCGATCCGTGATGACCGAAAAACCCTCGTGGGCATCCACCAATTCCACGATGGTCATTGCACCCAAAAGGAAAAACAGAATGGACGAAATGTCCTCCATGTGGTGGAGGAGTCGGTGCTCAAAAAACGTGTTCAAAGCCAGCTTTGCATCGCCGATAAAACCCAATTGAAACGAAGCGAAATCTTCAGCCAAGTGAGCCGGAACTTCATGGATTCCTGTGACAAATAAGCCCCAACAAATGGTGCCCGTTAGCAGAGCGCTGGCCGCTTTATCCACTTTGAAATTGTGCTCAAGTGCTATGAACACATAACCCAACACAAAAACTACAAGAATCAAATATTCCATCGTATCATTTAATTGATCCCCAATTTGCAGCGCAAACTCAGGCCTCCTGCCTCATGGGCTAGGAAGTTTTAATTCAAGCATTGTTCATCAGACGGTCCAAAGCAATCTCAAAGGCCGTGGCAGAAAGCATGGTCGTTCCGGGGTTCTTCGCGTGGGTCGCTTTCAAGGCGCGCTCTATGGTGGCAGAAGTGTCCCTGAAGATGCCCTCGTCACTCATGTCCACTTGGGCGTCGCTCATCAAATAGGCAAACACCCTGGCCATGCCACAATTGGCAATGAAATCAGGAATCACCGCCACGGTTCGATCCGCTTTTTCCGCGATGGCGCCATAGAAGATTTCATCATCCGCAAAAGGAACGTTGGCTCCACTTGAGATCACCTCCAGCCCGGCTTTTACCAATCGACTCACCTGGTCTTCCGTCACCAGTCGGGATGCAGCGCATGGCAAAAAAACGTCGCATGGAACATCCCAAATCCGGGCATTCACCTCATCGAATGTCAATAGACCATCCGCCACCAAGCTATTTCCCTGCTTCTTTTCGAACAGCGCAGTGACTTCTTCTTGTGAAAACCCCTCCTCTTTGATCAATCCTCCGGCCCGGTCAATGATACCGACCAGGACGGCTCCTTCTTGAGCGAGGTAGTATGCAGCGGCGGCGCCAACATTGCCCCATCCTTGAATAACCACTCGCTTGCCTTGGACATCGCCGCCATACACGTTGTAATAATGACGCACGGATTCACTCACGCCATACCCCGTAATCAAATCCGCCACGCGGAATTTTCGGTCTACGGAAGGGGTGAACATGGAATTCTCCACCACCTGCGAAACACCTTGTCGAAGGTGACCGATGCGCTTCACCTTCTCGGCAGTCTTGGTATTGAAATGACCATTGAACACGCCTTCTTGCGGGTGCCAGATGCCACAATCTTCTGTGATGGGAATCACCTCATGGATTTCGTCCACATTCATGTCGCCTCCCGTTCCGTAATACTGACGAAGCAAGGGCGTCACGGCATGGTACCATCTGCGCAAAACACCCTCCTTTCGAGGGTCATTGGGATCAAAGTTGATCCCCGATTTGGCTCCCCCGATTTGAGGGCCGCTGACCGTGAATTTTATTTCCATGGTCTTGGCCAAGCTGACCACCTCTCGACGATCCACGCGCGTGTGCATGCGGGTCCCGCCACCGGCAGCACCTCCGCGAAGCGAATTGATGACGACCCAACCTTTGGCTGTCGTTTCGGCGTCATTCCACTCGAAAACGATTTCAGGCTCTCGCTGGGCGTAGGCCTCGAGCATCTCTTTCATGATCATTGGTATGATGGATTTTTGGCGAGGCAAAGATATGCCCATCACCGGCGAAGAAAACGCGGCATTCCCCAAAGGGCTCCTCCAGAGCTCGCTTGGCTCGCTCCCGTGATCGATGGCAACGCGTTCGGCTCCCCCAAAGCACGCAGCAAACCAATAAAAGCAAAGGCATGCGCCTCCTTGCCTTCAATCTGATTTGCTGATGGAAGCACCGCGATCAAAGGCAACCCCTGTAGATGAACCGCTTGCGATTGCAATGCCGTCATCAGCGCTTCATTGAACGCTCCTCCACCCGTCACCAGGGTGCGTTTCCCCTTGGCTGAGAGGCGCACAATGGAGGCAATGTAAGCCACGGCAGTTGCCATGAGGTCTTCAACAGAGGCCTCAGCATGCGTTTGCAACAGGGGCAAAACAGCCTGCTCCAACCATTCTCTTCCAAGGCTTTTGGGCGGAGACATCGCATGAAATTCCAAGGCCAACCACTGAGCGAGAAGGACCGGAATGACTTGACCGCTTGACGCCAACCGCCCCCCTTCATCAAAAGCATGTCCTTTTCGGGCGGCGAGGTGATTCAATAAAAGATTGCAAGGCCCCACATCCCAAGCGACTCGATTTGAATTGGATTCATCCTGACAACTGAAGTTCGCAAAACCACCCAAATTCAAACACCCCTCGTATTCAGCGTACAAATGCCCTTCAACAACGGGCACCAAAGGAGCGCCTTGCCCTCCGAAGGCGACATCCAAGGACCGCAAATCACAAACGACTGGGATGCCTTTCAAAGCCGCATGCAAATGGGCTCCTGAGCCCAATTGTCCCGTCCACCCTTCATGGGGTCGGTGAAACACGGTTTGCCCATGGAACACGACCAAGTCCACCTCGCCCAGCCAACCCGTCAAACCAATCTGGTCCGCACACCATTGGGTCCATTCCTTGCTTGCAATGAACCAATTTTCAGCGGATGCCGTCGGCAATTCGCTCAATCGAGTTCTCCAAGAATCCGGAAACGGAACGCTCTTAAAGCGCTCTAATTTCCCCGACCAATCACCCTGTTTTTCAGCCTTTTGAAAAACCGACACTCCGATGTCCAATCCATCCAAGGAGGTGCCGCTCATCAATCCCATGACCCGAAACATGGCTGGTTTTGCGCCTGTGGAATCGTTCGGAAGGCGAGTAGAGGATTTCAACGGAGGAGACATGTGTATCTTTGCAAGACGAAAGATGGAGTAATTTCTCCAATTCTGAATGGATATCCGAAAGCAAGCCAGGAAATGAACCTAGACCTCAAGGAAGAACACATCGCCGTGCGGGATGCCGCTCGCGACTTTGCTCAAAATGTACTGAAGCCCACCATCATCGAACGCGACAACGCGCAACGATTTGCTACGGAAGAAATTCGGCAATTGGGTGAACTGGGGTTCATGGGCATGATGGTCGACGAAGAATATGGAGGCAGCGGCATGGACACCGTCAGCTATGTGTTAGCGATGGAAGAGATCAGCAAAGTCGACGCCTCAGTTTCCGTCTGCATGAGTGTCAACAATTCCTTGGTCTGTTATGGCTTAAAGGAATATGGCAGCGAATTTCAAAAGAAAAAATACCTTCACCCTTTGGCCTCCGGTCAAAAAATCGGAGCTTTCTGTTTGTCTGAACCGGAAGCGGGGTCAGACGCCACCTCCCAATCCACCACCGCTGTCGATTGCGGCGATCATTATGTGATCAACGGCACCAAGAATTGGATCACCAATGGCAACAGCGCTTCTTTTTATTTGGTGATTGCGCAAACGAATCCTGAAAAAGGCCACCACGGCATCAATGCGTTGATTGTGGAGCGTGACATGCCCGGATTTACCGTTGGCGCCAAAGAAGATAAGCTGGGCATTCGAGGATCCGATACGCACACGCTGATGTTCCAGGATGTCAAAGTCCCCAAAGAAAATCGCATTGGCGAAGATGGCTTTGGCTTCAAATTCGCCATGAAAACGTTGGCGGGCGGCCGGATTGGCATCGCCGCTCAAGCGCTTGGCATTGCGTCTGGAGCTCTTGAGCTGTCCTTAGCCTATTCCAAAGAGCGGACAACCTTCGGTAAACCCATTCACCAGCACCAGGCCATTGCCTTCAAATTGGCAGACATGGCCACGCAAGTGGAAGCGGCTCCTTTGATGGTTTTTAAAGCCGCTGCACTGAAAGATGCGGGTGAAGACTATGACCTCGCTTCGAGCATGGCCAAACTCTACGCCTCCGACATCGCCATGCGGCACACCATCGAGGCGGTCCAAATCCATGGTGGATATGGCTTTGTAAAGGAGTACCATGTCGAGCGTTTGATGCGGGATGCCAAAATCACCCAGATCTACGAAGGCACTTCGGAAGTTCAAAAAATCGTGATCAGCCGTTCAATTCTCAAGGACTGATCCGCTGATTTCGCGCATTCCAGACTTCCTCTCCATCGGCCGTCTGCACAATGACTTCTTGGATCCCATCGCCATCGCGGTCTTCCACTGAAACGGAAACCCCTCGGGTCATGCGGCTCATCCCCACGGCTTCGTTGGCCCCGAATGTCCGCTCTTGAACCCAGCCTTGTTCATCCGTGTAGAGAACAGTCGAGGAAGCAATCGATTGGGACAATCGGAAGCACGGAGTCTGATCTGGAGGAACCTTAACCGGCGATTCAAACCGGTCAGCACCGGAACGCTTGAGCAACCGAATGCTCCCGTCTTCTTGACCCGCATAGAGGTAATCCCGGTTGCCGACTCGCAAGTGATGCACTTGCACGATCACGCGACCAGGCTGAGGACTGAAGTCCCACCCGGGAGTGCGGCTCCCTTCTTCGCGATAATTCAACAGTTGGCCATCCCCTGTTCCAATCAAAATGCGATAGTTCCGATTCCGATCGTAATCAATGACCCCGGCGGCGGCAATTCCACTTGAAGGGGAAATGGGGTAGCCCTTCACTTCCCTCCCCAAAATATCGATGACATGGAAGGCTGTTTCATTGGCCAAAGCGACTTGGTATTTCCCATTTCGATACAAATCGACTTCCCAGGCCTGCGGTGCCCGCTCTCCAGTCAAATCCATTCGCCAAACCTCCCGGTCCTTTGCGGTTGCGGTGACCGAAGGCCTTTCCCACACAATGGCCATTTCTTGCTTCAATCGATGATTGCGAACCCATGCGAGGGGGTCCGATGGGGAGGATGAATTCGCTGGAACGAGCTCTGCCATTTGCTCAGTGGCAATGCGCTTCTGCACATGATCACCTTTGACAATCCAAGCAACGCGGTGATTGGATTTCACTTGACCCAGTCGGGATCGTTCGAGCGTCCAATCCACTGCATCCCAGTTCAACATGCTGGGTTCTGATTGATGCAACAACCGATCAAACTGACTCCAAGACGCCGGTTTCTGACCCCCTTCCCAACGATACCATCCGTCCGGGTATACACCATCCGATTCGATCGATTTGAAACCCGTGCTGTCCGCCCATCCCCAGATTTCCAATACTTCACCTGATTTCCATTCCCACGTTGACCACGTTCCGTTCCAAACTGAGAGCAACGAAGAATCAACAGGAACACCTTGCGGGCTTCCCCAACGGGCCATGTGACAGGCCACCAAACCATGCCCGCCGGATTGCGCAATGTCCCAAGCCGCCAACCAAGCATTGGGCAGCGGCGTCGGACTCATCACAGCTTGAGGCGGCAACCAGGTCGTCTCGGTACCGACAACATGTGGCTGAAAAGGCGTGAATTGCGACTCGAAATAATCTTCAGATGCTTGTTGCAGCTGTATGGCTCCATCAGTTCTTGGGTGCCATTTCGAGGCCATCTGGCCCGGGTTTTCTTCCCATCCGTCCAACGCTTCGGGCAGACCAAGCAGCCATCCTCCACGCCACGATTGGGACAACCAATTTTCAGGCAGAGCCGCGGGCAACCGTTGAGCGTGCCAAACCGCCAACTCCGGTTGCGCCTGCCTCTCAAAGACTGTTAGCATTGCCCCTTCCAATGAATCCGCAAGGACCAAGCCGCTGGGGATCCTAGAGGTTTGTTCCCAACGATCATATCGATCCGAAGCAAAGTCCGTCGGGTCTGCCAATTCCGTTGAATTGCGTTGGAGGGCAATCAGCAACCAAGCACTACCACAGGCCAGCGCCAAGGTCAACATCACCGCCCATATTTGTGGAGATCGCATGGAGGACAAGTTCAGGATATCCGAGACCAATCCGGCCTTCCCAATTGAACACGTTTCAACGTTGAATTGAGGATAGCGTGCTGGGGATTTTCCAAGTTGGGATCCTCCTCCAAAATTCTGGAAGCGATGTAACGGGCTGTTGTCAACAGCTCCCGATCGCGCATCAAGTCCGCCATTTTCAAATCGGGAACACCCGATTGTTGCGTCCCCATTAGATCCCCCGGACCGCGCAAGTCCATGTCGACTTCTGCAATCTCAAAACCGTCATTGGTACGGCACATGGTTTCCATGCGCAAGGTCGCATCCTTAGACAACTCATCCGAAGTCATCAAAACACAATAGCTCTGGTCCCCTCCTCGGCCCACGCGGCCTCGCAACTGGTGCAGTTGAGCCAATCCAAATCGTTCGGCACTCTCGATCACCATCACGGACGCATTGGGGACATTCACCCCGACCTCAATCACCGTTGTTGCCACCAAGATTTGGCTCGTTCCATTGATGAAACGCTCCATTTCGATGTCCTTATCCTTTGATTTCATGCGGCCATGAACGATGCCCAATCGGAATTCTGGAAGCGGAAATCGCCTGGAAATGCTCTCATACCCGTCCATCAAATCTTTGTAATCCAACATTGAACTCTCTTCAATCAACGGATACACGACATAGACTTGCCGTCCTTTTTTGACCTCCTCTTCCATGAACTGGAAGACGGGCAAACGCGCCGCATCGGATCGGTGAACGGTTTTGATGAGTTTACGCCCTGGGGGCATTTCATCGATGACACTGACATCCAAATCTCCGTAGGCCGTCATGGCCAACGTTCTCGGAATGGGCGTAGCCGTCATGACCAACACATGCGGTGGAGGATCCGATTTTGCCCACAGCTTACTTCGTTGTGCGACACCAAAACGATGTTGCTCATCAATGATGGCCAATCCCAACGTCTTGAAAATCACCTTGGGTTCAATCAACGCGTGGGTACCGATCAGGATGTTGACTTCACCCGAAGCCAACCCGTCTAAAATAGGTTTTCGCGCGGCATTTTTTACGGATCCTGTCAACAACTCGATGCGGATCGGGAGCCCTTCCAACGCATCTCGGAAGGACACCAAATGCTGATTGGCTAAGATTTCGGTCGGCGCCATAACGCACGCTTGATATCCGTTATCCAAGGCCAATAAAGCCGTCAATAAGGCCACCATGGTTTTGCCGCTGCCCACATCACCTTGGAGCAAGCGGTTCATGTGCCAGCCTGTATTCACATCGACTCGAATCTCCCGCATCACCCGCTTTTGAGCCCCGGTCAACTCGAATGACAAGTGGTTGCTATAAAAGGCATTGAACAAGTCGCCAACCGCTTTGAATCGGACGCCCGGCACATCTCGAGTTTGTTCTTTCTTTCGCTGTAAAAGGGAAAGCTGCAGAAACAACAACTCTTCAAATTTCAAGCGTTTCCTCGCCCAATCAGCCTCTTCAGGTGATTTTGGCGCGTGTACTTTGCGAAAAGCTTCCTCTCGGCCAGGCATTTTCAATTCGTCCAACAACGCTTGTGGCAGAACCTCCTCCACCTGGAATTCCGGCTGCGCAATCCAACTTCGAATGAGTCGGGCAATGCCGGCCGTGGCCATACCACGATTGGTCAATTTTTCCGTGGTGCGGTATATGGGTTGCAATCCCAAACCCTGACGCCGTTCAAATGCGGATTCCAGCTCCACCTCCG
Organism: Bacteroidota bacterium; assembly: GCA_027593035.1. Taxonomy (GTDB): domain Bacteria; phylum Bacteroidota; class Bacteroidia; order Flavobacteriales_D; family Sanyastnellaceae; genus UA16. The sequence continues at coordinate 14,739 of JAQCJQ010000015.1, read as the reverse complement.
GATGGGAAATGTTCCATTTTCCTTGGTACGAGGTCGGCTTTCCAAAAACCACCACTTTTTGTTGAACGGGGATCTGCGATGCGATCCATTTCGCTCCTTTGAACCAGATCAATTCCAACGAACCGCTTTCGTCCTGAAAGCGCGCAACCAAGCGTGAGCCTCGTTTACTGCCAACCTGTTGCAGTCCTGTGATGACGCCACGGAATTGTAAAGAGGCTACATCCGAAACAATGTCAGATACGTTGGCAAATTTGGAACGGTCCTCATACCGAAATGGCAGATACTCCAACAAATCTCCGGCGGCGTGAATGCCCAACTCCACACGCAACCATTCGGCCCGCTTGGGGCCTACACCTTTGACGTATTCAATGGGGGTTTCGAGAGGCGATGCCGGCATGATAGGATGGACAAATGAACCGGCAACAAGGTCGGTTGACATAGGGGGAAAAACAACAAAGCCCTCCGAAGAGGGCTTTGTAAATTTCATCATGGAGCAGTGGTCAGTAGCCGTTGGCCAACATCCGTACTGGATTCTCCAACAAGGATTTGAAATCCTGTAAAAAGGCTGCGCCGGAAGCGCCATCAACGACCCGATGATCGCAGCTTAAAGTGACTTTCATGACATGACCTGGCACCACTGCGCCGTCGCGAACAACGGGAACCGCATTGATTCCTCCAACAGCCAAAATGCACGCATCTGGTGCATTGATAATGGCTGTGAACTCGTCAATGCCGAACATGCCCAAGTTCGAAATGGTAAAGGTGTTCCCTTCCCATTCACTTGGCTGTAATTTCTTGTCCTTGGCTTTTCCTGCCAATGCCCGGACCTCCGTTCCAATTTGAGACAAGCGTTTCCCATCAGCATGGCGCACAACCGGCACAAGCAATCCGTCTTCCACTGCCACCGCTACACCAATGTGCACGTGCTCGTTGTATCGAATGCGGTCTTCCAACCAACTGCTATTGACGGCAGGATGCTTCTTCAACGCCAATGCCGCTGCTTTCACTACCATGTCGTTGAAGCTGACCTTCACCTCGCCGGCATCGTTGATGGATTTCCGGGCGTCCATGGCGGTGTCCATTTCGATGCTCACCGTTAAATAGAAGTGCGGTGCTGTGAATTTGCTCTCCGCCAATCGTCGCGCAATGGTTTTACGCATTTGGCTCACACCGACCTCCGTGAATCGTTCCACTCCTGGTGCCGCCGCGGCAGTTGAACCATTGAAGGCCTCCACATCACGTTTTACAATGCGACCAGCTTCTCCTGAACCGGGAATTTGCGCCACATTGATTCCACGCTCCTCGGCCAATTTCCTAGCCAGCGGTGATGCCTTCAGGCGACCGTTGGCGGGGATCGCCGGTGCTGGAGCCGCAACCACGGGTGCTGATGTCGCAGCAACAGGTGCCGGCACAGTAGCAACAGGTGCTGGCGCTGGAGCCGGTGCCTTTGGAGTTTCCGGAGCTGCGGTTTCATTGTTGGCTGCCTCAAGCAAAGCCGAGATGTCCTCACCCTTTTCTCCAAGAATGCACAAGAGACTGTCCACAGGAGCCATTCCGCCTTGTTCTACGCCGATGTGCAGCAAAACACCATCGAAGAAGGACTCAAATTCCATGGTCGCTTTGTCGGTCTCGATTTCGGCAATGAGTTCGCCATTTTCGACTTCATCACCTACTTTTTTTAGCCATGAAGCAACAACCCCTTCGGTCATCGTGTCGCTCAATTTCGGCATGCGTATAATCTCAGCCATGTTTTCGAATGATTCGTTGTGATGGGATGGTCAGTCTTTGACGAAAGGATAATCCTTCGTCATGTAAACGTCCTCGTATAATTCGTGAGCTTCTGGATACGGACTTTCTTCGGCGAAAACGATGGCTTCTTCCACCTGTGCTTTTACCTCTTTCTCGACCTGCTTGAGCTCATCCTCCGAATTCCAGCCCTGCTTGAGCAACGTATTGCGCACGTGGAGAATGGGGTCCTTTTCTTGGTAATCATGCAGCTCATCCTTCGTTCGGTACTTCTGAGGATCCGACATGGAATGTCCTTTGTAGCGATACGTTTGGATATCCAAGAGGGTTGGGCCTTCGCCCGCACGTCCACGATCGGCGGCACGCTTCACTGCGGCACAAACCAATTCTGGACTCATCCCATCGACTGATTCCGCAGGCATCCTATAACTGGCTCCCAACATCACCAAGTCCGTCACATTGGACGTACGCTCCACTGAGGTACCCATGGCGTACTTGTTGTTTTCAACGATGAAGATGACGGGGAGTTTCCACATCATCGCCATGTTAAACGTTTCGTGCAGGATGCCTTGACGTGCCGCGCCGTCTCCGAAGAAACACAACGTCACATGGTCTTCCTTGCGGTATTTGTCCGCAAAGGCAATGCCAGCACCCAAGCCAATCTGACCTCCGACGATGCCATGGCCTCCAAAAAGATTGCGCTCTTTGTCAAACATGTGCATCGATCCGCCTTTGCCCTTGCTCGTTCCTGTGGTCCGACCGTACAGCTCAGCCATCACAAACTTTGGGTCTGTACCGAGTGCCAAAGGATGCGCATGGTCCCGGTATGCCGTCACCATGCGATCAGTTGGCCGGATGGCTTCTGATATCCCCGCCAGGATCGCTTCTTGTCCAATGTACAAATGGCAAAAACCACCAAATTTCTGTTGAATGTATAGCTGTCCACAGCGCTCCTCAAACTTTCGCATGAGGTACATGTCGCGAAACCAGCGCCTATAAACGCTTTGATCATGCTCTAAAACCGAGACATTGCGCTCTCCTTTCCCAACCTTCTTACTAACGGATTTCTCAGGAGAATCCATCTTTTTTTGTCGCTTCGCTTGCGTAGTAGTGGCCATGACTAATCATTTCTGTACAAGCAAATATAAAGGTCGATTTCAGACGAATTATGCAAACGGATTGGCAAACCGCAAGAAACAATTCAGGTCGTGTCTTATCGACACGATAAATTGCCAATAGACGACGGCATTGACCGCACAGAATTAACCAAATCTTGACATCCTGTTAAACCACATCAACCCGGTGAGTCCTAAGCCAAGAGTTCGTTAACTTTACCTGCTTGAACCTGCCTGAAACCCTTGCGAAATTGAACCCCATTGGCTTAGAAGCGATGGAGGGTGTTGAGTTGATGAATCGGCTCGATGAGAAGTTTCTGATTCTCTCGGAGTGGATTCCTTCATTGGTCAGCCACTGCAGCGAGCATTATGAAATTCTCGAAGTGAAAGGTGAACGCATCACGAAGTACGAAAATCAATTTTTAGAGACGCCCGCTCTCGATTCATTTGAGAATCACACCAGAGGACGAAAGGACCGCTTCAAGGCACGCATTCGCCGTTATGGCTCCAATGGCATTTCATTTTTAGAGGTCAAGCACAAAACGGTGCATGGTCGAACGCTGAAGGATCGGCTTCTCCGTTCTAAAAATCGGGATTGGAACGCGCCCTTGAATGAGAGCGAATGGGATTTCTTGCATGCTCATTATCCTTATAAAAAAGGTGAGCTCACTTCCATGCAGTGTTCTTTCGATCGATGCACCCTGGTCTCAACAAAACGGCAAGAGCGCGTGACCATTGACTCCAACATTCGATTCCAGTCAGATCAAGAAAGTTCCTCCTTGCAGGGCTTGGCGATCTTGGAAGTAAAGCAGGTGAAGATCGACCGCTTTTCACCCATTCACGAGGCTTTAAAAACCTTTATGGGGCACCCTCCTCCGCTCGCTAGATCGACGAGCATGTCCAAGTACATCATTGGGACATTACTTTTGAACCCGGATTTACCCCCGAGGACTTATCGCTCTTTGTTAAGGAGCATTCGAGGATTAATTGATTATAGACCTAAGCGATGAACGAAACACTCACTTCTTTTTTAATTGCGTTCGGCGGGAATCTACTTTCTAGCCTTGTGCTCATTTTGGGCATATACCACCAAGTATCAAAACGTCGAGATTTCGTCTTCACGTTTATACTGGTAAGTACAGCCATTTTCTTGCTTTGCAACTTGCTGATGGGCGTCGAAATCGATCTCGCCTTTGCATTGGGCTTATTTGCCATCTTCGGCATCATCCGCTATCGAACGGATGCCATCCCCATTCGAGAGATGACCTATCTCTTCATTGTCATCGCTTTAGCTGTGCTCAATGCACTGGCTCCCGGCTCAACCTCACTCTTGTTGATTGCAACAGCCAATGTGTTGGTATGGATTTTGACACTCGTTTTGGATCGCTTGTGGTCCATTCGACACGTAGCGACCAAAGTGGTCGTTTACGATCGAGTCGACTTGTTGCATGAGGGGAAACGTGACGAATTGATTCGTGACTTGGAGTCCCGCACCGGCGTCGAAATCGTGCGCATTGAAATCGGGAAAGTGGACCTTTTGCGCGATACGGCCGTGATCAAAGTCCACTTCGATGGGGACAAGCAACCAGGACATTTCGAAGGCGGATCAGGAGAAAGCTAACCAAGAACGTCTCCGAGAATGGGCTGCGAGGGTCAAGCCCTCTTCTTCTGGATCAACACCACAGCGTGGGCACTGACGCCTTCCTGAGTGCCGATAAACCCGAGCTTTTCAGTCGTTGTCGCTTTGATGCTCACTTGATCCATCTCCACTCCAAGCAATCCCGCAATGCACTTGCGCATGGAATCAATGTGTGGAGATACTTTGGGAAGCTGGAGACACAGCGTACAATCCAAGTTCCCGAGTTCCCAGCCAGCATCTGTGATCAAGTCATACGTCCTCTGAAGCAACTTTTTGGAGTCAATCCCTTTGTATTCAGGATCCGTATCCGGGAAGTGATAACCAATGTCTCTCAGCGCGAGTGCGCCCAACAGAGCATCGCAAATCACATGCAGCACGACATCCGCGTCGCTGTGACCAAAAGCTCCTTTGGCGTGCGGAATTTGAATCCCCCCCAGCCAAAAAGGATGATCGTCTTTTAGTTGGTGTACGTCATATCCGTAACCGATTCGAAATGCCATCGTCTGCCTTCGTTGTCTTATTCCCCTGAATCATCACTAACGCTGACCAAATCAGAGAACTGCAGGCGCAACGTAAAGCGCAACGTGTTCGCCAGTGGATTCTGCTGTCGGGTGGAAATCAGATAACTCAAATCCACCGTAAACACCGTGTACTTGATCCCTGCGCCCAACGTAATGAATTGACGTGCTCCCTTGGAATAATGCTCATTGAAGAACCCTGTTCGGAATGCAAAGACATCATTGTAGAGGTATTCAATTCCTCCACCAACATTCCATTCTCGCAGTTCCTCTCGGAAGACACTGCCATCCTCAATCGTATACGTTCCGTCTTGATTGAAATTTACGATGCCCGGAGCATCGTAAAAACTTTGAATCATACCGGACGCAACCCCCACATTCGAGTCGTAACCACTCACAATGTTGACCCCACTTTCCTGATCATAAATGGGCGTGGTTGGCACCAAAAGCTTGTTCGCATCCGCTGTAAATGTCAGGCTGTTGTAATCATCCAACTTCATCGTCAACGCCGAACCCAATTTCAAATTGGTGGGGATGAAGTCGCGATCTGCTGATTCGGAATAACTCATCTTGGCCCCGATGTTCGAAATGTTCAACCCCCAATTGAATGCCGCATCCCGGCCTGCAAATTTGGTTTTCGGATTGGTGTAAAAGGCGCTGATATCAACTGCGACCGATCGCCCTGGCTTGGAGTTGGCTCCCAACACATTCGTCCCTCCCGTGAGATTCGAATTGATAAAACGCCCCGCGATACCGCCACTGAATCGCTTACTCAATTTCTGACTATAGCCCACGTCCAAACTAAATTCCGCGGGTTGGAAATCCCGAATGGTTGTGCCGGTTTCATCTGTGAACGTGATGTTTCCAAGACTGAAGTATCGAAGCGCCGCTCCCCATGCCTGACGGTCATTCAAGCGCTTGACCCCGGATAGATAGGCCAAGTTCATGTCATCCACCAACGCGCGCAACCAAGGCGCATAGCTCAAGCTAAATTCCACTTCATTTTCGCTAAAGGCCATCTTAGCGGGATTCCAATGCAGGCTATTGGCGTCCGCCGAAAGCGCCACACCCGCATCTCCCAAAGCTCCAGAACGCGAATCCGGTCCAATCATGAGGAAAGGGACAGCCGTAGTGATGGTGTTGAGCTGGACTTGCTGAGAAACTTCACCCGGTGTCAATTGGGCTTGAAGCCCTGTCAAACCTGAGGTGAGGAACACCCCGGCTAAGGCGAAGCAGCGGAGTAAAGAGAAATTGTTGTTCAATCGCATGGCGACGTGAAAGGTAAAGCGCAAATGTAAAACAATCGGTTATGGTCGCAGAACGACAATTTGGTCGGCATATTGCACCACACCCCCAGTTTCTGTATTCAAGGTCAACCGAAATACATAAACGCCTGCTGGCACTGCACTACCGTCTGGTCCTGCGGCAGAATTCCACTGCAGAGATTCCGAACGAAATCCTTCTTGTTCCCAAGGCTGTTCCGATCGATAAACCAGTTGTCCCGCACTTGAAAAGACTTCCAACGTTGCGACACCCGGTTGACAAGCCTGGTTGTGTTCTAAAGAGAACCGAAAAACGTCAGCAGAGGGATTTGGATAGGCCGAAACATGCCCCAAAGCCGATTCAAAGTCATCAAAGACTTCAAACGTGATTTCCGCCTTTCCCTTGTTGTTTTGAACGTCCCAAACCACCAGCTCCAACTGATGCGGCCCAGCTTCTAGCTCCTCGAATGGATACCGCACGGTGCCCCGGACATACGTGTTCAAATCTGCGGTGTAAAATCCATTCAAAACAATGCTTTCACTGGATTCCCCATCCAATGTAGCCTTGATGTCATGTCCGATCCCGACGCCAGCCGCGTTAATCCCCCCTTCATCAAAGACACGAGCCAAGAGCATGGGGTGGCTGTGCGTGATGCCTCCCGATTGAAAAAGCGTGTCATTGAGGAAGAGCTCAACCGTAGGCGGCGTCGTATCCTCCAGGAATCCCTCACCAATACCACCAATAACAAAGTCTTGATACGATCCATGCGCATCCGTGCTATCGGAAACGGCATAGCAGCTAATCCGACCTTCAGCGAATGAAAAATCAATGTCTCTCGGCACCACAAATTCAAATGCAAACGCCCCAGAATCTACACTCGCAATGCCCTGGTGCAACACATTTCGAAAGACCTCAAACACATGTGAGTTTGGGCCGTTGTCGTTGTTGAGCGATGTGATTTGAGATGGCTTATCAAAAACTTTGACGTAGACCAGCCCATCGAAATCGGGCATCAGGTCTCCGGCCTCGTCTCGAACGGTCCCACCAACGGAAACAACGTCCAATGCACGGATGGTATCTGGAAGTGATTCCATCACCACATTTTTGCGGGGATAATTGAGACGAAGAGCCACATCTCCAAGCAAGGTGAAGTTTCGTTTATTGGAACTGTTTGACACCTGCGGGTCGTTTTTAGTCACACGGGCAATGTCCCCTAGGCGGAGTGGCTCCGATTCGGTGTCATGCAATGCAATGCCGTAGAACGCTCGATTCAATTGTTGATTCGAGCCGCTGAATACGACCCGAGTTGTGGTGAGCATGGCAATCGCTCCACCTGCGGGATTCATGACCATCATTTCACCGGCAGAATCAACGTCGGGATCATCAAAACGCGCCAACTCACACGTGGCCGTCATGAACAGCGGCATGTTTCCCAATTTGTCCCATTCTTGAATGGTCGTGGTGTTGAGGACCCGTTCATGGGACCAGCCACGCTCCCCTCCGTGGCCAATGTAATTCATGATCAAGGCGCCGTCTTGCACCTGCCGATCGATGGATTCTTCGGCCTCCGGATACCGCTCTCCTCCGGGAGTGCTCCACTGCGGATAGGCGTCCAAATAAATCTTATTCACATCGTATTCCGGATGATCCTCGGCCAGTGTATTTGCATGCTCATCCGAATTCACCATGTGCTCGTTTTCGGTCGGACCACCGTTTCCATCCATATCATCGGCAACAAAACAGATCACATTCTTCCAAGCCCCCGAGGCGCTGGCACTCGCATCTTCACAGTCCAGTCCCGGAAGCACCGGCACAGATCGTTGCATGTATGCTTCTACCTTATCCACCATCGCATCCGCTTCTGTCTTACTGGAACAGGGGATTCTCCCCACCCCTATTGCCATTTTATCCCCAATTCCATCTCCGTATTGATCCTCAAGGAAGCCGAAGAAATCATCGCTCACATAGCTCCCCGTTGGGCTGACGGAGTTTTCGCTTTGGTAGGTAATGACATACGGCGATTGCATCAAATTGAAACGATTCGCAAAGGTCCCGTCCCCCATGATTTGCAGATATTTCGGAGGCTCTAGACCGTTTTGACTCGCCCGATCCCGAAGCATCATGAGCAACATTTTCAATGCTGTTGGATCGGTGTTTCCACATGAAAACGCATCGAACACGGCCCGTTGGGTCGTGACCAAGACGCTCAGACCTTCCGCTGCATGCAACTGCGCCAATCGTTCCGCAGCAGGCAAATAATCCGAACGTGTCACCACGACCAAATCAGCTTGTTCAACTCCATGCAAATTCACGGGTTGAACCGCACCATGAAAGTCAGGCGTCTTAAAATTAAAACCGGAGAACAAGGCGAATCGCTTCGCCTCATTCGCTTGAGAATAAAAAACAGCCTCCCCTTCTTCGCTGCTTTCCCAAGTCAACCAGACTGGTTGTTTGTGCTCGGTGATGTCCCAAATACCTACGAGGCTTCCTGAATTTTGAACGGCATACCCAGCGACCGCAACCTCTCCAATGTTCTCGGCATCAAAAATCAATTGGGATTGTGCCATCCGCAATGAACACTCCTGAGCAATGCGTATAAAATCCAACCATCCGATCGCATCAGGAACAGCGGGATCAAAAGAAATCTCAACTTGATGCTGCGCCGTTAGGTCGGTTCCCGTTGCCGAACCCAAATCGAAACTGCCGCTGGACAAATTGGCAACATTGCTCACTGAGCCGTTGCTTGTGTAAGATGGAGAGGCCTCAAACAACACGCCGTTGACGTCGAATTTAAACGTGCTAGCAGCTCCCATCGATTGAGCGGCAACTTGAATGTCCAATCGAGCAGGAGATGCCGTGGCAAACGGCACGTCAAAGCTCACCACCCGAGAACTGTTGTTTTGAAAGGACTCGCCGAACCATTCACGACCCGATCGATTGGGACTTTCCAGCTCCAATTCATGAAAGGATCGCTTCCAATATGTGTCAATCAACGTGTCTGGAGTCCCCCCGGTCGGCAAAGCGCTTTGAATTCTAGACTCCGCATCGGCGATGTCGCCGTTGATTTCCAAAAAGTACCAAGCAGAATCACTGTATGCGTGCCGCTCATGCTTCCAATTCCGTTCAGCGGATCCAGGAATCCAACTATTGGGACCTTGACCAAAAAACAACAGCGCATCCTCCGCGTTCCACACACCGTCCTCTTCTCCTTGAAACAAGATCGCTGTAGGCTCTACTCCTAGCGGACGGTCTTGGTCGTTTACCATAGGCAGCAACTCTCCACCATTGCCCCAAAGGCGGATTCTCCGTGGATCCAATGTGTCTGGATTCAATCCCGCGGCAACCATCCAATTGCGATCAATTCGATACACCCCGTCCTGGGCAATGGACAAGCGATACAGGTTATCCCTTTCCAAAGGACCGTCAGTCGGCCATTCACGCTCCCGCTCCTGGCGATCAATGGTCGCTACGGACGCTCCCAAGGCCCATTCTACTCCCATGAGACGTTCAAAGACATCGCGGCTGGCGACAAACCGAAAAAGCGGCGATTCGTATTGAACCGAGACCAGGTCCTCAATCACCACATGGCGCCATTGGGGAATGATTGTTTTGGCCATGAGCAGCTGGCGCTGGCGAGGAGTCAGCTCATCGGCGGCTACTTCGGCCCAGGACTCCGTGTCCACCAAACGTTCCATTCCTGCTTCAAAACCGTTCAGTTCTGCCTCCCACAAGACCCAAGGAATTTCATCCAGCCAGAAACCATCCATTGGAGCCCATATGCCCACCGGAGCGGATTCCGTTCCTTTCGGCAACCAATCCACTTCCCAAACTCCCTGAGAAACAGCCCCCTGAACCGACGACTGTGCCAAAACCCCCACAGACAAACACATTGCGACGCAGAGACTCGCCGAGACTATCACCACCCTAAACCTCATGGCAATGCTTTTTAAGCTTGGTTGAGCTGCTCGATATCCTCGCATTTTCATTGAATTCATTCCGTGCTGCAAAGTTGGTTGAAAAAATAGATGCAACGCAAAGCTCCAAACGTGCGTTAAAGATGAAAACGTATGCTCGAAATGCAATCTCATTGAGATGATTTTTGGGGTAGGCATTGGTTTTTTTCTTATTCTTGTGAATTCATTGGGTCCCTCTACATGAAGCAACTCCTGACAATCCCCACCATTGGCATTCTGCTAATGGCGTCTTTTTTGACACTGCATACGAATACTGCGCAAGCTCAAGACCCTGAGTTTACGCAATACTTCGCGAATCCGCTCTACCTCAATCCTGCTTTCGCAGGGTCGGCACGCTGCCCGCGTTTGACCATGTCATACCGGAACCAGTGGCCTGCCATGAGTGGATCTTTCGTTACCACGGCAGCCGCCTATGACCAACACGTGGAAACACTGTCTGGTGGATTGGGCTTCATTGTAATGAATGATCAAGCGGGTCGCGGAACGCTGAGCACAACCACTGCTAGTGGAATATACAGCTATCAACAGGCCGTAACGCGCAAGCTCTCCATCAAGGCCGCCATGCAGGTGACCTACATGCAGAAGGCTTTGGATTGGGATCGCCTCACCTTTGGCGACATGATTGATCCTCGACGAGGGTTCATTTATGAGACTCAAGACATTCCGAGAGGTGGCATGGTCAAGACGGTGGATTTCAGTTCGGGCATCATCGGGTTTACAGATCGTTATTACTTCGGAGCTGCGGTGCATCACCTCAATGAGCCCAATGAGTCGTTGGTCGTTGGAACAAGTCGCCTGCCGATGAAGTACACCTTCCACGCTGGTGCGGTATTGCCTTTGCAACGATCGGTCACTGGAATTGAGTCGACCATTTCACCCAACATTTTCTATCGAAAACAAGGCGAATTCGAGCAGCTCAATGTTGGACTTTATGTCAACAAAGGCCCACTCGTTGGAGGGATTTGGTACCGAGGAATCATGTTCACGGACTACCGCGATGCCTTCATTGTTACCCTCGGCATCAAAACCGATGTGGTACAATTCGGCTACAGTTACGATTTGACGATTTCAGAATTGACCCCTTCCACGGGAGGAGCCCATGAAATCAGTATGACCATACAATTTGATTGCCGCGGTAAGCGTTCTAAATTTAGAACAATCAACTGCCCGTCATTCTAAAATTGAACAACCGTGCACTGGAAGCATTCTCACTCTATCTTCCAAAGCACAGACTCAACAATCTGCAAGAAACCCATTGGAACCTCATAAAAAATGAATTGGAAGTTCACAGCCCCCTTGATGTTCTTAGGCGCACTCCTGCTTTCAGGATGCATCGGAGATCGTTCCGGCGCCACAGGATGGGCCTACAATGATCCGGCTAACGGAGGATTTGAACGGCAACCTTTCTTTGAGCAAGAAACGGCCCCTGGACTGGTCTTTATTGAAGGAGGAACCTTCACGATGGGCCAAGTTGAAGATGACTTGACCTTCAATTGGGACAACATCCCTCGTCGCGTCACGGTCCCCTCCTTCTACATGGATGAAACGGAGGTCACCAATCACTATTGGTTGGAATACCTTTCTTGGCTCCAAAGAGTCTATGGAAGCAGCTATCCAGAAGTTGTCCGACGGGCCCTTCCGGACACCTTGGTTTGGAGAGAAAAGCTAGCTTTCAACGAGCCTTACGTTGATTACTACCTGCGCCATCCAGCCTATCGCGATTATCCGGTTGTTGGGATTTCTTGGAATCAAGCCAATGACTTTTGCAAGTGGAGAACGGATCGAGTCAATGAGCAATTGCTCGTTCGAGAAGGGCTGATTGCACACAATCCTGACGGCCAATTGGATGAGGATCACTTCACCACCGAAGCGTACCTCAACGGTCAATATCAAGGCGAAAGCGTCGCTGAAGGACTTCGTGACTTGCGTCCAGGAAGTTCAGGATACCGCAACGTCTCTTATGAAGACGGGTTACTGCAGCCAGCTTATCGTTTACCTACCGAAGCCGAATGGGAATTTGCCGCACTCGGTCTCATTGGCAATAGCTATGCTGAACTCATCACCGACCGTCGGACCTACCCTTGGGATGGTCACTACACGCGAAATGACAACGGTCGTGATCGCTCTTACGGCAACATGAATGCCAACTTCGCAAGAGGACGTGGTGATTACATGGGAGTTGCTGGTAGTTTGAATGACGGTGCAGCCGCTACGGCCGCAGTCTATCAATACGCCCCAAATGACTACGGTCTCTACAACATGTCGGGCAACGTCAACGAGTGGTGCATGGACGTATACCGTCCTTTGAGCGCAATGGATACTGAAGAATTCCGCCCATTCCGAGGCAACGTATACCAAACGAAGCAACTCAATTCAGAGGGGCAGATTGCCGACAAATTCGATTACGTCGTTTATGACATTGATGCCATTGACGGCAATTTGAAGGCCTACCAAAAAGCCGCTGCGAAGAACTTCATCGAAGAGGAACAGAACCTTGTGGACAATGTGTTTACCTACATTGAGGCCGCGAAAGCTGAGCGCAAACTGAAACGTCAAGAAGAGTCCCAAGAGCAAATGAACGAGGGAAAGGAACTCATTTTGGACAGCGACCTCCTTGTTGCACCGGACTTGTTGGGAATTTTCACAGACAACATTTCATCGAGCCCAGGCGATCTGCGTTACCGAGATGTCTCGGTCGAGGAAAGTCTTGAGCGTGAGAATTATCGCCAAGCGGACAACATTGATTTCCGGGATGGCGATTTGGAATCCAGCATTGACTACGGTCAAGAAGGTTTCGATGTGAACAAGAGCCGCATGTATGGATATGGGGAAACCACCCTCATCAACAACCGCTCTCGTGTATACAAAGGCGGCGCATGGAATGATCGCAGCTATTGGTTGAGCCCAGGCACGCGACGTTTCCTAGATGAGGACAAAGCCTCTGCGGCGATTGGTTTCCGATGTGCTATGGATCGAATGGGGGCACAAGTATTGGCTGGACCGCGTTAAACTCATTGTTTAGAATGCATTCAAAAAGGCTCCTTCGCAGGAGCCTTTTTCTTTTCTAAAACATGCGCCTGCACCTCTTGAAATCGTAATTTGGACACATGCTTATGGATGCTACGAATTCTGCTTTGGCGCAAATAGATGCTGCCTTCCAACAGTCCAACGGTGTGACGACCGACACGCGGCAAGCCAGCCCAGGAAAGTTGTTTTTTGCTCTGAAAGGAGATCGATTCAACGGCAATGAATTTGCCTTGCAAGCATTGGAAGCAGGATGCACACTAGCCGTCGTTGATGACGCGACGGTTTCCCAGCAATCTGAGCGGTGCATCGAAGTAAAGGATGTCTTGATCGCACTCCAATCTCTGGCTTATCTCCACCGTTCACGATGGAATTTCCCTGTCATCGGCCTGACTGGAAGCAATGGGAAAACCACAACGAAGGAGTTACTTTATGCCGTTTTGAAGACTGCATTCACCCATACTTACGCGACACGTGGCAACTTGAACAACCACATCGGTGTGCCCCTCACAATATTGGAAATCCCAGTCGAAGCTGACATGGCCATCATTGAAATGGGCGCCAATGCTCAAGGAGAAATCGCCGAATTGGCTAGAATCGCACAGCCAACCCACGGAGTCATCATCAACATTGGTGAGGCCCATCTTGAAGGATTTGGAGGGATCAAGGGCGTCATCAAGGGAAAGCAAGAATTGTTCCGGTACTTCGAACACCCCGGATCACGTGGCGAACGTGTTTTCGTTCATGCCAACCACCCCATCCTCTTAGAGATTTCCACGGCATTGGAACGAACCTGCTATGGCAATCCCGCGCATCCCCCTTTTATCCAAACGACCGCATCCAATGATCGGGCAGTGACATGGATTGACGTGGATGGTAGCATGCAAGGGCCGTTGAATCCATGCATCACCGGGCATCACAATCATGATAACATGATGACTGCCGTCGCCATTGGACGCCATTTCGGTGTGAGCGCAGCACAATGCTCTCAGGCCATTGAAGGCTACAACCCGAATAACAACCGATCGCAATGGCGACAAACCGAACGAAATTTGGTTCTGATGGATGCATACAACGCCAATCCCAGTAGCATGTCGACCACCTTGGAGCATTTCGCACATACTGAAGAAAGCGGGAAAGAACCGAGCGTCTGCATTTTGGGAGACATGGCCGAACTCGGAGATTTTGGTCGCGAAGCCCATGAACGAATTCTTGGACTGGCCGTTGGTTTAGGTTTGGATGTCTGGACGGTAGGGCCCCTTTTCCAGCATGCTGCTTCGAATCAATCCGGTCCAATCAAATCGTTCGATAACACGGAATCTGCAGCAGCGGCATTGAAGCTCGCCGCGTGGTCGGATCGTCGCGTTCTCCTCAAAGGTTCACGCTCTATCGCATTGGAACAACTCGTCGATCTCCTCTAATCCCAACATACAACCACCAAGGGTGGTTTGAACCTCCGT
>JAQCJQ010000116.1 GCA_027593035.1 Bacteroidota bacterium | reverse complement strand
AAACGCGCGCCAATGGGTGGGGGAAGAAAAAACCCTCCAGGGCAATTTGGACCCTTCAATTCTATATGCGGGTCCCGAGACCATTCGAAAAAAAACCCAGGAGATGCTCGTAAATTTTGGGACGCGGCGCCACATCGCTAACTTGGGCCACGGAGTTTACCCGGATGTGGATCCAGAACACGTCAAAGTGTTTGTGGAAACCGTCCAAAAATCAGCTTGAACCTAGGAATGAAGATCATGATCAACACGATGAAATTGCGCACGTTATGCGCAGGAATGGCGGCCTTGTTTGTGGCCTCCTTTTTTGGAGCGGCGCTCACTGCGCAAGAGGACAACTTGGTGCCCAACAGCAGTTTCGAGAATTCAGATCTCAAAAAACTCAAAAGTTTTGGCCAGTTGGAGGAGTTTTCAGAAAATTGGTTTTCTGGTACAGAGTCCCCGTTGGATCTGTTCGCCGACGGCATGAAATCGGAGAAAGTGAACATCCCCAATAACCTTTACGGAAAGCAAGAAGCGGCTGATGGTGTTTGTTATGCTGGTTTGCGAGCGTATTCAAAAGATCCGCGTTTATTTCGCAACTACTATGAAGTAGAATTGATCAGCGCATTGGAAAAGAATCAGATGTACTGTGTTTCTTTCGATGTGAGTTTGAGTGATTTGTCGCGCTATGCGGTCAATGGTGTCGGAGCAGTTTTGAGCGATCGCAAGGTGGAACAAGGCAATACGGGTCTAATCGTTCGCGATATGGACGTCAAGCACCATGGCAACAAAGTCATGTCGCTTTATGACGGTTGGGAAACCATCTGTGGAACGACGATTGGCACGGGTCAAGAAGAGTACCTGATGATCGGTGGCTTTCAAACGGATGGCGACATGACGGTGGAGAAAATCAAGCGCCCATCCGGAGTGTCAGGGGCTCAGTTAAACCACGCATACTACTATCTGGACAACATCAAAGTTTTCCCGATCAGCGCGAAATCACAATGTGCTTGCACGCGTGCTGATGAGGTGAGAACGGATTTGGTTTACGGTTCATCCGTGGTGTTGAATGAGAGCATGTCCGCAGAAGAAATCATCAGTGTTTCGGCTGTTTATTACGCTTTCTTGAAGCGAAACCCAACGGGTACAGGGCAGGCAACCATCGCTCAATTGGCTGAAATGTTGAAGTCCAACCCTTCCTGGAAATTGCGCGTCATTGGTCACGCCGATGAAGATGAATTCAATGAAGGAAAAATCAATCCGCGTTACCGCGAGTTGGGGGCGAAACGCGCTGACATTGTGGTGACGAAATTTGCTGACTTCGGAATCGCTGCGTCCCGATTGGTTAAGGATTCTCGGGAAGATTTGGATCCTGCCAGCACAAGGGATACGGACATTAGCCGGGCCCAAAACCGACGGGTTACGTTTGAAATCATTCGATAATCCAAGGCTTGCATGCGTTTGTATACCATGAGCGCATTGATTCGCGGGTGTTCTAAACTAAAGAGCTGCTTCAGATTGATTCTGAGGTGGCTCTTTCGATTGCAAGTGCTGGGGGTGATGCTGGTGTCAAGCGTTGTGATTATGGCACAACAGGCATCGGGCTTTGAAAACCTGGTGCCCAATGGGAGTTTTGAAGAGCGGCTTTGGTGTCCTTCAAATTTTACGCAAAACGAACTGCAAACGCTGCGTCATTGGAAGCAACCCAATGCGGGCACGCCGGATCACTTTGATGCCTGCGGAGCTGTGGGTGTGACTGGAGTGCCCAACAATGTCTTTGGGTCGCAAGCTTCGGTGGATGGCAAAGGCTACGCCGGCATCGTGTTGTATTCCGCTTCGAAGCCGGATTACCGCGAGTATCTGCAAGTGGAATTGACGCGTGCGTTGAATCCGGGAGAATGGCTTTGTGCAGAATGGTGGGTGTGCGCTGCGGATGAAGCGAGGTTGATCACGGATGGTGTTGGGATGCACTTCAGTGCGACAGCCCCAAGCGCCGTTGGAGAAGGTCGATTGAACTTGACGGCTCAGATTGAAAACCCCGCTCTCCACTTGCTGAGTGATCGCTGGAGCTGGGTCAAGCTGAGCGATGCGTTCCTAGCGGAAGGAGGTGAGCGGTATTTGACCTTGGGCAATTTCACTCCCGCACCAAAGTTGCTATACTTTGGTCTATGGTCTACCTCTCCAGAATCGAGTCGATGGGCCTATGTCTATGTGGATGATGTGCGGGTGCGCCCCGTTCAAAGCCCAGCCGACTGCTCGTGCTTGAATCCACTATTGGCACAAGAGGTGACAGACCCGCCTTGGCAGTCCTTCCAAAAGGGACATGTACGCTGGGATGCCGTCTTGTTTGAGTTTGACTCGGAAGTGTTGGATGAAGAGGCCCGGGTGCAATTGGAGGCCGTGGCAGAAGAAATGCGGGCCAATCGATTCTTGGTCATGCAGGTCAATGGCCACACCGATTTTGTGGGTTCGGATGGATACAATTTGATGCTCAGTGAACGTCGAGCTCAAGCGGTCATCGATGCATTGCGCGACCGCGGTGTGGACCCCAATCGATTGCAATTGTCCTGGCATGGGAGCCGCACTCCGGCAGCGGACAACATCACCTCAGAGGGGCGGAGGCAGAACCGTCGCGTCGAATTCGAATTGCTCGAGCACGCCTTTTTGCCCACAGATTGAACGATGCCAGCGCAATGGGTGACGGACTTAAGCGGCTTTTTTCCTTGGAATTGTGATCAGAAAACAAAGGCTGGCAGCGAAGAAAATGATCAGGGCCAATACGCTTGACCGCATGGATCCGGTGAATCCCTCAATGTATCCCCAGCAGAACATGCCGATGATCAGCCCGCCTTTCTCAAGGACTTCATAAAAACTAAAATAGGAGGCGTGATCTTCCGTTTCCGGAAGCATTTTGGAATACGTCGAACGGTTCAAGCTTTGTGTGCCGCCCATCATGAATCCAATGATGCCCGCCGCGAGATAAAACCCGTTGACGTCTTGGACAAAGTAGTAGGTGTAAACACAAACAAGCGACCAAACAAGAATGCAACCAATGAGCGTAGGGATGTTGCCCAACTTGCTGCTCGCCCAGGAGACGAAAAATGCGCCTGGAATGGCGAGGACTTGCACAGCGATAATGGCGACGATGAGCTCATTGTCTTTCAATAGCACTTCCTTGATTCCGAAGGAGGAGGCCATGAGCATGATCGTTTGAAGGGCCATGGATAGAATGAAAAAAGCCCAGAGGTAACGCACGAGCTCTTTGCGGCCACTTAATTCACGTGCCACCTGACGAAGCTCTTTGAATCCATTCGCAATGAGTTTGTGTTGCAGCGGCACTTTGGAAGGATTTGATGGGAGTTTTCGGAAAGTGGGCTGTGCCCAGGCAAACCACCAAATACCAACCAAAACGAAGGTCCAAGGTGTCATGAAATCACCGGCGATCAAGATCAACGCTAGGCATATCACGAGCAGCAAGACGCTGCCAATGTAGCCCATGGCAAAACCTGTGGCGCTGAGTTTGTCATGCTCTTCAGGGGGGGCGATTTCAGGCAGAAAGGCATTGTAAAAACCGAGGCTTCCCCAAAAACCGATGTTGGCCAAAAACAAAGCGGACATGCTCCACTCCAAGTGTTCCGGGTCGAAGGCATAGAGACCGAGGCAGCCCAACGAACCGGCATAACAGAAGACCTTCATCAACTGCAGTTTGCGCCCGGATACATCCGCCATGCCACTCAATATCGGAGACAGGGTAATGACCACCAAGAACGAGCATGCCAGGACATAGCTGTATAGTTGTGTGTTGATCAGTTCGAACCCAAAAAAGGTCACGACATCGTTGATGATTTCGCCTGCTTCATTGCGTTCGGATGTCAATGCATTGAAGTAGATGGGGAAAATGGCCGTTGTCACCACCAAAGAGTAGGGGCTGTTGGCCCAATCGTACATCGTCCAGGCGGCCTTGACTTTTTCAGCGGCCGTTTGCCTTTGCTTCCCTCGGAACAGCGTACGCTTCAACGGGACAGATTCGGATGTATTTTCATTCGACATGATGTGAAGATAAGCGGTTCTGTTCATTCGACTTGGTGTTGGGATTTGTCTATTGAAAAGCGAAGCCCCCTTGAAGGGTGCGTTGTACTTTTGCGGCGATGAGTACACCGATTCCCCCGAATGCCAACTTCGACATCATCATTGTCGGTGGCGGTATTGTTGGCGCAGCGACCTTTTATCAGCTACAATTGCGTTTTCCGAATCGGAGTTTGCTGTTGATAGAAAAAGAGAAGGAATTGGCGCATCATCAAACGGGCAACAACTCCGGTGTGATCCATTCGGGGTTGTATTATCCGCCCGGATCACTCAAGGCCAAGAACTGCGTCGATGGACGTCGAGCCTTGGTGCAGTTTGCAAAAGATCATGGCATCCCGCATGACGTCTGTGGCAAAGTTGTTGTGGCGGTTGATGAGAGCGAGTTGTCGATGTTGGAACGCATTGAGGGCATCGGGCGGAAGAATGAAATCGAAGGATTGGAGCGCATCACAGGCGATCAATTGCGGGAGATTGAACCGCATTGCAAAGGCATTGCAGCGCTGCACGTTCCGTGCACGGGGATCATAGATTACCGGGCAGCAACGCGCAAAATGGTAGAGTTGGCCCAGGCAATGCAGCCATTGAGTCAATTGCGCTTGGGAGATGAGGTGGTGAGCTTTGACCGCGACGGGCAGGAAACCATCGTACGCACGGCCTCGGTTCCGGATGGTTTTCGTGGGAAGCACGTAGTGGTCTGCGGTGGTCTTCATGCCGACCGTTTGGCACGGAAAGATGGTGTGGACTTGAAAGAACGGGTGGTGGGGTTCCGTGGGGATTACTATGAATTGACGGATCAAGCGAAACACAAGGTCAAGCACTTGATTTATCCAGTACCGAATCCGGATTTCCCTTTCTTGGGGGTGCACTTCACCAGGATGACGGATGGTGAAATTGAATGCGGCCCCAACGCCGTTTTCACCTTCAAGCGGGAAGGCTACGGAAAAACCGATTTCGATTGGAAAGACACGAAAGAAGCCTTGGGGTATGGCGGCACTTGGAAGTTGTTCATGAACAACATGGCTTTCGGCATCAATGAATACCGCCGAGCATTTTCGAAACGATTGTTTCTGAAAACTCTTCAGCGCATGATTCCCGATTTGACCATGGAGGACATTCGACCAGGACGTTCGGGCGTGCGCGCTTTGCTCTTATCAGAAGATGGAGATACCCGCGACGATTTCCGCATCTCCTATACGGATCGAAACATTCATGTTTTGAACGCTCCGAGTCCAGCTGCGACCGCTGCGTTGGCCATTGGAGAGTACATAGCTGAACTGGCTCAGGAGCGCTTTACGTTCTGATGGCCTCAGGTTTGTTCGGGATCGATGGCGAGCTCAATTGAGCGCATAAAAAAAGAGGTCGTCCTGTGGACGACCTCTTGAATTCAAGTTTCTGGCAAGCGTGCACATCACTTTGGTGAAGATGATGTGCCGGCGATTTGAAGTTGATTGCACGATGCCCGCAGGCGATGCAAGTTCAATTAATCTTTTTTCTTCTCTTCCTTAGCGCCTTTGTCGCATGAAGCGGCAGACTTGCCTGCGCAACAAGATGCACTCTTTCCAGCGTCAGCAGTTTTACCAGCGTCAGCTGATTTTCCAGCGCAACAAGCAGCAGCTCCTTTATCGCAAGAACCTTTTTTGCTGTCTTTTGCGGTGTCTTTGCACTCGGAAGTCTTGCTGTCAGCAGCCTTCGTCCCGTTCAAAGAGACATTTTTCAGGGATTGACCAGCGTCTTTTGTGGATACTGTGTTCTCAGTATTCGACTTAGATGAGGTAGTGGAAGCGTCAGTTTGAGCGCTTACAGCGAATGCGAAAAACGCGAATACGCTGAGAATCAGAACTTTTTTCATTGAAGAAATGGTTAAAGTGGTTCGGTGTTTATTTTCAGGAGGTAAGATAATCATTTTTGTTGTTTTCACAAGGCTTTATATTAACTTTGTCGCCGCTTCGGAAGCGTCCGAATGTCATTTTTGGAGAGGTGCCAGAGCGGTAATGGAGCAGA
>JAQCJQ010000115.1 GCA_027593035.1 Bacteroidota bacterium | reverse complement strand
CGATATTTCGCCGCCCGTAAGTTTTTGAAGCTGATTCCATTGAGCAGGAAGGTCCGGTGTGGCTTCAAAAAGGAATGAACTCTGGCTCTCTCCATCCACCAATCCAAGCGAGACCACTTGCCGATCCAACGCTGGGCGCAAAAACAAATTGCGGCAACAAATGCGATCGCATCCGATGTGGGGAGAGCCCCCATCTTGAACCGTTCCTAGGACGTGGATTACGGGGGGAGAAGCATCGAAAGACCGTGATGCTACTGTAAGGTCCACCGATGCCCCAAAGGTGAGCGCGCACAAGACAATCGGTATAGAGATCCAACTAAATGATGGCCATAGCATGGGCGCAATTACGTTCATTTCAAAGCATTCTAAAAGCGGGTGGGTTTTGACGGCCCGAGAAAAGCATTAACTTTCAACATTGCTGTTGCGGGTGCATCAATGTCCTGAACCCAAACGCCTAAAATTCCTTTTTTATTTAGGAGACTTTGATTTAATCGATTCCCATGAAATTGACCTTTACCCTATTGATTTTGTCCTTGTCTTCCCTTTATTTACAAGGGCAATTGTTGATCTCAGAGGTTTCTTCAGATCAAGGTTTTTCTGATGCCGTGGGTACGTCATGTGATTGGCTTGAAATCATCAATTACACGGAAGAACCCATCAATTTAGCGGGCTATTCCCTCTCCGATGACAATGACGATTGGAACGACTGGACCTTTCCGGAACACCTTTTAGCACCCAATGATCGCCTATTGATTTTGGCCTCTGGAAAGGACAAAGCCTACCTCGCTGAGGACTGGGAATTTGTCGTGGTCGATGACTCGCAATGGCACTATTTGGTCCCCACCGCTAGTCTCGGCAATTCCTGGACAGAAATTGGTTACAACGACTCGAATTGGTCAACAGGGATCGGTGGATTTGGATATGGAGACGGAGACGATGGGACCACCTTGCAAAATGCCAATTCCGTATTCATTCGGCAAGAATTTGTCGTGGATGATGCTGAGGACATTGGCTTCATGGCCTTTTCCATCGACTACGATGATGGCTATATTGCTTACATCAATGGGGTCGAAATTAGCCGCTCAACGACCATGTCAGCCTCGAGTGGTGCTTTCAATGATTTTGCCGACGCCAATTCCGAGTCGGTACTTTATGCTGGCGGTCAGCCCGATGTGATGCATTGGGAGGCCGATCAAATTGAGTCGCTCTTGGTCAATGGCGCCAACGTGTTGGCCGTGCAAGTCCACAATGTCTCCAACACGTCATCCGACATGACGGCAAGGCCATTTCTGGGCCTAATTTCCAAAACAGGCTCGGAACTGAATGGTGAGACCGAACCTTTGTGGTGGCCCAATCTTCCAAGTTGGTTCCATACTTCATTCAAAATCAGTTCAGGCGAATCAATCATTTTGAGCAATCCTGTCGGAGAACTGATTGATGTGGCTCCTGTGAATCCATTACTCCGACCCGGTTTAACCATGGGACGAGCCGAAGGAACCACCGAAGGGTGGTGCATCTTTGACACGCCTACTCCCGGAGTTTCGAATGCGGGCAGCACCTGTTTTGAGGGCATCGAATCCCCTCCCGTCTTTTCCGCGCCCTCAGGTTGGTATGAGAATGGTTTGACCGTGAGTGTTCTGGGTGATACGGAAAGTTCCATCATACGGTACACCACCAATGGTGATGTACCCAACGGAGGCAATGCGCTCATTGCCAGCGGAGCCATCACGGTGAATGGAACCACTGTCATGAGCGCCCGTGCCTGGAGCGCCGATGGCACCAGGGTGCCCAGCACCGTCAGCGATGCCTCCTACTTTTTGGATGAATTCAACCCGGACCTCCCCGTCATTTCATTGATCACTGATTACGACAATCTGTGGGATTGGAACACCGGCATCTATGTGTTTGGACCGAATGCCGAAGACAACTACCCGCATTTTGGAGCCAATTTTTGGCAACCTTGGTCCAAGCCGACCCGCCTTCAGTTGTTTGACGACACCGGTTCGTTGGAAGCCCAAGAAACCCTGGATCTCGAAATTCATGGCGGCTGGTCCCGAGCCGAACCCCAGCGTTCATTCCGCTTGGATTTCAAATCCGAATACAGTGGCCCCCTAGACTTCGCAATCTTCGACGAGAAACCCGAGATCCTGGCCTTCAACAACCTCAACCTGAGAAACGGTGGTCAGCACAGTTGGGCAACCAAACTTCAGGATGCGGCCATTTGCCGGATGGCTTTGGAAACGCACAATGAAGCCGGAGCTTGGCAACCCGTGCTGGTCTACCTCAACGGAGAGTTCTGGGGACTGTACGGCGCGCGCGAAAAGATGGACGAGCATTTTGTCGCCGACAACTTTGGCGTCGATGCCTCCGAGGTGGACTTGATGAATTCATGGGGGGTGTTGAATGGTTCGGGGAATTCATTCTATTCCGCCGTGAATAGCTTGCTGTCTACACCCACGAGCAATTCGAATTACTACAACCTCTTTGCTTCCAATTTCGACGTGGAGAATTACATCGATTATTTCGTTTTCGAGACTTACGCGCAAAACACCGACTGGATGGGCATCGCCTGGGGAACGAACAATGTGAAGTGTTTCCGCGAACCGGAAAGCAATGTTTGGCGGTACATCCTGTATGACAACGATGCCAGCTTTGGATTTTTCGGCGCTTCCTATTGGGAGAACTTCATTGAGTATGCCCGCAATCCTGGGTATCCTTCCTCGCATAGCCAGTTGTTTGATCGGGTCTTGGACAATGAGGCATTCCGCCATCGGTTTGTTAATCGGTATGCCGACCTCATCAACACCACGTTCCAGACGAGCACTTTCAACGGGGTGATCGCCGACATGATGGATGAAATCGAATCCAGCATGCCGTATCACATCAATCGCTGGAATTCGCCCGGGTCCATCACCGATTGGCTCAATGCCATCAACAACTTGACATCGCACAATGCCAATCGCATTGGCTCGGCGCGCAGCCACATCAACACCAGCTTTGGCTTGCAAGGGCAAATCGATGTCACGTTGGATGTTTTTCCCCCGTTGGCAGGCGCCATCAACATCAGCACCATCACCCCAGGACCGCTTCCTTGGGATGGAGTTTATTTTAAGGGATGCCCGGTTGACTTCAAGGCCGTAGCATCCCAAGGATGGTTGTTTGACCAATGGGATGCCAACGATCACACGGCTCTCGGGGAGTTGTCTGCGACACTGTCTAGCCAGGCCGTTGACTTGCAGCAAGATGATCTGTTCCGTGCGCGCTTTGCACCGTGTCCAACAGATGGAGTTGCCTCGATCGTGAACTCCGGGAGCGTGCTCAGCGTTGAAACCTCCGGCGTTCCTTTCGTTGATTCCATCGCTTGGTATTCCAATGACGTACAGGTCGGTCAAGGCCTTTCATTTGAAGCCCCCTTTGATGGATTTTACCAGGCCGTGGTTCTTTTTGATGGTTGCAGCGTGACCACAGAATCCATTTGGCAAGGCGCCAATTCGATCAACGAAACGTCGGAAGTCGCTGTGGTCCTATGCTCACCGAATCCAACAAACGACTGGGTCCTGATCACATCGACCTACCCGGAATTGATTGTATTCAATGGTTTGGGTCAGGAAGTGTATCGAGCTTCGGCCACGAATACCGGAATGAACGGAACCGCAAACTGGAACGTCTCGACAGCAAAATGGCCCAGCGGCACCTATTTGGTGCGCACTGGGCCACATGCTCAATCGCTCGTTGTCCGTCATTGACAACGGAAGCGCCGTCTCTTTATGAATTGACTTCCTTTCGGCTGCGCTGGTCCTCACTGAATGAATCCAATCCTTCAGCCGTTCCTTCCGCACTCTTCTTGGTATCCAAACGTCGCATTTCGTCAAACAAGACATCCACGCGGGCATAATCCTCCAACCAGATGTTGGCGTAGATGAGATTCAGATAAATCAAACCGGCAACGCGGGTGTCAATCCGTGCTTTCTTGTTTTCAAAATCAGCTTCAGTCAGCGCCTTCTCCCAAACGGGGACCACTTTGCGAATCGCAGCCATGGAGACCTCTTGATCGTTGTAATACTTCTCAAGGGCCAATTTCATATCCAACGCTGCGTCATTCAAGTCCGTATAGTTGACCTTCTTTGTCGTCTTCACATGATAAATGGTCATCGGGCGTGTCTTCTTGCTGAAGCAAAACCGATCATTCAGCACATTGTTGACGGACACCATCGCGGCGTCAACGGCCTGCTTGCTCATCTGGCTATTGATCGTCGTCTGGTTCCAAGCTTTGTTCAACGCTCCTTTACTGGTGTATTTGTTGGACGTGTGGGTCGTGTAGTTCTTCGAAGAACCGATTACCTCATCAATCACCACATTCCCATCCGGCAACGTCAATGCGAATCGCACCGGCTGGCGGTACGTCATGGTGCGATAATATTTGTAAGTGATGTTGCCTTCCTTGTCCTTGATCTCTTGCGTTTGATCCTCTGGAGAAGTCCCTTCAAACGATTGGATGTCAATGGTCACGATCGCTCCTCCTTCATTCTTGTCCATGCCTTGCATGTCAATTTTCGAGGCTACGACTCCGGGTTCAAAAATGTATTCGCGCTTGACAGGCTGTGATGGCAACACCAACTCTGGCTTCTTTTCATCCAACAAGGCGCGTTCTAGAATTTTTGCACCGGCACCCTTTTCACTGTATGCCTCACTCTCCCGCTGAAAGTTTACACGAGCCATTTCCGTGTCGATGGCCCATTGCTCCATCTCTGCCTCATATTCAAACTTATAGGTCTGTGTCACGTCCACGCTAAATGATTTCACCTCCTTGGGAAGAGGCTCGCTTGGGCGGCTGGTGTATTCTACTTGAACCGATTCTCGTTGGATGTTTTGTGCAGACACATTGAAAACCAATAAGCTGAAAAAACAAAGGGTCAAATATCGCATGGAGGTTGGAGGTTGGTTTAGGGCATAAAAGTAATCCAAGCTTCCTCCGCTTATTTCCATTTTAACAAATGAAGAGATCCGTCTACGGATTAATCCGGTAAGAAAACGCAAACCCAATCGCATGAAGAGCCTGAAAGAATTGCGCTAATTAACACAAGTGAATGCACCAAATGCCACTCCGGCTTAACTTCACCGCATGAAACTTTTGGGAACCAAAGTCTGCAAAAAACACGATCTCGGAGTGCACAACAACCTCTTTGGAGGGGTCATGCTGAGCTGGGTCGACGAACTGGCTGTCGCCTTCGTCAATGAAATTTGCCACAGTCCGAACATGGTCACCCTGAAAATGGAAGAAGTGCTATTCAAGTCTCCAGTCAAGGAGAACAACTTGATCAAATTCTACGGCCAGATCGACCGCATCGGATCGAAAAGCATTACGGTGACTTTGGAAGCTCGCAAATTCAATGTTTACAGCCATGAAGAAGCCGTGGTTTGCTCCACTCGATTGATTTTTGTTCGTTTGGATGACGATGGCAAGAGCATCCCCATTGCGCAACATGTTCGGGACAAGCATCCGGACAAGTGCGATTAGAAATTCGGCCATATCAGGTCGCTGTTTTTTCGTTATCTTGAAGTCTGATGAAACGCATTGAATTCATTCGCAGCTCCGCCATCGTGTGCGCGAGCGTCGCTCTTCCACGCTATGCTTGGTCCAATTCTGGCATGTACAGTTTCCTCGGCGAACGGCGCGTCGCTCAAATACTGGACGCCAAGGAAAGCATGGTCCAGAATACGCCCATCCTGAGGGCCTTTTCCGGCGGAAAACTGGACTTTGTTTCGCCTTTTGTGCTGCTGGATGAGTTTGGCCCCATGGTCGTTGAACCAGGGGCCGAGGGGATGCAGATCAAAGCCCACCCGCACGCAGGTGTCACGCCGACGACTTATCTTCTATCAGGAAGTGGACGGCATACCGATAGTCTGAACAATGACATTGTTTACCGCAAGGGGCAGTTCATGTTATTCAGCTCCGGGTCCGGGGCCATCCATGAAGAAGTGAGCAGCGAGGAAATCAAACGCGATGGCGGAAGTGTGCATGGGTTTCAGATTTGGCTCAACATTCCATCCGCCGAAAAATTCAGCAACCCACATACTGCGATCCAC
>JAQCJQ010000114.1 GCA_027593035.1 Bacteroidota bacterium | reverse complement strand
GCGCTGCGCTCATCATTGCAGCGGCTGGTTTTGGAATCATTGCCTCGATACCATGCTCCCAAGACGATTGAATGGAAACCCCTTGAGAAAACCGAATCTGGAAAATGGAAGAGTCCCCAATGAATTCAAAAGATGAACTTCCCGTATTGGTATTTGCAACGCACAATGCCAACAAAGCAGCGGAAGTCGAACGCATGCTGGACGGTCGTTACCGCATCCTGACGTTGAGTGACATCGGTTGCGATGAAGAAATTGTAGAAGACGCACCAAGCCTGGAGGGCAATGCGCGGATCAAGGCACGCTATGTGAAAGCTCACTATGGCTTGGATTGCTTCGCGGATGATACAGGACTGGAGGTGGATGCGCTCGGCGGTCTTCCTGGAGTCAAAACAGCGCGGTACGCTGGTGAATCAGCGGATGCTCAGGCCAACATGTCGAAGCTCATTGAAGCCTTGAATGGCGTGGTTGAATCCGATCGCGTAGCACGATTTCGCACGTGCATTTGCTTGATTCAAGGAGAGGAGGAAGTGTTGTTGGAAGGTGTCTGCGAAGGCCGCATAGCCTTGAAGCTGGAGGGGGCAGAAGGGTTTGGTTATGATCCGATTTTTCATCCGAACCAGGAGGTCCGGACCTTTGCTCAAATGAGTCCTGTCGAAAAAAACACCATCAGCCACCGCGGACGTGCCGTGCGCAAAATGGTGGATGCATTGTTGGCAAGGTTTGAATGAAAATTGCGCGGGCACGCCAAGAAGTTGCATCTTTGTCAGGTAAACTGCAGTGCAGATGAATTATCTGGATTTTGAAGAGCCTATTCGCTTGTTGCGCGACCAGCTTGCCCAAGCGAAAGAGTTGCAAGAAACAAGTGACGTGGATATGGAGGCCTTGGTGCAGGACTTGGAATCAAAAATCCGAGAAGTCACCGAGAAGGTTTATTCTGACTTGACGCCTTGGCAACGAGTGCAGGTGAGTCGTCACCCTGATCGTCCCTATACCTTGAACTACATCGATGCCATTACCGGCGGTCGATTCAATGAGTTGCACGGAGATCGCACGGTGAAGGATGACAAGGCCATGGTCGGTGGCTTCGGCTTCATCGATGACCAATGCGTCATGTTCATTGGTCAACAAAAAGGAATCAATACGAAGATGCGTCAATACCGAAACTTCGGTATGGCGAATCCTGAAGGCTATCGGAAGGCATTGCGTCTGATGAAATTGGCTGAAAAATTCAACCGTCCTGTTGTAACGCTCATCGATACTCCTGGAGCGTATCCTGGTTTGGAAGCAGAAGAACGAGGACAGGGAGAGGCCATTGCACGCAATCTCATTGAGATGTGTCAGCTGAAGGTGCCCATTATCTGCATCGTCATCGGAGAAGGTGCTTCTGGCGGTGCCCTGGGCATTGGGATTGGAGACCGCGTGCTCATGTTGGAGAACACGTGGTACTCCGTCATCAGTCCGGAATCCTGTTCTTCCATCTTATGGCGGAACTGGGAGCACAAGATTGAAGCGGCAGCGGCGTTGAAATTAACCGGTGAGGACATGTTGAAATTGGAGTTGATCGATGGGATCATTCCAGAGCCTCTCGGAGGAGTTCATGCCGACCGAGAAGCCATGTACGCCTTGGTGAAGAAGGAAATCAAAACGCACCTCGCGAAGCTGATGCCCATGGATGCAAACAAGCGCGTCGATCAACGAATTCGCAAGTTTTCGTCGATGGGAGTCGTCAATGGCTGAGGTTGCCTTTCGATTGCTTAGTTTTGTCACGAATTCGAAGATTCACAACACAGTATGAACCGTATTTATTACACCTTGAAGTCTCCAATCACGTTGGTTGCTACTTCACTTTTGTTTCTCGCTGGCTGCACAGGCTTGGGAAGCATGGAAAAAGAAATTGAAGCGCTGGGTCTCCAAGCATCACCCGAACCACTCATTTTGCGTGGCGATCAGGTTGAATTGAAGATTGAGGGCAAATTTCCGCCGAAGTACTTTGCGAAGAAAGTCAGCATGGAGGCCACTCCTGTTTTGACCTGGGAAGGAGGAGCATCCGAATACGATGCCCAAGGTTTCCAAGGTGAAGATGCAGCCGGAAACTTTCAAGTGATTCCATTTGAAGCAGGTAAAGCCTTTGTTTACGAAGCATCCGTTCCTTTCGATGCCGCCATGGAAGATGCCGCGGAATTGTCCGTTCGCATTTCCGGAACTCAAGGCAACAAATCAGCAACCTTTGATCCTGTCATCATTGGAGCTGGTGTCATCACTACGCCGCTCTGGGTTCAGTCTGATGATCAGTTCATCGCCGTTCCTGATGCTTACAAGCGCGTGATTTCTTTCACGCAAAATGCGACCGTCAATTACTCCGTGAATGCATCAGCAGTGCGGGCTTCAGAATTGCGAGATTCTGATTGGAAAGAATTGAAGTCACTGATTCAATTGGCTGCATCAGCAGACAGCGTGACCTTAACGGGTGTAAGCATCGAGTCTTATGCTTCGCCAGAGGGCGAGATCACCTTGAATGAGGACTTGGCGAGCGACCGTGCAAGTTCAGCAGCGAAAGCCATGGGCAGTGAGCTCAAACTTTCGAAGATTGCCGTCAACGACGCTTTTTACAATGAGGTTCCAAAGGGAGAGGATTGGAGGGGTTTCAAAAGTTTGATGCAGGCTTCCGATATCGCCGACAAGAATTTGATTTTGCGGGTGTTGGAGATGTATTCGGACAAGAACAAGCGGGAAGAAGAGATTCGCAACATTGCCAAGACCTACCGAGAAATTGAGAAGGACATCCTTCCTGAGCTTCGCCGCTCTCAAATGGTAGTCAATTACGATGTAGAGGGCTACACGGATGAAGAATTGACAGCCATGTGCATGGAGAGTCCTCAGATGTTGACAGCAGATGAGTTGCTTTACTCAGCGTCGCTATTTGAATCAATGAACGATCAATTGACTGTTTTCGAAAATGCCATGCGTGTGCACACATCAGATTTCCGTGCGTACAACAACGCGGGCTGGTGCTTGACTCAAATGGGCCGAAATGCGCAAGCGAAGGAGTTGTTCAACCAAGCGTTGACTTTAGAGCGCAACAAGGCCGTTTTGAACAACGTAGCAGCAATCAAGCGTCAGGAGGGTGACGTTGATGGCGCGATGAAGTTGCTCAATGAAGCGAATGGTGCCGGTCCTGAAGTGGCCTACAACAAAGGCATTATCTTGATTCAAAAGGGAGATTACCCTTCAGCGATTTCCAACATGGGGCGTTCGTCTACCGTCAATGTGGCGTTGGCGAAGATGCTCAATGGTGACGCCGCTGGAGCGAAGACAACCTTGGAGAATGCCGGCGATGACAGCGCTGTAGCCAGTTACTTGATGGCTGTTGCTTGCGCACGATTGGGAGATGCCAATGGCGTGAAGGTTCATTTGGCTGATGCCCTTGCTAAGGATCCCGGATTGCGAGCGAAGTCAGAGAAAGACTTGGAGTTCCGCAATGTGCGAGACCAATTGGGCATGTGATCAATTGGGATTGTCCCGATGAAAAAGGCTGCTCCGTTTGGAGTGGCCTTTTTCGTTTTTAATCCATGGGATCTTGGTTACTTTGGTCGGATGAAACATGCTCCGATCGTTCTCTGCTTGCTGTTTGGGTTTCTCCTATCAAGGCCCGCTCTGGCTCAAACGAGTGATGAGGTCGAATTGTATTTGTTCGATTTGCCAGGGGTTCAGTTTGAGGCCGTACCGGCTCCTGCCATGTTTGAATCTTCCTGGACACTGCTGGTCCAGCAACCCTTGGATCATGAACATCCTGAATTGGGTAGTTTTCGTCAGAAAGTGTATGTGTCTCACTTCGAATCTGATCGCCCGGTCGTGCTCGTGACCGAAGGGTACAATCGTGGAAGAAACTACACCAGCGAATTGGCTGCAGCCATCGGTGCCAATCAAGTCGTCGTGGAACATCGATTCTATGGTGCGAGCGTTCCGGATTCCATGGATTACACGCATTTGAACATTCGCCAGGCCGCAGCGGATTTGCACCGAATCAAGGAGATGTTGAGTGAGTTATACGATGTCCCATGGGTGGCGTCGGGCATCAGCAAAGGAGGGCAAACGACGCTGTATTATCGGTACCTCTATCCGGATGACGTGGCTGCTAGCGCTCCGTATGTGGCGCCCATCAACTTGGCGTTGGAAGATGAACGCATCTATGATTTTCTTAATTCAGTCGGGTCGCGATCTTGTCGAAAGGACATCCTGGCGATCCAACGGCGGATTTTAGAGGACTACGATGCGAGCTTGCTCCGCTTGAAGTGGCATGCCAAAGGCGAAGGACTCGAATTTGGATATTTGAGTCTAGAGGAAGCTTTTGAATATGCGGTGTTAGAATATCCGTTCTCCTTTTGGCAGTGGGGGTCGGACTGTGGTGAAATCCCAGATGCAACGGAAGATATAGAGGAGGTCTTGGATCACTTTTTAGAGGTCAGTGGCTTGGCGTTTTTCTCCAACGCGAGCATGACGGATTATGCCTCGCATTATTATCAATGCGCCCGTGAATTTGGTTATTACAGCTACGAGACGGATGCGGTGCAAGATTTGCTTCGAGCCCTGCCCGTGTCTCCCAATCCATCCGCTATTTTCACACCGAATCACGATAAAATTCCTTACGATGGCGGAGTTTTGGCGCGGGAAGTGTACGATTGGTTAGAAGCGTCTGGCGATCGGATTGTATACATCAACGGAGCCTTGGACACTTGGAGTGCAACGGCCATGCCGCCAAACGAGGATCGTGACGCCTTGTACTTTTTCATGGAGGATCAAAGCCATCGAACGGCCCGGATTGCGAACTTGGATGGCGGTCAAAAGCAGCAGGTCAAGGAAGCTTTGGAACGGTGGATGGGCATGCCCATCACGGGAACGCTCTCGGAGATTGAAGGGGGCGATTAACGAGGCAGACCGATGTGTTGAGCCGCATGCCATAGCACGATCCCCGCGCAAACACTGACATTCAGACTTTGTTTGACGCCAAACTGTGGGATTTCAACCACAACATCCGAGGCAGCATAGGTTTGCGGTTCAACGCCTTTGACCTCATTTCCAAACACGAGCGCCCATTTTTCGTTCGGTTGAGGCTGCCAATCCAAAATCGATACGCTGTTGTCTGTCTGTTCGATGGAAGCGACTTGATACCCCTCGCTGCGCAATTGATCGATGGCGGTGATGGCATCGGGATGGGCCGTCCAGGGGACGTGTTCGTCAGCGCCCAATGCACTTTTAAGAATGTCGCGATGCGGAGGATGCGCGGTGTATCCACACAAGTGAATCCCGCTGATTCGAAATGCATCAGCGGTTCGGAAGAAGGCACCGACATTCTGTCCCGAACGGATGTTTTCCAGAACGACTCGAATCGGAACGGCTTGCGATTCCAGGTAGGACTCAGGACGTGTGCGTTCTCCCAATGGGCTCATGGCTTCTTCGATTCTACGAGTTGTTGCAATGCCAAGAATTCATCACGCAAACGTGCGGCTTCCATGAAGTCGAGGTCTTTTGCGGCACCTTCCATGGCTTTCTTGGTGCGTTCGATGGTTTTTTTGAGAGCTTCGATTCCCATGGCTTTGACGACCGGGTCGGCCGATATCGTTTCCATGGTCACGTCGGGCTCTGCGGCGAGGTGGCGCGGCCGGTCTTCGATGCTGTTGTTCTGTTCGAACAGCGTGTTCCGCTGTTTTTTGATCTGCGTAGGCTCAATGCCGTGGGCTTGGTTGTAGGCTTCTTGTTTCTCCCTTCTGCGGCCCGTTTCATCGATGGTCATGGCCATCGAAGCGGTGATGCGATCACCGTACATGATGACGCGGCCGGAGATGTTCCTTGGCGCTCTCCCTGCCGTTTGTGTCAAGGACCGATTGGACCGAAGGAATCCCTCTTTGTCCGCGTCCATGATGGCCACGAGAGCCACTTCGGGAATGTCCAGCCCTTCTCTCAAGAGGTTGACTCCGACCAACACATCGAATACGCCATCCCGCAATTCTCGAATGATTTCCACCCGATCCAATGTTTTGACATCGGAGTGAATGTAGCGGGTTTTGATGCTCAACCGTTCGAGGTATTTGGTCAATTCTTCGGCCATACGCTTGGTCAGTGTGGTCACC
>JAQCJQ010000014.1 GCA_027593035.1 Bacteroidota bacterium | reverse complement strand
AAATCAAAGCATCGGCAAATTCACACCCGGAATCGGTGGTGGCATTTAAAATGATGCTGTACGTCCCTGGAGCATAGGTCCCCGCCTCGATATAGTAGAACTGATTGCTCGATCCATCTTGCCATTCGTAGGTGAGACCGGTGGGTCCGTAAAGCAACAGCGGCTCATCTTCACAAATGATGGTGTCGTTGCCAATGGTGAAATCACCATAACCAGCATCCGTCACATAGGCCGTCAAAGGATTGGTGCAACCGTTCAAATCCGTAACCACCAATTGGTAGGTTCCCGCCACAACGCCTTGCAGATCTTCTTCTTCTGAGGTAAACCCGCCGGGACCTGTCCACGCAAAGGTGTAGCCCCCATTGGCTCCAGACACCTCCACCTCCACGGCACCATCGGCCGAAGTCTCACACGAGGCCTGCGTCACTTCCGAAGACATGCTCCAGGAAGACGGGGCAATGATATTGCGCTCCAACGTAAAGGCATTGCCGCAGGCGGTGAGTATTTCAGCGGTATAGGTTCCAGGCGAAAGGTTCAGGATCCATGCCTCATTGGTTTCAACGCCATCGGGTCCTGTCCACGTGCAATCAAAGTCTGAACCGCCATTGTTGACATACGCCAACAAAAAGCCATTGGGATCGAAATCCTTGCTCAACGGACACGTGACATTGCGCTGCTGGGCATCGGCCGATCCTTCATAAGTCTCGGAAGTAAACAGTGTGATTTCTGCCACACCCTGCTGACCAGCCCAACCGTCCATCTGAATGAGATAGGTCGCTCCAACCTCCAAGCAACTGGAATAAAGGATGGAGGCATACCCCGCACAGGCATCGTCATTGGATCCGACCAGTTCGTAGGTGGTAAAATCGTCACAGTCTTCAACGCGGTACATCGCCAATTGGGTGTCAAATGTGGTGCTATCTGAGCAGGCCATAACGGTCACAGGATCGGAAACGATCGGCGTATAAGTGAGCCAAGCAGAAGCCGAAACATTGCCATCGCTACCACACCACGCTCCCGGGAGGTTGCAACTGCCACTCGGAGCCGCCGGCGGGCTGACTTCGCCAGACTGTACGGTGAGCCCTGCATTGGACACCATCACGGTCTCGCCATCCAACACAATCTCCGCAGCATCACAAGGAACATCGTGCGGTGCAAACAAGCTTTCACCGGCAACAAACGACCACACGTTGCCCGCGCCGCTTCCGCCAAAGGCACCTGAAAGCGTTCCGTCCATATAGAGGTCGAAGGTTGTCCCGCCATCTCCATAGCTGTCGACATGGATCAATTCCAATGCCGTTCCATCCACCACGCAAAAGGGTCCTTCTACAAACTGAGCATTGCTTCCATAAGTCGTTCCCCCTGATCCCATGTTGCCCGCTCCATCGCAGCCGACATCGACCGAATTGCCTCCACTCGCAATGAATTCGAGCGATCCACAACCTGCGCCTGCAGGTGCTATTTCCCAGTACATCTCATAGCCCCAGGCGTCGGTTCCAAGGGTCAATTCCAAAGCGACTTCACCGGCCTCACACTGGGACCAAGCAACAGATGTGCAAGCTGTTAGCACCATAAACACACCGGTTAGTGTTCCTTGGATGAATGCGCGCGAAAAGCTTTTTTGCAAATTTTTCATGCTCGAAAGATAATCGAATTGATTCCCCTCCCTGCATCTTGTACTTTTGTGCGCTCGCCCCATGATTTGTCTCCTCTCTCCAGCCAAAACCATCGACTTTGAGAACGCGCGCGATGTCGGCCCGGCATCGCAACCCGAGTTCCTCAGCGATGCCACTTACTTGGCTGATAAGCTGCGCAAACACTCGGCAAAGCACTTGGCGGTATTGATGGCATTGAACCCTGACCTCGCTGCCCAAACCAAGGAACGGGCCAATGCGTGGGATGCTTCAGCGCATGAGGACGGAGGCAAGCCTGCCGCCATGGCCTTCCAAGGAGCGGTATACCGTGGTCTCGATGCCGCATCACTCTCCTCAGATGATTTGGCTTTCGCGCAAGGACATGTGCGCATCATCAGTGGACTGTACGGTATTTTGCGGCCTTTGGACCGCATGCAGCCTTACCGTTTGGAAATGGGCTTGAAGTGGCCCATCACAACCAAGAAAAAGAACCTGTACCACTACTGGGAAGACCGGTTGGCTGATCACATTGTTGGTGCCGCCAACGGGTGTTTGATCAACCTCGCCAGCAACGAATACAGCAAAGCCATTTTGCGCAAAGACAGCCCGGTCCGTGTGATCACTCCCCAGTTCAAGGATGAGGTCAACGGCGAGTTCAAATCGCTGATGACCTACGCCAAAGAAGCTCGGGGACAGATGGCGCGGTATCTGATTCAACAACGCATTGAAAACCCCATAGATCTCAAGAAATTCAACGGCATGGGCTACGCATTCAATGCGGATCTATCCACTGAAAACGACTGGGTCTTCACTCGAAAAAAAACAACTCAACCCTCATGATTTCTTTCAATTTTAGACCTGCAGCTTTGTGCGCAGGCATCGCATTTTCGTTCTTATCAACTAGCTCAACGCATGTGTGGGCACAATCCAACTCCACTTCCATGGAATCCATTAGTTACGCTTTAGGCGTCTTGTTCTCTACCAACCTGATGCAGGAAGGTCTTACTGAAATTGATGCAGCTCAACTCGCTGCCGGTTTTGAAAATCAGATGAATGGCTCCGCCACCATGACCGCTGAACAGGCCAACGAGATGGTCGGTGAATTCATGACGAAAAAGAAGGAAGAGTCCTCAGCGGGATACCGCGAAGAATGCCTCGATTTCTTGGCCACCAACGCCAAGAAAGACGGCATTCAAGTGACTGAATCTGGACTGCAATACACGCATGAAACAGAAGGGTCAGGTGACGCACCGACGGCTGCCTCTACCGTGACCGTTCACTACCGCGGAACATTGATCGACGGAACCGAATTCGACTCATCATTCAAGCGAGGAGAACCGATTTCTTTTCCACTCGGAAACGTGATCGCTGGATGGACTGAAGGCCTTCAATTGATGAAGCCAGGAGGAAAAACAACGTTCTACATTCCACAAGAATTGGCGTACGGAGCGAATCCAAATCCAAACGGACCGATCCCTCCATTTGCAGCACTTGTATTTGATGTGGAGTTGATCTCTGTGGATTGATCCGCAGACAGCAACCCGCTGATGAAGGCCTGCTTCGATCCGAAAGGATGGAGCAGGCCTTTTCTTTTGGCCTCTCCTGACCGACTTCTGCCGAGTCCTCCTTAGTTTGCATCCTATGAATGCTTTGATTACCAATGACGCGGTTGTACTGGGTCTGCTCCTGGCCACTTTGGCCCTGATTTTTCACTTCAGCTCGCTTCCAAAATTTGCTGGATTTTTCAAAATCATCCCGTCGTTGCTGCTGTGTTATTTCCTTCCGGCTGCGTACAATTCATTGGGGTTGATCGATGGGGAATCCTCCAACTTGTACTTCGTGGCTTCGCGTTATTTGTTGCCGGCGAGCCTGGTCCTGCTCTGCTTGAGCATCGACTTGAAAGGAATTTGGAACCTGGGACCGAAAGCACTGATCATGTTTTTTACAGCCACATTCGGCATCGTAATCGGCGGACCATTGGCGCTGTGGGCGGTTAGCTTCATCGAACCCTCGGTGCTCGGAGGTGATTCGCCTGAAGCGTTTTGGCGCGGACTGTCGACGGTAGCGGGAAGCTGGATCGGCGGCGGAGCCAACCAAGCGGCACTTAAAGAGATTTCAGGCACCTTGGACAGCCAGTTCAGCGCCATGTTGATTGT
The DNA here is from genome assembly GCA_027593035.1 of Bacteroidota bacterium. Classification (GTDB taxonomy): domain Bacteria; phylum Bacteroidota; class Bacteroidia; order Flavobacteriales_D; family Sanyastnellaceae; genus UA16. The sequence goes on along the minus strand of JAQCJQ010000014.1, from coordinate 30,566 downwards.
GGATGTGTTTGTCGCCAATTTATGGATGCCCTTCTTGCTAGTGGGAGCGGGTATGAGCGCCATTTTGGACCGCAAGCTCAAAGCCGACTCCTCGGCAGTGGATGAACTCAAAGAGAAGGTGGAAGCCTTCCAATTGGGCATCGCACGGGTGCCTTCTTTTCAGGACCTCATGATCATTGCGGGCATTGCATTCGGAGCGGTTGCCGTGTCGCATGCGTTGGCGGATGGCTTGGCCCCCGGTTTTAGTGCGTGGTTTACTCGCATCAAAACGGCCAACCCCGATAGCTTCGTCCAATACCTCAGCAGCTTGGAGGGCGGGTTCTTCTGGCTCGTGGTGGCCGCAACAGCCATTGGCATTGGACTGAGTTTTACGAAGTTGAGAAATTACGAGGGTGCTGGCGCGAGCAAAACCGGCAGTGTCTTTCTCTATGTGCTCGTAGCCACCATCGGCATGAAGATGGATGTGGTCGAACTCTACCACAATTGGGACGTCTACTGGTCCGTCATCCTCATCGGATTGCTTTGGATGCTTACGCACATCATCATATTGTTGACCGTAGCCAAGATCATCAAAGCTCCATTTTTCTATGTAGCCGTCGGGTCACAAGCCAACATTGGCGGGGCAGCCTCTGCTCCCATCGTAGCCGCAGCATTCAGTCCAGCTTTGGCACCGGTAGGTGTATTACTGGCGGTATTGGGCTATGCTGTAGGGACCGTGGGAGCGATTGTGTGTATGGAACTCATGCACGCGATCTCGATGTAAACGCGCGTGTTTAGCCCAACAAATGGCCCATCAACGATTGCTTGACGTGCAAGTAGTCGGCATTCTCTTTGCCTGCCGGGATGATCACGGGTAGCCGTTTAACAACGTCAATGCCGCCGGCATTCAGCGCTTCCATCTTCAACGGGTTGTTGGTCATCAATTGGACAGCGTCCCAACCCAAGTCTTTCAGGATGGCCACGGCATCATCATACCCCCTGGCATCCGCTGGATGTCCCAACTCCTCATTGGACTGGATCGTGTCCCGTCCCTTGTCCTGCAAGTTGTAAGCCTTTAGTTTCTCCACCAAACCGATGCCTCGGCCTTCTTGACGGAGGTACAACAAGGCGCCGCCTTCTTTGGCGATGGAGTCGAGGGCTCGATTCAATTGTTGACCGCAATCGCAACGTGCGCTGCCAAACAAATCGCCGGTCATGCACTCACTATGGATGCGGACCACGGGCGCAGCATCGGACTCGAGAGTCGACATCAAGACGACATGGGGAAAAAAATCCCCTTCTTCTCCGAAGGCCAAAATGGTAAAGGAACCCACGGCAGTGGGCAAGCGAGATTCAACCAATCGTTTCACGGTGCAAAGTTACGTTGTTCGAAGGGAGCTTGACGTCTATAGTCGCAAACCCTTGAAATAAAAAAGGCCGACTCCATGCGGAGTCGGCCTTCCCTATTCTAATCAGTCCAATCCAATTATTCGCACTCAGTTCCAAATACAGACAAGAAGGAAAGCAAGTCAGGTGTCGCCACCAAACCGTCACCATCCAAGTCACCAGGACAAGCATTCGCTACAAATTCGCAGCTGCCATCGTCTGTGTTGGCATCTGCGCTGTAGTTCTCAGCTGACTCATACATGCAACCAAATACCACTGCAGTCATACAAGACCCATCATCTTCAGTAGCATACATGTCAAATTCAGCGAAGAATGGATCCATGCAACCCAAGATTGGGCATGTCGCAACGCAACTTCCTGCGCAGTATGCAACAACCAAACCTTCAGCCGCAGTAGCACCGTAGTTACCACCACCCGCTCCGATTGGAGCCTCTGGGTTGGTAGAACACTCAGCTGGTGCATTGAATACAGAACCCCATCCAGACCAACCGTCTGCAGGCCCGGTAACAGCGAGGACAAATTCAAATGCCGTGCCTTCTTCGATTGCCAAAGTTCCAGACCATACACCGTCGCCGTCAGCGTCAGCCAAAGTCACACCCCAGCCGCCCCAGCCGTTCCAAGAACCGTTGACGACAACATTGTCGTAGTCTGCGTTGGGATAGCCCGTTCCGTTCATATCAATGTCAAACATGACATCAACAATCGCTGGTGGATTCACTTCATCACAAGTCAAACACGTGCCATATGCATCGTTGTTCGTTGATCCAGCGTCAGCCAATCGGTTGGCGTAACCAGCGAAATCAGTCACTGGAGCACACTCACCACCGTTTTGCATGTCGTCCACCAAATCCTCTTGGTGAGCCCATCCATCAACCATGTACTTGTATTCAATGGTACCTGCCAAGTCAATGGTCAACGAGTGGATGCCATCTCCGTCTGCATCAGACAAGAAGTTATAATCTTCAGCAGCGCACCATCCACACCAAGGGCCGGTCACATAAACAGTCGTAAACTCAATCCCAGAGCAAGACATGTCCACATTGAAGGTTGTTGCATACAAGCAAGAACCATCGTCAATGTTCGCCGCTTCATTGTAGTTGCTCGCTGTAGCGTCCATGCAACCGTATACGTCCCCTTCATTGGTTTCACATGCGCTGCAAGACTCGAAACAAACCACATCCAATACCATATCAACGCCGCCTTCAACGGTGATGTAACGGTTGGTGTAAGGACCTGTTGTCAACGTGCATTCTGCTGTAAGCTCAGGGTCCAATGATTCGTCAGCACCCGAGTTGACATACTTGAATTCGTGACCGCCTGAAGCCAATACAGTCGTAAACTCATAAATACCGTCTCCGTCTTCGTCGGTCATTGGATTCGCACCCGCATTCCAGCCGTTCAATGAACCGCCGAATACCGTCACCGCACCTGTCACACCACTGGTGGACATGTCCACTCGGAATGTAACGGATGCTTCAGAAACAGAACTGCAAGATCCGTCTGTAGAACACTGTGCGAAGCACGTGTTGATGGTCGTAGGACCAGTCACGGCTGGCAAGAAACGATCATTGTAGTTCGTCGCATCGCCGCACTCTTGACCTGCCAAGTTCTCTTTACATCCCCAATCCGCGCATGCACCGTTGGTGAACGCGTAGTGGCCTTCAAATCCTTCGTCCAACAACATCGTGATGGCATACACACCATCACCATCGTCGTCCAACATTTGGTTGTCGCCCGGCGCGCCAAAGTATGCACCACCTGCGAGGTAAACTCCGGTCTCTGCAACTTCTTCGTTGGCCATGTTCACCATGAACGTGACTTCGTGCTGGACCACTTCCGTACCACAGCCAACACAAGCAGCGTAGCAAACCGCATCCATGGTCACATCATCAACACCCACTGCAACCGAACGATTGAAGAACTCAGCAGTACCGCAAGCGGCAGGCACATTCTCGACAAAATCCCACCCTGGACCGTTCATGTACTTGAACTGGACCAAGCTGTTGGCTGCAACAGAATGCGTGTAAGAAAACACACCGTCACCGTCTTCGTCAGCCATTTGAGTAAAGTCCCAAGCGATGAAATCGCCTGCCACAAAGATGCCAACAGGATTTGCTCCAGCTTCATTCATGTCAACATTGAAGGTCAAGTTCACCGGGTCTTCAGTAACAGGAGAACATGTCTCACCGCAACCTGAAGGACAAAGGTTCACCACATTACCTTCTGCACTTGTGGTAAAGAAAAAGTTAGCAGTTCCTGCCAATGCACACTCAAGGCCGGCATTGTATACAAAGCCCCAACCAGAGTATCCATCTGCTGCGCCCGTTGTAGAAACAACATATTCATATGTCAATCCTACTTCGAGTGCGATTGTACCTGACCAAACACCGTCAGCGTCAGCGTCAGTCAATGGAACACCCCAAGCGCCCCATCCGTTCCAATTGCCATTGACCGTTACAGCATCATAGTCAGCTGTTGGGAAATCTTGGTAATTCATGTCAATATTGAACGTGACATCTACAGTCTCCACTGGGGGTGGCGCAGAGCAAGAACCGTCTGTAGTGCACTGAGCGAAACATGTAGAGATCACCAGGTCTTCAGTTACGTCGGCTAGCAATCGATCACTCCATTGACCATCTGCGCAATCCTGTCCTTCGATATTTTCTTTGCAAGACCAATCTCCACAAGCACCGTTGGTGAACGTGTAGTTTCCCGTGTAAGGAGTCACCACTTCAACTGTGATACTGTAAACCCCATCACCATCTTCATCGGTCATCGGATTGACTCCAGGATCACCCCAGTCAGCACCTCCTGCGAGATAGACACCTGATTCAGCAACCACTTCATTGGCCATGTTCAAATTGAACGTAACTGAAGCAGTTTGAGCAAAGGATGCTGTCGCAATCGCCAACAGACTAAAGAGTAAATAAACGTTTTTCATGAGTAGTTGTTTTCCGAAAAATTCCACTAAACCGGGTTATTAAGCATTGAAAACCCAAATTCAATGCCTAAATGTAAGCTAAATAAGGTGTACAAACAACACTTTATAGCAACGAATTTTTTACCTATCGCCCTCGTTTCGGAATTCAACGGGAGGAATCCTGAACAAACAGCGTGGCAACCCCTGCGATCAAAAGACTCGCCCCAGCAATGGTCATGGTATGAATGGCCTGACCATCGAAGGCCCAAACATGGATCAAATTGATCCCTCCAAGTGCCGCCATGACCTGTGGGATGACAATGAACATGTTGAAGATCCCCATGTATATCCCCATTTTCTTCGAGGGAATAGAACTTGATAGCATGGCATACGGCATGGACAACATGCTGCCCCAAGCTATTCCCACCAAAGCAAAGCTCCACTTCAGGTTTGCACTTGTCTCTGGCTCTAAGGTCATCATGGTTAAGAAGCCTAGCCCTCCCAACACCAAAGATGTGAAATGAATCCAGCGGCGACTGATCGATCGCTTGGACGTATAGAAAACAAGCAAGAGCGCAAAGGCCATGGAACTCAATCCGTAGATGCCCATCGCGCTGGAGACGGAGTTGGCGGCCTCGTTGTACGCGGCACTGGAAGGATCTGTGACCTGAAAGACATGCTCCGTGAGGGCAGGTGTGGCAAAAGACCACATGGTGAAGAATGCAAACCAGCTAAAAAACTGCACCACACCCAATTGCGCCATGACCCGAGGCATCGTCAAGATGGCCCGCATGATGTCGGACACCGCCCTTGCAAAACCCGCTGATGATTTGTTCTCCGCCTCAAAAGCCGCCAAGTCTTCAGGCGGATCTTCCGATGTCGTAAAGACGGTCACCGCTATGGAAATGAGGAATACCGCGGCACCGATGGCAAAGGAGTAAAAGACAGAGTCGGGAATTTCGCCAGCCACCGCTTCGTTTCGGACACCCAATTTGGTCACGAACCAAGGCAAGTTAGACGCCACCCACGTGCCGATACCGATGATCAAGGTCTGCATCACAAACCCATAGGAGCGCTGGTGCTCAGGCAATTTATCCGCTACGAGTGCCCGAAAAGGCTCCATGCTGATGTTGATCGATGCATCGAGGATCCACAAGAATCCCGCTGCCATCCAAAGCGCAGAACTGTATGGCATGAAAAAGAGCGCAAACGAACTCAGCACCGCTCCGATCATGAAGAATGGACGCCGCCTCCCCCAACGCGGGCTCCAGGTGCGATCACTCAGATAGCCGATGATGGGCTGAACCACCAATCCCGTCAATGGCGCCGCAATCCACAACCCCGGCAATTCATCAGGACTCGCCCCCAACGTTTGGAAGATCCGCGACATGTTCCCACCCTGGAGCGCAAAACCAAATTGGATCCCCAAGAATCCGAAACTCATGTTCCAGATTTGCCAGAACGAAAGTGACTTGGATGGGGTGGTATTCGAATTCATTAGAACATTTTGCGCAATAATAAGATGAGGAGCTTCATGGAAAAAGCGGCTCGACAGAAAGGTGGGGATTCGGCGCAAAAAAAAACACCGACCCAAAATGGCCGGTGTTTTTCAAATCGAGCGCAAGCTTAGCTTACTGACAAGGATAGCTGTATGCCGCAAGGAATTCGAGCAAATCCGCTGAACCCACCATACCGTTACCATCTGTGTCAAACGGACAATCCGATTCGCCGGTTGGCATTTCGCATGAACCATCGTCCATGGTCGCATCCGCGTTGTAGTTTGGCGCTTCTTCATACGTACAACCCATCACGTCATAGACGCAAGAGCTATCATCCTCCAATGCCAACGGGCAATAGTTGCTCGCCATGGCATCGGTACAGCCCAAGAAGGTGCAACTGCCATCATCGAAGGAAGCCAGGGCATCGTAATTGGAAGCGTTGGGGTACAAACACCCGCCCGCTAAGCAAGTTCCATCATCCACGTTGGCTGCAGGGTCGTAATTCTCAGCATTCGGATTCGTACAGCCTGGATACTCACAACTGCCATCATCGTCTGTGGCTTCACCACTGTAATTCGGCGCGTCCTCATCTGTACAACCCGGAATTTCCAACTCATCGCAAACCCCATCGTCGTCGATGTCACTCAAGCAGTCTCCATTGCAATCGTAATACTGCACTGGGAAGTCGCAGGAACCATCATTGGTATTGGCCGTTGCATCATAATTGCAAGCCGCCTCGTCCGTACAACCCAAGAATTCACAAGAGCCATCGTCATCCGTGGCCGAGGCGTCATAGTTGTCTGCATCGTCGTTGGTACAACCCGGGATTTCCAGTTCATCGCATACGCCGTCGTTGTCCGCATCATTCAAACACGCCCCAACACAATCGTAATTGTCCTGCGCATAGGTGCATTCTCCTGAATCCGCTTCTGCTTCGTCATCGTAGTTGCAAGCAACTTCATCCGTGCATCCGAAGTTCAAATCAGGGAAGACCAACAACTCGTCCAACGCCTGTGGGTTGTCCCCATTTTGTGCCCGGTATTGGATGCTGACCTGGAACGTAACCTCTCCAGTCGTGGTCAATTGGGCAAGCAAGACTTGACCATTGGCATCCGGGAAAGCGGCCGGCTCCAAATCTGGCAACACGAACCAGCTTGCCCCGAGATCATTGTCCACCTGGAAATTTCCTCCTGTAGCAAACACTTGCGCCGCGTCGTCGGTCCCGACCGTAGAGAGGCTCACAGAATTGTCTTCGCCACCGATGGTCATCCAGCTGTCATAGGCCACATCCGGGTCGATCAAAACCGCCGCTGGGTTGATTTCACTCGCAAACGTACCGCCCAATGCATTCTGGTAGAAGGAAGATGAGGAGCTGATGTCAATGGCATGGCCCGCCTGAGCAAAGACCGCTGTCATTTGATCCTGGGGGTTGTCAAAATTGGCATACACCCGGAAGGTGCGCATCCCGGCCTCTGGCATGTTTTCTGATATCAACTCATACGACAAGCCCGTATAACTCGGCTCGGGGTAATCACAAGTCCCGTCATCCAACGTCGCCGCTGGATCATAATTGGAGGCTGATGCATCCGTACATCCCAAGCCCGGCGTCTCCGCCATCGGGAACGTCAACGGCAATCCAGCAATCTCCACCGACTCATCCGCTTCATCTCGAATTTGAATGTTGACCAACATGTCCGTGGTGCCATCCGTTGTAATCTGTGCAACCAAGACCTTGCCATCAACAGGTACCGCCTGATCAGACGCTCCTGGAATCAAGTACAACGACCCGCCTAAGAACGTGTTGACGTCCAACGCGTTGCCCGCTTCAAACGCAGGGAAGAAAGCTTCCATGCCCACGCTACCGCTCGCATCATCGACACCGGGAGCCGCTCCAAGCGTCACCCAAGAATCAAATTCCAAAGAAGGGAATCCTGCAAAAAACAGCGGATTGATGCCCGCAGCTGTAGGACCACCGACAGCATCCTGATAGAAGGATGTCGAAGGCGTGACTTGCCAAGGTGAAGCCTCGGTGCCATACATCGCAGTGACTTCGATGTCATCCGAAGCAAACACGGCATAGACCCGGTAAGTCGTCATGCCTTCAATGCCATCTTCCGCGAACACCTCGTATTCCAAGCCTTGAACCAATCCATCAAGCCACACGCAATTCCCATTGTCCGTCAAGGCCTCGGGGTCATAGTTGTCGGCTGTTTCTGCCATGCAACCAAAGACTTCCAATTCATCGCAGATGTTGTTGCTGTTTTCGTCATTGACACATGAACCATCGCAATTCAAAAGCTCATCCGGATAGGTGCAAGAACCGTCTTCATCCGTCGCAGAGTCGCTATAGTTACAAGCCATCTCATCGGTACAACCCGGAGTTTCCAATTCGTCGCAGACGCCATCGCCATCCGCATCGTTGAGGCAGGTTCCGTCACAATCATACCCGGTTTCAGGCAGGTTGCCTTCGCAGTCGCAAGTTCCTGCCGCGATGCCATCGCCGCCACAAACGCCACATTCATCCAAGCTGGTGCAGGAGCCGTCATCATCGGTTGCCGAAGCGCTGTAGTTGCAGGCTGTGACATCGGTGCAACCAGCCGTCTCAAATTCATCACAGACGCCGTCATTGTCCGCATCGTTGAGGCATTGGTTGTTGCAATCATAGCCCGCATTCGGGAGCGTGCCATCACAATCGCACGTGCCCGGGGCGATGCCCGAACCTCCGCAGACGCCACACTCATCCAAGTACGCGCAGGAATTGTCTTCCACGTTGGCCGTGGATTCGTAGTTACAAGCCGTGGAATCCGTGCAGCCCTCAACAATCACATCGCCTGTACACACGCAATCAGCGCTGTACACATCGTTGATGGTGCCGGCATCGTCGTCGTCGCAGGCGTCACCTGGATTCAAGCACGAGCCGTCGTTGATCTCTGCCGTCACGTCATAGTTGCAGGCATCCATGTCCGTACAACCGCCCTGAAGCTCAGGGAATGTAATCTCCAGCCCATCCGTGTTATAGGTCTCTGAATTCGCATCATCGTACTGGAAGTTCATCACCAAGTGCAAGATGCCGTCCGTGGTCAATTGAGCGACCAAAACGCGCATGTCATCACCCGCAATCGCGTCCGCCGAAGAGCCCGGTACAATGTACCAAGAGCCGCCCGTGAACGTATTCACCGTGAAGCCATCTCCGTTGTTGAAATCGGCCAAGTAGCCATCAAGACCGACTGAACTCACGCCTCCTGTGCCGTTGCTATCCTCGGTTCCAATCGTGAACCAACTATCTGAACCGATTTCAGGGAACATGGCCACGAAGGCCGGATTGATGCCTTCACCCCAATTCGAACCCAATTCCGTTTGGTAAAACGTCGTCGTCGTCTCCACCGTCAAAGGAGCGTTTTGATTCGCACCAACCGTTCCATACACCGCTACCAATTCATTGGTCGGTGCATCGAATGTGGCATACACCCGGTAGGTCGTACCGTACTCGGATGTCGCATATTCCTCCACTTCAATGCCTGCGGGTCCCGTTGGAACCAATTCGCCTTCGCAATCGCAATTGCTGGTGTAGGCATCATCGATGGTGTTGCTTAAACCGTCATCGCACGCATCACCGGGAAACTCGCATGAGTCGTCATTTTCGTCCGCCTGAGCGTTGTAGTTGCAGGCACTCGAATCTGTGCAGCCATAAATGACCAATTGACCCTCACAATTGCAGTCCGCGGTATAGACATCACCCGCAGTGGCCTGGTCGCCATCGTCGCAAGCGTCACCTGGATTGATGCATCCTACATTGACGTTGGCTGTCGCTTCATAGTTGCAAGCATTCGAATCCGTGCAGCCTTCAACAATGGCATCTCCTGCACAAATGCAGTCAGCGCTGTACGCATCGTTCATGGTCGACGCTTCTCCGTCGTCGCAGGCGTCACCTGGAAAAACACAGCTGCCATCGCTGATTTCAGCCGTTGCGTCATAGTTGCAAGCACTATCATCCATGCAACCAGAAGGCAATTCAGGATAAATCAAGGTCAAGCCATCCAAATTCGAGGTGTTGCCATCGGCATCGTCGTATTGAACATTCACCACCAGATCAAGAATGCCATCCGTGGTCAGTTGCGCAATGAGGACACGCTGGTCATCGCCCGAAATGGCATCCGCGGAGGAGCCGGGAATGATAAACCACGATGCGCCGGTAAACGTATCAACAGTGAATCCTGATCCATTGTTGAAACCGTCCCAATAGGCCTCCATGCCAACTGAGCTAATCCCCCCACTTCCATTGGTGTCTTCTGTTCCAATGGTGAGCCAACTGTCAACAGCGACTTCCGGAAACATGGCTATGAAAGCCGGATTGATGCTCTGTCCCAAATTCCCACCGAATGTGGTTTGAAAAAAGGACGTAGAAGACAAGATTGTCAAAGGAGCGTTTTGATTCTCACCAACCGTTCCATAGATCGCAACCAATTCATCATCAATGGCATCAAAGGTGATGTAAACGCGATACGTTGTTCCGAATTCAGTCGTTGTGTGAACCTCGGCTTCGATGCCCGATACGGTTGCAAACAAGGGTGTGACGCACAAGAGCCACGAGGCAGTCAAAAGATAGTTTTTCATAACAGTTCATGAGAAGTCCGCTACCGGACTTTGTTCTCGCTCAATCTACAATGAAGCGCCCAATCGCGCAACTATCTGAATCAATTTAACCTAATTCTTTGCAGCGCATGCGCTGCATCAAAGCAAGCGTCGAAGCATCATGCTCTCCAACCGCACCTCCCCCCCATTCGGTCAGGACCTGTCCGGCCAACTGCTTGCCCAATTCAACGCCCCATTGGTCGTAGCTACATACGTTCCACAACAATCCTTGCAAGAAGATGCGGTGCTCGTACCATGCGATGAGCTGGCCCAAAGCATGGGGATCCAAACGATCCATCAGCACGAATCCCGTCGGTCGATTGCCTTCAAACACCCGATGAGGAGCGATGGCGGTAATTTTTTCTGGACTGGCCCCGATGGCCATCATTTCACGCTCAACTTGCTCTTTGGATTTGCCGATCATCATGGCTTCCGCTTGGGCCACGGCATTGGCGAGCAATTTCTCATGGTGTTGGTCAAAACGAGAGAGTGGCTCGATGCACGCTATGATGTCCGCCGGATGGACGGTCGTGCCTTGGTGAAGCAATTGATAAAACGCGTGCTGGCCATTGGTTCCCGCTTCTCCCCAGATGACCGGGCCTGAAGCGTGATCGATGCGCTTGCCATCCCTTCCCATCGACTTGCCATTGGACTCCATGTCCGCTTGCTGCAAATACGCTGGGAATCGATCCAAATCTTGGGCGTAAGGGAGCACGGCAAAGGTTGGGAAGTGCAAATATTCCACATACCACAAACCAATGAGAGCAGCTACGAGAGGCATGTTGAATCGACCATCTGCTTGCTGAAAGTGCTGGTCCATGGACCGTGCACCAGACAACAAGGCCCGGAAATTCTCTGCACCTATGGAACACGCCACGGCCAAACCGACCGGCCCCCAAAGACTGTATCGTCCACCCACCCAATCCTCAAAACCAAAGATCCGCTCCCCTGGAATCCCGAATGCTTGAGCCGACGCCAAGTTGGTCGACACCGCCGCAAAATGATGGGCTACGGCTTCTTCTCCAAGTGCCTCCACCAGCCAGCTCTTGGCTTCCAAGGCATTGGCCATGGTTTCCTGCGTGGTAAACGTTTTGCTGACCACAATGAACAGCGTGTTTTGGGGATTCAATCCCGACAACACCGACTCCAAATGCGCGCCATCCACATTGCTCACAAAATGGGTTTTTGGTCCACTCGAGTGATTACGCAATCCCTTGGTCACCATCAATGGGCCCAAATCCGAACCGCCGATTCCAATGTTCACCACATCGGTGATGTCCTTCGATTTCTGAATCGATTCCGCAAAATCCAGCATGCGGTCGCGCACTTCGAGCACACCGGGCATCACCTGATGGCCATCCACGGAAAAGTTATCCTCCAACTCCCCGCGCATGGCCACGTGCAGCACGGCCCTCCCTTCAGTTTGATTGATGGTATCTCCTCGGAACATGGCATCACGTCCAGCCTTCCAACCCGCTTCCTCCGCCAAAGCCAACAGCGCCCCCAGGACATCCTCTGTCACCCGATGCTTGGACCAATCGTACAGCAAACCCGGCACTTCACAATGCATGGATTCAAAGCGATTTGGATCCTCTGCAAAGAGATCGACCAAATGACGTTGGCCGTCCGTTTGGGCCAAATCAAGCAAACGCATATGCGCCTGCGAGGATCGCAAGTGAAAGGGTTTCAGCATGAGGAAAAAGTTTAGGCGTTGCGGTTGACGCAATTCAAATCTTCAAAAGCCTTTTTGAGTCGTGCGACAAAAGTCGTCTCGCCACTGCGCAACCAAACGCGTGGGTCGTACTTCTTTTTGTTGGGCTGATCGGCTCCATCGGGATTGCCGATCTGAGCCTCCAAATAAGCGTGCTCTGCATCCACATAGTCGCGCACCCCGCAAAGGAATGCCCACTGCATGTCCGTGTCGATGTTCATTTTGATGGCACCGTAACCGATGGCCTCTCGAATTTCATCCACCGTAGATCCGCTGCCACCATGGAAAACGAAATCGACAGGATTTGGTCCCGTCCCATGCTTCTCTTGGATGAAGCGTTGGCTGTTGTCCAAAATCTTGGGAGTGAGCTCCACATTGCCTGGCTTGTACACACCGTGAACATTACCAAAGGCCGCGGCCACCGTGAACTGGTCGCTGACCGACTTCAATTGCTCATAGGCGTAATCCACTTCTTGAGGCTGGGTATACAAGCGGCTGCTATCGATGTCGCTGTTGTCCACACCATCCTCTTCTCCTCCTGTAACGCCCAATTCGATTTCCAAAAACATGCCCATATCGTGCATCTTTTCGAGGTAAGTCTTGCACGTACCAATGTTATCCTCCAATGGCTCCTCGCTCAAATCAATCATGTGCGAGCTGAACAACGGCTGACCAGTCCGCTCAAAGTGAGCGCGTCCAGCGTCCAACAACCCATCAATCCAAGGAAGCAGTTTGCGTGCGCAATGATCTGTATGCAAAATAACAGGAACGCCATAGGCCTCCGCCATGGTGTGCACATGCAGCGCACCGGCGATGGAACCCAAGACGGTATTTTGGTGGGCATCCATTTTCAAGCCTTTGCCGGCATAAAAGCTACCTCCGCCATGTGAAAACTGAATGATCACCGGTGAGTTCAAATCCCGAGCCGTTTCCAAAACAGCATTGACAGAATTGGTTCCTATCACATTAACGGCTGGCAAGGCATATCCGTTTTTGTGGGCGTCTTCAAAGACCGCTTTTACCTCATCTCCCCACAACACACCGGCTCTAAATTTTTGACTCATCCTGATCGATTCTGTTTAAGAAACAAAATTACCACTTTCGGATGACAACAGCGTGGTTCAATGTTCGGAATGAAGACGCTCCAATCGAGGGTTCATAATCGCAAAGAACAACGGAGGAATCAAGCACAAAACCATCATGCCCGGATAGCCCGTGGGCAATTGCGGCGCATGATCCACCGAATCCAACAATTGATACGGCTTGTGGGGCTGGTGATGGTGATCTGAATGCCGCGTCAACTCAAAAAGCATGATACGCCCTAGCACATGGTCACTGTTCCAACTGTGGTGGGGCTGCACGCGTTCATAGCGGTTATCCGTGATTTTTTTCCGCTGCAAGCCATAGTGCTCAATGTAATTCACCACCTCCAAGAGAAAGCCTCCAAACATCCCTGCAACAAACCAGGCCAAGCCCACTTTCCACCCGGCAAAGTAGACGACGGCTGCCAGGAGCGACCATTGTACAAACTGCAATTGAATGAATTCATTGGTCCAATGGAATACCGAGTGCCCTTTGCGTTGCAACCGCTGGGCTTCCAATTTCCATCCAGACCACCAAGCCATGAAGACCGCCCGAAAATAAAATGTCTGCATCCACTCGCTTTTGCGCGCTGTAGCCGGATCATCTGGAGTCGCTACGTTGCGGTGATGGCCTCGATTGTGTTCAATGAAGAAATGGGTGTACAACGATGTTACCAGCAATGCTTTGGCCAAAAACTGAGAAAACCGATCGGTCCGGTGACCCAATTCATGCCCCACATTGATGCCTAGAATGCTACAGATCACACCCATGGACAATACCATCCCCCACCATTCTAAGGAACCAAACTCGCGAGAACCATGAGACAGTGACCAAATGAAGTAAATCAATAACCCATACTGAATCGCCACCAAAAGCCACAGCAAACCATCGTAGTAGCGATCATTGGCCACGACTTCTTTTTGCATTTCGGTCAGGTTTTGCGAATTCGGGCCCATGATGAGCTCAAGGCTAGGCAATAAAAGAAAGGCATAGAGCAGGGCCGTATAGGTCCAAACGCCAGAACCTTGAAAAGAGATCCAAACAGTCAGAGGTACCGTTAACGCCATGATGTATTTCAAGGCTCTCCAGCTCCAGCGGCTGGCCGATTGGGATAAAGAATTAGCGGGAATCGTTGACATAGCCGTTCAAATTACGTCGTGCAGTGGTCGCTTCCAAATTCAAAAGGGATTGCCGGGCCCACTCCGCGGCGTCTGTACTGTCGTGCAAAGCAATGACTTGCTCGTAGGTTTTCTTGGCTTGCTCGCGATCGTTCAACTCAACTTCAGCGATGAACCCCACCAAAAAAGCCGATATGGCACGCTTTTCATATTCAGGAAAATGGTCATGGACATCCCGAAGTTGAGTCATCGCCTCTTGAAATTTCCCCGCCGACCGCAGGAGATCCGCACGACGGAATAGCATTTCAGCAGTTTTGGTGTCGTCATGGCAGGCATTGGCAAATGCCGCATAATCCCGCATCAACTCGCTGCGCACATTCTGATTGGGCTCTAACTCTTCTTCGGCATTGAACAAGGTCTTCTCCAGTTGCTGGATTTGCGCTGCCAATGCATCGCAGTCGGCCCCAGGATTCGCCGATTCAATCGCGGCTGGACCGCACCCCACGACGCCCAGCAAGAACACAAACAACAAACCTTGGTATCGCCTCGCCATTACTTGCGCGTTTGGGGATAACGCATGCGGTAATCTGAGGACACTTTGCCCAATCCGATGTCCCGCAGCTTTCCATGAAGCAGGCGGCGGCGCATGGGGTTGATGTGATCCGTGATCAAGGTGCCGTCCAAATGGTCGTATTCATGCTGCACTATGCGAGCTGGAAGTCCCGTCAACTGCTCTTCGACCAGATTCCAGGATTCGTCATAGTATTCCACGGAAATGGAAACCGGCCGCTGGACGGGTTCGCGAATTCCGGGGATCGACAGACACCCTTCCTCCATTTCCTCCATTTCTTTCGATTCTTCGAAAATCACGGGATTGATCATGACGCGGCGAAAACCCACGCAATTCGGATCCCCCGACTCCCCTTCTCCAAAAGGAGAGCCATCGGCCACGAACAAGCGAATGCTCTGCCCTATTTGAGGTGCCGCCAGCCCCACGCCTTCGGCCGCTTCCATGGTCTCCCACATGTTGGAAATCAACTCAGCCAAATTCACATGGCCTTTCTCCAACTCCACCGCTTCTGTCTTCAGAACCGGATCACCATATGCTACAATGGGTAAAATCATGGTGCAAAGTTATGGAGGGACGAGCCCATTCTCCGATGTACTTTTGCACCATGAGCATGTTGGACACCATTCCCGAGGCAATTGAAGCCATTCGAAGAGGAGAAGTGATCATTGTCGTGGACGATGAAGACCGAGAGAATGAAGGGGATTTCCTCATTGCGGCGCGACACGCGACACCCGAAGTGGTGAATTTCATGGCCACGCATGGACGCGGATTGATCTGCGCTCCGTTGATTGAAAATCGCTGTGACGAACTGGGGCTGGACCTGATGGTACAAACCAACAACGCAGCTTTTGAAACGCCTTTTACCGTTTCCGTGGACTTGATGGGGCACGGTTGCACAACGGGCATCTCCGCACAGGACCGATCAAAAACCATCCAAGCGCTGATTGATCCCACAACCGATCCCAACGAATTGGGGCGTCCCGGGCACATTTTCCCGCTCCGCGCCAAACCCGGAGGGGTACTGCGAAGAGCAGGACACACCGAAGCAGCCATCGATTTTTCAAGACTCGCCGGTTTCGAGCCCGCCGGAGTCATTGTGGAAATCATGAACGAGGACGGCACCATGGCGCGATTGCCTGAATGCCGGCAACTCGCCAACGAACACCAACTGAAATTGGTTTCCATCGCCGATCTGATTCAATACCGCTTGGCCAATGAAACGCTCATTGAACGCACTTTGGAATTGAACATTGAAACCGCATTCGGCACGTTCAAGGCCATCGCGTTTCGACAATTGACCAATGATGTAGAACACCTCGCTTTGACGCTTGGAGAATGGGATGAAAGTGAAGATGTCCCCGTCCGGGTGCACAGCTCGAGCATGCTCGGCGATGTGTTTCAAATGACTGACTTTGGAAAAGGCCCTGAATTGCATGCGGCCCTGCGGCAAATTCAGAATCAAGGCAAAGGAGCCATTGTCTACATCAACAAGCTAGACGAAGGGCGCGGCTTGATTGAAGAATTGAAAACCTACCAGAAGCACCAAACCACCCCCCAGGCAGCGAACATCAACACCATGGATTCAAAAGACTATGGAATTGGCGCGCAAATCATCCGCAATTTGGGCATTCGCCGCTTGCACATTCTTTCCGATCACCCCAGAAAGAAGGGCATCATTGGATACGGCTTGGAGATTACCGGCACGACTCCCTTGTCTCTCTGAAGGCACAATCTCTTTCTGTGAGGACTCACCTGCACGCTCGATTTTTAGCGCACAAAAAAAAGCCACTGGAAAACCGGTGGCTTTTTTTTTCTGGCGAGGCCAGTTTATTCTTCCGTCGCAGCCGGAGCTTCCTCTGGAGCATCTGGCTGATTGTCCGGATTGGCTTTGCCGCCAAACTGACCATACTTCTTACGGAACTTATCAATTCGTCCTGCTGTATCCACGAACTGGGCCTTACCCGTATAGAACGGATGCGACTTGTGGCTCACTTCAATTTTGATCAAAGGGTATTCATTCCCATCATCCCAAACTACAGATTCCTTTGCATTCGCAGCCGAACGGCTCAAAAACGAGTACTCGTTGGACATGTCCTTAAAGACAACCAAGCGATAATTTTCGGGGTGAATTCCTGACTTCATCTTTCCTTAATTGGGGCGCAAAGATAGCGGATAATCAGTCAAATCCAAAGGGTTGACTTTTTTAACGAAAGGCTGTCAATAACCATTTCAACATCTCCGTTTAACACCTAAACCGCATCCTAACTTTGAATTGGTTTTAAGTGAGTTTAGCGCAAGCTAAGCATCAAGTGATAATTTGGTTAAGTTGGTCCTGTCCCGGAACGCCGGGACAGGACTATTTTTTTTTGCGCCTGTTTTCACAATCGCCACGCAATCAGCCCACACTACGCTGTTTGAAAGTCTATTTGACGCCGCTGCAATGCGCCCTTTTGACGGGTAGCTTCGCATATACTGTTGGCATTCATGGCTCTATTCGCTTTCGCTTCCTCCATTCTGTATCACCCCCTGATCAACGCATTGATGCTGTTCATTGGTCTGGGGCTGGTTGAAGAACACACGCTACCCGATTCCATGGAGAAGGGATCCAGTGTAGTGGCTACTTGGACCATCGACAAAGGGCAAACCTCGGGGTTTGCGCGTCTTCAACTCAGCTGTCCTGAAGGACTTTTCGTTGAACCCATCAAGACGGATGGCGCCTCTTTTACGTTCGAGGATCAAAAAGCCAAGTTCATTTGGATGGACATTCCGGCCTCCCCTTCAGTTCATGTTTCCGTGCGGCTAACGGCCCAAAACAATTTCATTGGAGGCGAAGTCAAACAATGGTTTTCATTCATTGAGGAAGGTTCCCGGCGCGATGTCGAATTTGAGCCCCATGTGATTTCGCTCGAACAACCCTCCGGTACAGCCATCGCTTCGAATGCTTCATGGAATCCTCAAGCGAGGCGATCATTCAGCCAGGAAGGCTCCGATGTGGGACGCATGGAGGTGGAATTCACGGGATTTGAATCCGGGTCCTTCATGAAATGGGAAGAAATCATCCCAACAGGCTGTGTTTTTGAATGGGAATCCAATGGAAACCCGAGCATCCAAGATCGCTTCGGTGACACCTTGCTTTTGGTGTGGCAACAATCCCCCGCCGTCCCGACATTGAAATTGTCCTATCGCTTATTCGGCGATTTGACTGTCTGCACCTCTGGCATTAGCGGTACCTGGCACACCATTTTGAACAACAAACCGCATTCGGTCGGGGTGCCCGCGATTGCATTCGAGGGAGCATCCCCCAGCCTTGCAACTGTGGTGACCCCGGAAGCAACGCCAACAGCAACTCCCGCGACCGTCACCCCTGTCCGGCCCGACTTCTCGGTTCCCAGCCCCGATGAAGGCATCGCCTATCGGATTCAAATCATGGCGTGTCATCGCGACGTGGACCAGCAATGGTTTCAAGACCATTATCAGTTCAACGATCAGGTGGATGCTGAACAGCACAATCACTGGATCAAATACACCACAGGAAGTCACACCGAATATCGGCAAGCCCGAAATGCCCGTGTGCGCATTGCACAGGCCCATCAATTTTCCGGCCCGTTCGTGACCGCTTATTTAAGAAACGAGCGCATTACAGTCCAAGAAGCTCTCTTACTCTCCCAACAAAATTGGATGCCATGACCAGCAAAAATTCCTCTGATTGGAAATCCGCCATTACCGGCTATCGCACCTACCTCGAACTGGAGCGTGGCCTGAGCAAGAATTCCATCTCCGCCTATACCCGTGATATTGAGCAATTTGCCGAATATGTGGAAAAGGAAGAAGCCGTGAGTTCACCCGGCCTAATCACCATGGAGTGCATCGAACACTTCATGGGGTATTTGTTTGATCGTGATCTGGCACGGAACAGCCAAGCGCGCATGTTGTCCGGAATCCGAAGTTTCAGCAAATACCTACGTCTAGAGGGCATTCTAACGGATGATCCCGTGGAATTGGTTGAATCCCCTCGTCCTCAGCGCAAACTCCCCGATGTATTGAGTGTCAAAGAGATTGGCCAGATCATCGGTGGAGTTGATTTATCCCGCCGCGAGGGTGTCCGCAACAAAGCGATGCTAGAAGTGCTCTACAGCTGTGGTTTGCGCGTAACCGAGTTGTGTGAATTGCGTCTGTCGGAAGTCGACTTCATTGACCGGGTCATCCAAGTCATTGGCAAGGGCGATAAAGAGCGGGCCATTCCCATCGGGACGGATGCCCTGAATGCCATCGACGACTACCTGGCAGAATATCGATCGCAAATCATCCCCATCAAAGGCAGCGAAGACACACTCTTTCTTGGCCGACAAGGTCGCGGTTTGAGTCGTCAAATGGCTTTTACCATGTTGCGCAGAGCAGCGATCAGTTCGGGCGTTCGGAAAACCATCAGCCCACACACGTTCCGGCACAGTTTTGCAACCCATTTGGTTGAAGCCGGAGCCGACTTGCGAGCCGTACAGCAAATGCTGGGGCACGCACAGATCGCCACCACCGAGATCTACACCCACCTGGATCGACGATTCCTGCGCGAGCAGATCATCCAATTTCATCCTCGCAGTGGTGAGTCCGCTCCTGTCAAGACGGCAGACAAAAAAACCACAAAGGCTTAGAAGTCGACGCGGTAGAAAAAGATCGGCAGGAAGCCCAACTGGTACTCCTCCCGGATGTTGTCGTCCGAGTTGTTAGAGTCATCCGGAGCATAGGTCAACTTCAACACGTTTTGGCGTCCAGTGACATTCACAAAGTCGATGCCCAATTCATGGGTGCTTTCTGGTCGATTCCACGTCACATTGGTTTTGAAGTCAAGCCGCATATACGGATCGAACTGACGGGAATTGAAGTCCTCATCAAAGAAGACCACCTCGCGCGCTTCCGCACTGGCTTCCGGATCGGCGTAACCATACCGTCTTCCTCCAGCCATCGTGAATTTTAAGCCCGTGACCAAACGCCACTGATCATTGAATTTCCAATCCCGGCTGGCCAAGGCGTTCCAGGCATACTGCCCATTGAAATCGGTGTTGCGCTCCACACCATCGCTCCCGGCATACTTGGAGTCAAACAGCGACCCCGTGAGCATCATGAACCAACCGTCCCTGAATGCACGAGCCACCGTGGCTTCCACTCCGTAATTGCGGCCCGTTCCTTCATTGACGAGTGAGTCCGGGAAAAAGCGATTGAATCCCGCACCGGAATTGATCAGCGAGAAGCTGCTCGATTGGATCTCAACCGGAATGTTGCTAAGTTCCTGGTAATACGCCTCCATTTTCAACGACCAGTCTGAATTCAACTGGCGTGACATGCCCACCACAGTGTGGAGACTGCGCGTCATTTCCATCTGTTGGTTCGGCATGATCAGATTCCCTTCGATGTCTGTGCCTGTGGCACTTGCATAGAGGTACGAAGCTTGGGTCTGGCTATGCAGCCCGGCTCCAGCGCTGAACACCGTTCGGTCATTGGCCTTGTATTGCATGCCCAATCGAGGCTCGAATGGCGAAACGTCGCCTGAAAGCGAATGGTACGCCGCGTGCCAACCTGCAGTCACCGTGATTTTCTCATTCGGACGGTACTTCCATTGGATGAACGGCTGCACCAACGCCGTTTGCAATTGTGCATCCCAACGTTGGTTCCACCCGCCCAGAGCATCGGAAGAATCCAATTCCACCCGAACGCTGTCCTGGAAGTTCCAAAACATGCCATCCACATTCAATCCAAAGCGCAAGCTCGCATTGCGGCTCAGTTTGCGATTGACATGAACCGCTGCACTCACCCGGTCATTGATGAATTGGTACCCCATGTAATCCACAATGCTATCATTCTGGAACAAGCTATCAGCCGTCAATTGACGATACACCAGGTCATGCTCACTATCCTGGTAAGAACGGCTCGCTGCAATGGTCGCTTTCATGTACGTCTGCTCGTTGAGGGGACGGGTATAGGTCGCTCCCAAAATGCCCATGCCAGAACCGAAGTATTGATCGCGGTCGTTGTCGCCATAGAGGTTGCGTTCTGGCTTTTCTTGCTCAGAAATGAGGATATCGATGTCACTTACCCCACCAATTCCCCACAAAGCCAAAGCCCCACCGTTGGATTGAGGGAAGAACAAGCGGAAGCTACCGTCTTGGTATTTCGGCACCGCGCTGGTTCCGATGTCAATCCCCACCGCGGAGAAAATGGCTGCGCTGCTGTAGCGATAGTTGACCAAGTAGCTGGATCGTTTTTCTCGATTGAGCGGGCCTTCAAACATGAGTTCTGCTCCCAAAAATCCAAATTGAATGCTACTCACAGGCCTGGCTTGCGAGCCGTTGCGCATCCGCAAATCAAACACGGCCGATGTGCTGTTACCAAACTCTGCCGGAAAAGCCGCTGTGAAGAAGTCGGAATTGGCCAACACTTTGTTGTTCAAAATCGCGACCGGACCGCCTCCCGTTCCAGGGATGCTAAAGTGATTGGGGTTGGGAATGTCCACCCCTTCCAATCGCCAGAGGACTCCGCTTGGGCTGTTGCCCCGAACAACGATGTCATTGCGGCTATCATCCGCGCCTTGGACTCCGGCGAAGTTGCTCGCCATCCGGGCGGGATCGCCCCGCGAACCGGCATAACGTTCTGTTTCCTCTACCGTAAACGCACGCGCGCTGACCGTGGCCATTTCATTCATGACTTCGCCTTGTTGCGTGGCCGTGACTTCAGCCGCTTCAATGGCGATCACCGATTCCTGCATTTTCACTTCCAAGATGACCGGACGACCACTGTTGACGACCACGCCGTCCATCACGCGGGATTCGTATCCCATGAAAGAGGCCACCACCAAATGGCGCCCCACAGGAACATCTTGAAATTCAAATCGCCCATCCATATCGGTGGCTACAACAACCCCTTCAATGGATTTGAGCTGAACGGTGGCATTGATCAAGGGGTAACGCGCTTCGGCATCCAAGACGGTCCCGCTGATGGTTGACGTCTGAGCGATGGTCGGGGTCAAAGACATGAAGAAACCCAAGGCCAAGAACAAGGGGTAAAATCGATTCATAGGGTTTAGATTTGGTAGATTGCTCCACCATTTATGAAAAAGCAACTTCAGCAAACATCGTCTTTTCTGCATCAAAATCTGCGATTCCGCTTTTTGATGGGACTCTTGGTCATCTTGACCTCGACGCATGCACAAGAGCATCACGCGTACATCCAACGGGGCGATTCATTGCTTGAATTGAGCTTGCACGCGTCAGAAAATGCTAGTTTTCAGAATTCACAGCAAGCACCCATCATCTTATTTGCGCACGGCGGAGGATTTAGCGGGGGCTCTCGCTTGCAGTCCAAAAATGTTGTTTTTTGTCGGGCATTGCATGAGGCTGGGTTTTCCGTCGCCTCCATTGACTACCGTTTGAGGCAAAAACGGCAAGGATTCCATTGTGATGTAGCCATTGAAGAAAAACGAGAAGCCATTGCTTGGGCCGCTGAAGACCTTCTTGCTGCTTGGGCTTATTTGCAAAAATCCGGATACCAAAATGTCATTTTAGCAGGCTCATCCGCGGGAGCAGAAGCCGCCTTGTACGCCGCCTATCACTTGGGTTCGGAAGGCATTGAAGCGGTTATTAGCATGGCGGGAGCGATGGAACCCGCACCGTCGGATGCAGCGAACATTCCTCTTTTGGCATTTCACGGCGAATGCGATCAGCTGGTCCCTTATGGAGAGGCCATCCACCATTTCTGTCCAGAAGGCAGTCCGGGGGCGCTGCTCTTGCAAGGGGGCGGTGCATTGGCACACTGCTCGGCACAAACACGATTGTTCAGTTATGAAAACAAGGGACATGAACTGACCGGAGAATTGCTATCTGATGCCAATGCAATTGACGCCATTGCCACGTTCATCGACGATCTTCACTCCCATTCCCCCATTGCTCAGCGCACGCGCATTGCATCCACATCCGAATCCACCTGTTCAACGCCTCCAGCCCATTTACCATGTCAATAAGATCGCTCTGTTTGTTGCTATGTTCTTCTTTCGTCTTCTCCGTCGTTGCGGCCCAGGATGAGCATCCCCGCACTCCAGATAACCGGGGATACATTGTGCAAGTCGGAGATCGTGTCCCAGCATTCAGCTTGACGGATTTGAGCGGCACAGAACACACGGACGTCACGTTACTCGGCACCACTTATGTGCTGCAATTCACGGCCTCATGGTGTGGGGTCTGCCGCAAAGAAATGCCCCATTTGGAACAGGCTGTTTGGCAGCGATTCAGGCAGGACGACTTCGTGCTGTTGGGCGTTGACTTGGATGAACCCCGGGGAAAGGTCGCAGATTTTGCCCGGCAGATGGCGATCACCTACCCCATAGCACCGGACCCTGACGGTCAGGTTTTTTATTCCATCGCCGCGCCCAAATCGGGCGTAACGCGCAATGTCGTGGTCGACAAGGAGGGCCGCATTGTCTATTTGACGCGTCTGTTTGAAACGGAAGAGTTTGAAGCCATGGTGGACGTCATTGACGGCCTCTTGGATTGATGCTGCTCGATGAGCGCCACAGACTCACTGCAGTAGACAACATCACAGCCGGAGCATCCAATTCCACGCTGGGCATGCCCAAATGTTCCAGCACGCGCTGAATGCAAGCAGACGCTTCCGCCACTTCCAAAGGTCGAGCATGGGTTTGCTTGGACAATTTGATTCCATCCTCAGACAGCGCTATAGGCAGGTGACCGTATTGGACCGGCTTGAATTGCAACGCGCGTTGCAACACGATGTGACAGCCCGTGGATTCCATTAAATCCGCTCCTCGGATCACATCGGTGATGCCAAAATCAGCGTCATCGACCACATTGGCCAGGTGGTAACTGAAGACTTCTTCCACGCCTCGAACCAAGAAATCACCCAGATCCGTAGCACAATTCAATTCCTTGTGGCCGGCATATCGATCCGCCCACTTCACGTTGCCCTCGCCCACTCGGAATCGCCACGTTCTGCCTTCGTAATCCGTTCGGTGGCGGCACGTGCCAGGATATACAGGCGCACCTTGCAGGTCTTTCCGGCTGCAAAAACAGGGAAAGACATCCCCGTTATCAATCAAGGTGGCAAGTGCCTCTTGGTAGCGGTGGTTGCGCTCACTTTGGTAAATGACCGGGCCGTCCCACGTCAAACCAAAACCCTCCAAGGTGCGTAAGATGTCATCAACCGCCCCTCGCACCACCCGCGGTGGGTCCAGGTCGTCGATGCGAACCAACCACTGGCCGTGCTGACTCCGTGCATCAAGCCACGACCCCACCACCGCCACCATGGAGCCAAAATGCAACCGCCCCGATGGAGACGGAGCGAATCTTCCGATGCAATTATCCGCGGACAAGCTTGCGGTATTTCAAACGCTGCGGGCCCGAATTGCCCAATCGCTTTTTGCGATTTTCCTCATATTCCTCGTAGGTCCCCTCAAACCAATACAGTTGAGAGTCCCCTTCAAAAGCCAATATGTGGGTGCAAATCCGATCCAAGAAGTACCGGTCGTGTGAGATCACCACCGCGCAACCAGCAAAGGACTCGATGCCCTCCTCCAGCGCTCTCAAGGTGTCGATGTCAATGTCGTTGGTCGGCTCGTCCAAGAGCAAGACGTTCGCCTCGGTTTTGAGGGTCATGGCCAAATGCAATCGGTTGCGCTCTCCACCGGAAAGGACGCCACATTTTTTCTGTTGGTCGCTGCCATTGAAGTTGAACTTGGAAACGTAGGCCCGGCTGTTGAACAGCTTACCGCCGATTTCAAGCTGGTCATGTCCTCCGCTGATCACCTGCCACACCGTTTTGTTCTCATCAATTTCTGCGTGACGCTGATCCACATAGCCCGTCACAACACTCTCACCGATTTTAAAAGAACCCGCATCCTGTTTTTCTTCTCCCATGATCATGCGGAACAGTGTGGTTTTACCCGCACCGTTCGGCCCAATCACACCCACAATCCCTGCCGGAGGCAGAGAAAAACTCAGATTGTCAATGAGCAAACGATCTCCAAATCCCTTTTGAAGGTTGTTGGCTTCAATGACCAAGCTGCCCAATCGTGGGCCGTTGGGAATAGGAAGGGACAGACGAGCATCCTTCTCATTCGTGCCATCCGCCAACATTTGCTCGTAGTTGCTGACTCGTGCTTTGTTTTTGACACGTCGGCCTTTTGGCGATTGACGCACCCACTCCAATTCCCGTTCCAGCTCCTTTCGGCGCTTCGACTCGTGCTTCTCTTCCTGCGCCAAACGCTTGGTTTTCTGCTCAAGCCAAGACTGGTAGTTGCCCTCGTAAGGAATGCCTTCTCCCCGATCCAATTCCAAAATCCACTTGGCCACATTGTCCAAGAAGTACCGATCGTGCGTTACGGACAAGACCGTCCCTGTGTACTGCTCCAAATGCTGCTCCAACCAATCGATGGACTCCGCATCCAAGTGGTTGGTCGGTTCGTCCAAAAGGAGCACGTCCGGTTGTTGCAACAACAGTCGACACAACGCGACTCGACGACGTTCACCGCCTGAGAGGGATCCAATCTTGGCGTCGTCCGGAGGACAGCGCAAAGCGTCCATGGCGATGTTCAATTTGGTGTCCAGCTCCCAAGCATTCAAAGCATCTATTTGATCTTGAACCTCCGCTTGACGGTTGATCAGTGCGTCCATTTTTTCGGGATCATTCAAGATCTCCTCGTCCATAAATCGCGCGTTGATCTCCTCATATTCTTTGAGAACATCCACAATTTCTTGCGTGCCTTCTTCCACGATTTCACGAACCGTTTTTTCCTCGTCCAAATCGGGTTCTTGAGACAAGTACCCCAATGTGATACCCGGAGACCATGTCACATCGCCCGTATAGGCATCGTCCAGACCTGCAATGATGCGCATGACTGTTGATTTTCCCGAACCGTTGGCTCCGAGAATCCCAATCTTCGCACCATGGTAAAAGCCCAAAGTCACGTCACGCAAGATGTGCTTCCCTGTCGGGGTCACCTTGTTGACTTTGTGCATGCTAAAAATTACTTTTTTGTCGTCTGACATGGTCGCGCTAATTCTATGGATGTATGTTGCAATGAACGAAGGGATTATAGTTTAATCCCCCGATGTAGACTGCGAAGATAATGTGTCACGCTTCTCAAGCGGATTCCAATTCCAACAAGGTGATTTCAGGAGGCATGCCCACACGTCCGTGGAAGCCCAAAACGCCAAATCCTCGATTGACGTAGAGTTGCTGATCTTGAGATTGGTACATTCCTGCCCAATGCTCATACCGCCATTTGCTCGGAGACCACTGGATGCCCAACCACGGAATTTCAATGCCGAATTGCATGCCGTGTGTGTGGCCACTCAAGGTCAATTCCACCGGAGCCTTGCCATCTCTGACTTCCTCGGCCCAATGGGTCGGATCGTGGCTCATGAGAATGGTCGGCAATTCTTCGCAGTTGCTGCCTGCCATGGCTTTCTTCAAATCCCCGCTCATGCGGAATCCTTTCCCCCAATTCTCCACGCCCAACAAGACCATCCTCTCACCATCACGCTCCAAATGAACATGCTCGTTTAAAAGCAAATTGAATCCCATTTCCTTATGAATCTCATAGAGCCGTTGTCGACTCGCTTCACGTTCTTCTTCGGTAAACGGACCGTAGTCCGCATAATCGTGGTTCCCCATGATGGCGAATTTGCCCATCGGAGCCGCCAATTCAGCAAAGGGGCCGATCCACTTTTCCGCTTCGCTCGAATCGGTATTGACCAAATCACCCGTAAACAAAATGACATCCGGATTGAGTGTCGCGATGCTTTTCAGCGCATCCAAAACGGGAGCCGGTGTATCCGCAAAGCTGCCCAAATGCGCATCTGATATCTGAACAACCCGCAGGCCTTTGAATGCCGCAGGTAAATTCGGGATCGCCACCTTCAATCGCTCTGTGCGGTAAGCGTATTTGCCCCAAACCACTCCATACAGAAAGGAAGCGAAAGTAATTCCGGCCGCCCCCAACCCCAACGTAGCTAGGAAGGATGATCGGGGAATGGGCCGATCGCTCGCCCCCGTTTTGGACACGCCCCATTGAAACAAGAAGCGCAAGTCGTCAGCCAACTGGAAAATGGCCATGACCAGCTTGGGAATGAACACCACAAAAAACAACATCGAAAGAAAGGACAGCAACCGCGGGTGGGTCGCTCGCCAAGTCGGCCACATGAAGGCATTGACAAAGAAAGCCACCCAAATGACTCCGACTAAAACGAGCCAAAATCGGCTCGACAACTCCCAATTCTGATGCCACTCAAATTTTCGTTTGAGCAATCGATAAGCCATCCACTCCACTGACCCCAAAATGGACGAAAGGAAAAACAACATGATTAGAATTCGCGACAACGGAGGCATGGCTATAATTTGATGGCGAAATTAAGGCTCACTGAAATCCTCCTAGCATTCTGGCACGCCATTAATTCAGAAATGTGGAATCACAACTGAGATTCCCAATCGGTTGCCTGATGCAAACGATCCAAGGCGTTCCATCCAGAGGCATTGAGTGCATGAATCGAGGTCAATTCATCCCTCCCTTGAAGGCCGTGAAAATCGTGACTCGCAAGGATCATACCAACGCCTGTCTGACTCAATTCCAGCAATGTTTGCCGCAACGCTGTGCGGGAAGGCGCATCCAAAAAGGCCGTGGGCTCATCGAGGACAATCCAAGGAGTTTGCTGCAACAAAGCGCGAGCGAGCATTACGCGTTGAGCTTGCCCATCACTCAACGATGAAAGTCGTCGGTCCAGCCACGGGGTTGCTCCAACCTGCCGCAGTGTTTGATCCCGGAGCGCTATCGTCGGAGACATCAAGTCCAGCACCTCGGCTACGCGCAATCCGGAAGTACGCGGTGGTGTGCTCGCCATGAAGGCCATGCCTTCCCCCCGTTCTTTGGCTGATGCTTTTGATAACAATTGCCCCTTCCATTTTATGGAGCCTTTCAATGGAGCCTGCAGTCCCGCCAACGTGCGAATGAGTGTACTCTTTCCTGCGCCATTGCGGCCAACGATCAAATGGATTCCTGCGCCTTCCAATCGGGCGGAAAAGGGCTCATTCAAAGGGGATGCCTGGCTGTATCCCAATACAAGGGATTCCATTTCAATGACAAAAGGGGCGCCCGAATTCCTCATGCATTCCAGGTCTTACGGAACAACACCCAGACCACCATGGGCCCTCCCAATAATGACAACACGGCATTGAGCGGCCAACCGCCTCCATCCAATCCGGGAGCACGCACCCCCCAATCAGCCAACAACGCCATGAACGCACCCGTCAAAATTGTCAGGGGAATCATCAACCGGTGGCTCCGTTCGCTGCACATGAGCCGGACCAAATGGGGAATGGCCAATCCTAAAAAGGCCACAGGCCCGCAGACCGCTGTGATGATGCCCGCCAAAACTCCGGTCACTCCAATGACGGTATACTTCAACCTTTTCTCGTCAACGCCCATGCTTTGCGCAGTCAACGAACCCAATGTCCACGCGTCCAAGTCCCTCGATTTAGAGGCGACCAACTTCCACGCCAACAATACCATTACCAGCATCACCACGGACAGTTTCAATGGCGCTTGCCCAAAGGTGCCCATGCCCCAAAAGACAAATTGTTGCAGCGCATCTTGGGCGGCCTCGGCTTGCAATACGGTCACCAAAGCACCGACAACATAGCTCAGCATCAGCCCAAAAATGAGCAGCGTCGCTGAACCTTGAAATCGACGAGATACCAGTAAAATTAAGAGAAGCGTGAGCATTCCTCCCAACACCGCGGCGCTGGTAATCCCCCACCATCCCCAGGCCAACCCCGTCAACAAAACCAGGGCCACCCCCATGCTCGAACCGGCACTGATCCCCAACACAGAGGGCCCCGCCAGCGGATTGTGAAACCACGTTTGAAGCAACAATCCCGATAACGCCAAGCCGCTTCCAGCCGCCATGGCCGTCACTACCCGGGGCAAACGCACGTGGAATAAAACGAGCGAATCCGTGCTATCAATAAGGCTCCAAGCATCCAACCAATCGATGGAAATGGGGCCCCACGCCAAGTGCAGCAGCACCTGAACGACGATACCGAGTCCCAAAACGATGAAAAGTTGCTGGACTGTCATTCCGCGATCCATTCAAAACAGGGTTCAACATCATAGGACCACGGGTGGTTGTCATCAAACAAAGTCACCAAGTTTTCCAGCATGACATCGGGACGTGCGACCCACCAACCAAAGTAATCGCACTGGGCTGTATTGGCCACAAACACCTGATGTGTTGGAGGCAACAACATCGCGTGCCGTTCATCAGAGTCTAAGAAGGACGCTCGTGTCAACGTTTCGGGATGATGCAACACCAATCCCCAAGCATCAGCCGATTGACTCAGGACAATCATTTCCTCCAACGGCACCTTGACGTTGTCCCTTTCGGAATCAGCATCCACGATGTAATCCAATCCCGCATCGGCTAGAAGGCGGGCGATGAAACTTTTGGAACCCGGCGCATGCCACGTGCCTTGCTGCACACTCCCTGTGAACACGCGAGGTTTCATCGGTTTTTGAGCCAAATCCAGACGCAATCGCTCGTACGAATCGGCCACTTGTTGAAATTTGACATCCGCTTGGCGAGCAGGCAACTCCCCCATCATCCAGCCCATCACGCGCATCCATTCAGCACGCCCCAATGGATGCGACTCCAGATATTCAAGAATGGGAACAACGGGGATTTCTTGCCGCACATTCACGCCTTCAAGCGGATCTCCAAACGGATAGGTGGTCAGTGCCGCCGGCCGCAAAGCCAGCAATTTCTCACGGTCGACTTCCGGTTTCCCTCCAATGTCTCGAGCCTCCGATCGGGCCAATTTCCCCAACGCCGGCTCCCAACGAATGAACTCGGTGTATGCCCCGCCAGACCAATGGAAACAAGCGGAATCCCAAGCGGAGATCAACGCAAGATGGGTGGTACTCAATGTCGCCAATCCGCGTTCTGGCGGCCCCAGGACTACCGCCGTTTCGCTGCGATGTGCATCGGATGACCACGTGGCAGAATCCCGATAAACGGTCGCTAAAATTTTAGAGTCTCCTGGATTTCGGATTTCCAGACACACGCGCGACTGCTGAGCATCCTGCCACATGCGCCACTGAAACCCTTCGGCGTGGGATGCTTTTTTAATTTGAAAAATAAAGTCCGTGGTGGATTCTGTCGGATGCACACAACTAGCCAAGACCACCATGCAGGCCATCCCGGCGATTCTAGCCATGATTCCACCCCATGAAATAATCCGTAAACGATACTTCATTCGACAAAGGTACCGCTCAGCGTACCTTTAGCGCTATGGCAAAATCGGACAACCTCCAATCCGTTGAGCACAACCGCAATGAAGATGCGATGCGTCTTCTCTGGGCTCAGATTCAAAAGCAAGCCGATATCGCTGCCCAAGGCGGTGGCATCAAACGCATCGAAAAGGAACACGCTAAAGGGAAACTGACGGCTAGAGAGCGTTTGACTGAATTGTTTGACCGTGATACCAAGCCGTTGGAAATTGGCGGGCTAGCAGGAGAAGGCCAATACGTGGAGCACGGCGGCTGTCCTGCTGGCGGCGTGGTGGTTCAAATGGGACGAGTGCACAATCGTCT
>JAQCJQ010000113.1 GCA_027593035.1 Bacteroidota bacterium | reverse complement strand
ATGGGGGCAAAAGCGCTCGATATTGCAATCAGCGCTGCAATGGTATAGGTCGAGATGGATGGATTCATGAGGTCAAAAATTGGTAGTCGTGCATCAAGTTCGAATCGCCAAATCTAATGATGAACTTCCAACGCAAGCATTGCCTTACTTCATTCCGCGGTCCAATTTGATTTGTTCGTAGGCCGCTTGAATGGCAATGAACCGTTCTTTCGCCTGTTTTTGATGGGATTCCCCCAGGTCTTGCACTTTATCTGGGTGGAATTTAACGGCCATCTTGCGGTAAGCTTTTTTGACTTCTGAGTCGGTACAAGTCGGTTTGATTTCCAAAACAGAATACGGATCCGATGCGCCCGCCTGGAACATGGCTTCGATGCTCAATCGGTCTTTTTCGTTTATTGCCAGCCAACGGGCAATGTCACGAATTACATCCAGTTCTTTGCTGTGGATGTGACCATCGGCTTTGGCAATGCCAAAAAGATATTGCAACAGCAACAGCCTTTTCGCATGGTCCATGTGGTGCCGGATTTGCTCAGCAACACGACGCGTATCGATGGTTTGATTCAGGGTCTCACGCAACAGCAGTGTAAGTTGTTCCGCTTGCGAGGCCCCAAAATTGTTTTTCAAAAACCCCTTGACATAGTCCAGCTCGGATTTGAGAATCTTGTCATCGGCCTTCATGACGGCAGCGCTCAGTACAATCAGCGACGCCGCAAAGTCTCCCGATTGTGTGGATCGGTTGGTGTGCGGTCCAGAGGGGTTGGCAGGACCCGATGCGTCCTGAGCAAACATTTTACCGAAAGCAAAACCCAAGATGCCACCGATTGGGCCGCCTACAGCCCAACCGATGGCACCTCCGATCCAAGGTCCGAAATTGCTCACGCGAGTTCGGCGTATCCCTCTGTGATGAAGGAGGTGAGTTCTTCGCCTTCTAGCAATCCTTGGGAGAGACGGGCCAAATTACCGGCTCGCTTAGCCAATCGAGCTTGCTCCTTCGAGTCGGTTTCGTTCAATAGTTTTTGCACCATGGGGTGGTTGGCATTGACAGCGACATCATAGCTTTCAGGCATCGCGCCAAACATTTGGAATCCGCCTCCTCCGACGGCTTGCTGCTCTTTCATGCGGCGCATGAATTCTGATCGCGTGATGGTGATTGGAGCGGCAGTTGGAGTCATGGGCACGAACTTGACTTTGTACGTTCCTGAAGGAAAAGCGCCTTCAATGATGGGCTTGAGAGTCTCTTCTTGCTTCTCGTCCAACGCACTCGTTGAGGCTTCGTCCGTTTCAATCAAGTTGTCAATGACATCCGAGTCAACACGTTTGAATTGCACTTCTGGATACGCCTCCTCGAGCTTTTGTACCATGTGAGAAGCCAATGGTCCTTCCATGACGAGCACCTTGTAACCGCGCTCTTTTGCCGGCTCAATGAAGGCGTGCTGCGCTTTGGCGTCGCTGGTGTATGGTAAAACGATCTTTCCACTCTTGTCTTTTTGGGTTTCTCCAACGGCTGCGATCAACTCGTCATACGTTACGCACGTGCCCTCCGTATCCTTGAAAAGGATGAATTTCTTGGCGCGTTCCGTAAACTTCTCATCCGTCAGCATGCCGTACTCCACGAAAATGCGCAAATCATCCCACTGTGCGGCGAAAGACTCGCGGTCTTTATTGAACATCGATGCCAACTTGTCGGAGACTTTCTTGGAGATGTGTCCACTAATTTTCTTGACGTTGGCGTCTTCTTGGAGGTAAGAGCGGGAGACATTCAAAGGAATGTCTGGAGAATCGATCACACCGTGAAGCATGGTCAAAAAGTCAGGGACAATGTTCGCGACGTTGTCCGTGATAAACACCTGATTCGAGTACAAGTGAATTTTGTCCCGGCGCAGTTCCATCTCTTTTTTGAGCTGGGGGAAGTAAAGGATGCCGGTCAAATTGAACGGGAAGTCCACATTGAGGTGAATGTGAAACAACGGATCCTCGAAATTCATCGGGTACAGATCCTTGTAAAATTCTTGGTAGTCCTCATCCTTCAACTCTGCAGGTTGGCGGCTCCACAAGGGTTGGGTCTTGTTGATCACATTGGGAACCTTGACCTCGATCTTCTTAACGTTGTCTTTTTCGTCCTTTTCGCCAGAGGGGTCATCTTCCCAAGTGCTCGAGGTTCCTGAAATGATCTCTACCGGCATGAACTTGCAGTACTTGTTCAAAATGCCATCGATCCGCGCTTGCTCTAAAAATTCGAGGCTGTCATCGGCGATATGCAACACAATATCGGTGCCGCGCTCATCCTTGGTGGCTTCGCCAATTTCATATGCGGGTGACCCATCGCAAGTCCACTGCACCGGAGTGCTGTCCTCTTTTTGACTCCACGAAATGATGTCCACATTCTTGGCCACCATGAACGCAGAATAAAAGCCCAAACCAAAGTGACCGATAATGGCTGTTTTGGCATCATCGCCCTGGTATTTATCCAAGAACTCCGTCGCGCCGGAGAAGGCAATTTGGTTGATGTACTTGTTGACCTCTTCTTCGGTCATGCCAATTCCACGATCACGAATGGTCAAAGTTTTTGCCTCTGAATCGATGAGAACTTCAATGGAGGTATCTCCCTCTACCGCAGTAATTTCTCCAATCTTGGCCAGTGTTTTCCGCTTTTGTGTTGCGTCCACAGCATTCGAGACCAATTCCCGTAGGAAGATCTCATGGTCGCTGTACAGGAACTTCTTGATGATGGGGAAAATGTTTTCCGTTTGAACGTTGATGTTTCCTTTTTGCATGATGCTTGAATTCTATTTGAGAAGGTGCATTCAATGACCGCGCCAATGCAATTGGGGGTCAAAAAATCTGCCATTCTGACCCCTGATTGAAGGAATGACGAGCTTGCAGCGGACATCCTGTCGGTTGGGTATTAAATTGCTGCCATGATTTTGACAGCACTCCCGAAGTCCAGTGGTTTTTCCCTTGGATGCTTGGCCGTTTCTTTTGCCTTTTTATCGACACAGGCAGTTTGGGCACAAACCCCTGCCGCATCGGATCCTGATTGGTCAGTTTTGATGCAATCTGAAGACTACAAACCGGACGAGGTGCGTGCTGTATTTGAAACGCATTGGGAAGGACGAGCCCGTGTCAAAGGGTCAGGATACAAGCAGGTTGAACGCTGGTTGCACTTGATGGATGGCAGAACCGACGATCAAGGATATGCCGTCGGTTCTGACGCCATGATGCAGGCGCATCGGAGCATTGTACAAGGTCGAGCTTCAGGGCGATCAGCCAATGGGGATTGGCAGGTGTGCGGTCCGACGTTGAACAACATCACCACACGCGAAAACATCCGTGGGGTAGGACGAATGAATGCCATTGCATTTCACCCCAATGATGATCAAGTGGCGTTTGCAGGAGCCCCTGCGGGAGGGCTTTGGCGCAGCTATGATGCCGGCGCTTCGTGGACAACCAATACGGACAACTTCCCCACGTTGGGAGTGAGTTCAATCGCCTTTGCAGCCTCCAATCCTGAGGTCGTTTACATCGGAACAGGGGATCGAGACGCATCCGATAGTCCCGGGATGGGTGTGATGAAGTCGGTGGATGGGGGCGTGACTTGGGATTTCGTCAACGAGGGGATTGCCAATTTGATTGTGGGGGATTTGCTCGTTCACCCAACGGATGAAAACCGGGTGTTTGCAGCCACCAATAGCGGTGTTCATCGCTCGGTGGATGGCGGAATGTCGTGGGAGCAGGTCTCCTCCAACACCCAGAACTACAAGGACCTTTGCTTTCACCCGACCAATCCGGACATCGTCTATAGCACTGGGCAAGGACGATTTTGGCGCAGTGAAGATGGCGGAGACAATTGGGATTACATCAACGATGGCATCAATCCGAGTACGCGGATGTGCATCGCCGTTTGCCCGGCCGCACCTGACAATGTGTACGTATTGTCAACGGGGACGTATGAATTCAGGGCCTTCTTCAAGTCCACCGATTCCGGGCTGAATTTTGAAGAAATGAGTGACACCCCCAACATCATGGCATGGAGTGCCTCAGGAGATCAAGAGGGCGGACAAGCTTGGTATGACCTCTGCTTGGAAGCGGATCCCGTGATTGTGGACCGCGTGTATGTCGGAGGCATTCGGATGAAGCGCTCGGACGATGGTGGTGCCACATGGTTGGACATCCAGGACAGTTACACGCACGTGGATCAGCACGCTTTGGTGGCGAATCCGCACACGGATGAAATTTGGTTGGCCAACGATGGCGGAATCTATCGCTATGACAACAACCAACAATGGACGGACATGAGCAACGGCATTGTGACTGGTGAGATCTACAAAATTGGTCAGAGCCCGCATGCCGGGACGG
The DNA here is from genome assembly GCA_027593035.1 of Bacteroidota bacterium. Taxonomy (GTDB): domain Bacteria; phylum Bacteroidota; class Bacteroidia; order Flavobacteriales_D; family Sanyastnellaceae; genus UA16. The sequence continues at coordinate 1,889 of JAQCJQ010000113.1, read as the reverse complement.
ATGCGATGAATGGCTATCAGGACAACGGAACTTACTTGTTCAACGGCGTCCAGTGGTCTCGTGGAAGTGGTGGAGATGGATTTGAGTGCATTTACGATCCCATCGACCCCCAGTGGTTCTTTTCCAGTTCGCAATACGGAAGACTGTATCGCACAGGCCCTGGAATCCAATCACAGACGATTGTTGCCAACGGAGAGTTGGGCATCGACGAAGGAGGCGCGTGGTCGACTCCGTTTACCCTGTCGAATGAGGATCCATCCACGATGTATGTCGGCTTGCTCAATGTGTGGAGAAGCACCAACATCAAACATCCCGTGCGGGATAGCATCGTTTGGGAGCGCATCAGTTCGGAGCTTGGAGGGAATGATTTGACAACCATGCGCGTGGTTCATCGCCATCGCAACAATGAGAACGTGTTGTTTGCCACCGAAGGCAGTCGGAAGCTGTTCCGCTGTGATTCGGCATTGATTGAGGCGGACAGTGTGACTTGGGTGGATTTAAGTGATGCCCTACCATTGAGCGCACAGCCCGTTTTAGCCATTGAAACGGTGCTAGGGGACTCCAATTCCGTGTACATCGGATTCAACAAGCGTGTTTGGCATTCAGCGGATCTCGGTGAGAATTGGGCCGAATTGGAAGGTGGTTTACCCGAAGTCACTGTCAACACGTTGGTGTGTGACACATCTGGAACGGGCGGTTTGTATGCGGGCACCGATATGGGCGTTTACCATTGGTCCAATGCCGATTCTGTTTGGATCGACTATTCCGAAGGATTGCCATTGAATGTTCGGGTGACCGAATTGGAATTGTATGCAGGCAGTGGGCCCAATGACCCGAGTCGCATCCGGGCAGGAACTTATGGAAGGGGCATGTGGGAAACGGATGTGCACGGGGTGACTCAAGGATTTCCTCCCATTGCTCATTTGACATCGGCGTCAGGAGAAACCTCCATTTTTGGACCGTCAACCGTCTCGATTGCTTTCCGTCGCAATCTCTTGGACGTTCCCATGGAAGCGTTTGTAGCGGAAGACATCAGCGTGACCAATGCGGTCATCACCGCGTTGCAAGAGAATGAAGCCGGTTTTACCTGCCTCGTGTCTCCCACGGACTACGGCCCGATTGAATTGGTGATCCCTCAAGGCGTAGCGATCGAGCAAGACGGCTATGGTTTGGCCAATGCGGCCTCAGACACCTTGCATCTCGTTTATCACCCCGTTCCTGAACCGCTTGGTCCATGGGGGCCTGGCGGGGTTGGGGATGCGGCTTCATTGACCCTTTGGCTGCGAGGCGACGCAGGCACTTATACCGCGACGGGAGAGAATGCCACCGACGGCATGCCGGTTGCAGAATGGCGTGACGTGCTGTCCGGAAATGTCCTCTCTGCGGTGCAAAATGCACTTGAGGCCAATCCAGAATTGCAGAACGACGCCATCAACGGACGCGCGGCGTTGACATTTGATGGAGAGAATGATTGCGTGGTGGCTTCCGTCGTTCCCATGCACCGAGAGATCTCCGCTTTCACCGTGGCGAAAGGAGCGAACGTCGCTTGGAATGAACACGGGTGGCTGGGTAGCGCGCGTGATGCCAACGGATTCATCTTGCACCCTTGGAAGGACCAGAGCTCATACCAAGCTGTCGTCATTGATAACGAGGGGAATTACGCCCAAGCCACGCCATACTGGATCGTAGATGCTTCATTGCCCCAATTTTACGGCGTGATCTACGGACAATCGGATTGGGACCAAAACTTCCAAACCATCATCAACGATTTGCGGATTCCATTCCCGGGATCCAACATCGGTGCTCGCGCGGACAATGCCTATGTCGACGTTCGTCTAGGGTGGGACTTTGATGACCGATTTGGCGAAGGGGCCATCGCCGAACATTTT
>JAQCJQ010000013.1 GCA_027593035.1 Bacteroidota bacterium | reverse complement strand
GTCAAACGTTACACCACCGTTTTGGCTTTTACGAGTCCTTCCACAGGGAAAAGGGGAACTTGAACATTCAAGATGCGTTGAGCAGGCTGGAATGCCCGGTTTTTATTGCGCATGCAAAGGATGATTTGGCCGTGTTGCCAAGTGAGGCGGAGTCTCTTTGCAAGGTGACTCAAATGGACATCCAGTGGCTAAACCAAGGTGGACATACATTCGGGTCGAGGCAACCTTGGTTGTCTTCTGAATTGCCTGACGACATGTTGGATCTGATCAATCGATCTAGGAACTTTTTGGATCAACGGTATATGTGAGCATAAAAAAAGCCCGCAGGGTAGCGGGCTTTTCTGATCGGCACAAAATGAATTGTTAGTGTTGCACCACTAGGCGTTGCGTAGAGCGCAATGCACCATTTGATATTTCAACAAAGTAAATCCCGTTGTCCAAGTTCAAATCGATGCGTTGTCCGCGATCCAATGAATTGACTTTTTGCTCCAAAACCAACTGGCCATTCAGCGCGTGAATCTTCAACAAGGCGTCAGCAGGCTGTCCTTGAACATTGATGTAATTCACGGCAGGGTTTGGTCCAAAATTGAAGGCCAGTGCTTCAGGAATTGTGATTGCAGAAGGCACCGCTGTAGCAATGACAACATCATCAATAAAATACGTACTGTAAGTGACGTTGTCACCATAGGCATAGAAATTGACGCCTCCGAATCCTGAGTCGAAAAGGAAAGTGCCAATGGATGAACCATCGATGGAGAGCGTGATGTTGTCAGAATCCATGTCAACCAAGTGAGAAACTTGGAACCACGTGTCTGATGGGTAAGTACCTTCAGCAACAATGGCGCCGTCCATGAATACACTGATGGAACCATCAAGCAAAAAAGTTGACTCAAACGCCCAAGCAACACCAGGCTCTTGTTCTTCTTGAACATTGTAGTAACCTACAAAGCCAGACGGGACGTACATCCAGAAAGACACATCGTAAACGTCGCCGTTCAAACCAGCAATCAACATGATGTCCATGGGACCTCCTGTAGCAGCCGTGTTGTAGATTTTAAGTGCATTTGACCCTTCATGAGCCATTTCATCGGTGATTTGAGAGTCCTCTTCCGTCTCAGGAGCATTGGCCCAAGTGGACCAAACAGGATGACTAGAGACGAATTCGCCAACAGCGAAGTCTTCAAATCCTTCAGCGTAAAGAACGTCTTGCGAGAAAACGGTTACGCTTGAAATCAAACCAACTAACAGTAAAAAGTTTTTCATGCTTGTGAATTTATCGTTTTGCAATATACGAAATACGGTTAACTTATCCGATTGCGAAGCGTTACAGGCGCAAGAATATTTTAGCTTCGCGTCATGAACTGGGAGGGGAACATTCGAAAAATGTCTGTAGGCTTGGATTTGCTTGATCAGAAGAGCGCGCAATACCAATGGCAGGGAGCAGATCGGCTTGAGTCTATGCCTTCATTGGATCCGCACACGTGGATAGGCCAAGAACTCTCCATTCAGTTTGAGGGCGAAATCAATTGCGTTGAGACAGGAAAGCGCATCCGGAAGACATTCGGGGAAGGGATGAGTTATGACGCTTGGTTGAAAGCGCCTCAAGCGGTCGAGAGTGTGTTCCATCCGGAGTTGAGCCGGATCCACGAGGGCATAGCACTTCGCGACAAGGAATGGGAGGAACAACATCACAACCAGCCTCATGCGGTCTACATCAGTCACACGAGTGGTCTCAAGGTGGGGGTCACCCGATTGACAAACATCCCAAACCGATGGGTGGATCAAGGCGCGTCTGGTGCCATCGTTATCGCCAACACGCCCTATCGCCAACTCGCGGGTGAATTGGAAGTCGCACTGAAGGACCACATGGCGGACAAAACCAATTTCCGGAAAATGCTGGCCGATGTACCGTTTGATTGCAATTTATTGGTGGAGGCACGTGAAACGGCCTTTGATTGGCTCGGAGAGTCTTATGAAAGCTTCTTTGAAGACGAGTCTTCTCCCGTTGAAATTCGGTATCCCGTATTGACGTATCCAGAAAAAATCAATAGCATCCGACTCGATAAAACCCCTCAATTCAGGGGTGTACTTCAAGGAATCAAAGGGCAGTATATGCTATTCGATGAAAACCGAGTTTTCAACGTGCGGAGTCACGCTGGATACCGCATTACCATTCAAGTGCAATCAGTTTAGACTGGGATCAGTTGGCGCATTCGCGATGTGAGTAAATTCAGGCCCCATCGCCAATATGAGTTGCTTCCAGTAATCGTCTTCTTCAATCGTGGTGTCCATGATTTTCTCCATGGAAGCGTCTACAACAAACCAGGACTTGCTTTTGATTTCATCGGCCAATTGACCGGAAGTCCATCCCGCATATCCGACAAAAAAACGAAGCTCGAGGTCTGTGATTTTTTTGTCCAAAACGGCCTGCTTGATCCAATCGAAATCACCTCCCATGTACAACCCCTCCATCACTTGTGTCGCATCAGGGACCTGCCGGCAGGTGTGCAAATAGTAAAGGTTTGAATTTTTGACAGGCCCTCCCAAACTGATGCGAGCCTCCCATTGAGGCATGTCTTGAAGCAATTCATGCAGATCGACTTCGATGAAATTGTTCAAGACAAAACCAAAAGAACTTTCCTTGTTGTGCTCGCACAGAAGTACCGCCTTTCGTCCAAAATAAACGTCTTCTAAGAAGGGCTCAGACAACAAGACTTGTCCGGGCTTGGGCTCCGCCACAGATGAAGGAGTGAATCGAATCATGGTGCTAAGTTCCGACTTTTACATCAAATTTGACAGATGAAAACGGGAGGCTTCAATCAACTGAGAAGAAGAACAATGGCCATGGGCTCAACGCTCTGCTGGATTTTACTTTCTTGCTCAACGGCTTCTGTAGCCCAGTCAATGGCATTGGGTAGCGACCCTCAAGTTGCATTGGAGAACAATGTTACGCCCACATGGTCCGAGGCAATCGCGGCTTTCCAAGAACTCGCGAATGCACACGATGAAGTGAATTTGATTGAAGTCGGCATCAGCGATGTCGGAAGGCCCATTCATGCCTTTGTCTTTTCTCCAAACGCAGCCAATATTCACAATCTCGAGGCTCTGAAGCTCACCCGCAATTCCTCCATGGATCGTTTGTGCATGCTCGTGAACAACGCCATTCATCCTGGAGAACCTTGCGGTGTGGATGCCTCGATCGGTTGGATGCGAGAGGTTCTCGAGAACGAGAAAATGAAGAGCATTTACTTGGATATGATGGATGTGGTCATCATTCCCATGTACAATGTTGGTGGCGCCTTGAACCGCAACTGCTGTTCTCGAACCAACCAGGATGGCCCCGATTATTATGGGTTCCGTGGCAACAGCCGAAACTTGGATCTCAACCGAGATTTCATCAAAATGGACAGTCGAAATGCCAAGGCTTTTGTCCAATTGTTTCATGCCGTAAAGCCGGACATTTTCATTGACACGCATACGACCAATGGTGCCGACTATTCCTACCGAATGACCTTGATCACGACGCAGGTTGATAAGGCGGGTCCGGTCATCGGACCTTTTTTAAAAAACGTCTTTGAACCCCAACTCTATGCTCGAATGGAGCAAAGAGGTGAGCCGATGATTCCTTATGTAAACCTTCAAAATGAAGTTCCTGAAAATGGCATCGTGGGCTTTCTGGAAACACCTCGTTACAGCACCGGCTATACCACGTTGTTTTCAACGCTGGGCTTCACGGCCGAAGCACACATGTTGAAACCATTTCCCGAACGTGTTGAAGCCACGCGACTGCTGCTTCAGGAAATGGGGCTTTTGGGCATGAAAATGTCTGATGAAATCATGCAGATCCGTAAGGAGGAGCAAAGCAGGCTTGCGGTAGCTCAGAAATTGCCCGTTCGATGGGATTTGAACTATGCCGATTCCACAGCACTATTGTTCAAAGGATATGCAGCTAGGAGGGAAATCAGTCCCATCACGAAAAGCACACGGTTGCGTTATGATCATTCTGAGGTCTGGCAAGACACGATTCCTTACTGGAATGCATACAAAACTCGGTTCGAGACGGTTTTGCCCGAATTCTACTGCATTCCCCAAGCCTGGCATGAAGTGGTGGATCGCCTGGCATGGAATGGCATTGAAATGACTGCTCTACCACGAGATACGGTTTTGACGTTGCGCGTTGATTACATCGAGTCCTTTGATTCATCCAATAAGCCATATGAAGGCCACCACATGAACAGAACGGATTCGATTCGCGAGGTGACGGAATCAGTCCAGCTCTTTGCCGGCGATTGGATCATTGCAACAGCACAGGATGGGATCCGGTTTTTAGCGGAGACGTTGGATCCTCGAGCACATGATTCGTACTTCACGTGGAATTTCTTTGATAGTGCTTTGCAACAAAAAGAGCACTTTAGCAGCTATGTGTTCGAAGAGACCGCTTACGATTTGCTTCAAAATGATGCGGGGCTGGCGGCGGACTTCGCAACACAAAAAGAACGTTTTCCGGAAAAAATGAGTCAACCCCGTGCGCAGTTGGACTGGTTGTACAAGCAATCGATACATTTTGAAGGGACGGTCAATCGCTATCCTGTTTTTCGTTCACTTACCGATCGGAAATTTCCTCAATGAAGCCGCTTTGGAATCTTCCGCCTCGATTTATTAGCACTACGCATAGTCTTGGGCGCTTTTTGCGACGGGATGTCGTGGGTTTGACTCCCGTGCAAATTCGATTGGCATTGGACTCTTTGGCTATGCTGTATCCGGGACCGGCTGATGTCCACTTTTCATATGAGGAAAGCGAAGGCCTGCAAATGGCTCGGTTGCGTTTGAAACGCACCGAACCCAAGACAGGTGTTTTTTTTGTGCATGGAGGGGGGTTTGCCTTTGGTTCCGCCAGAACCCACCGAGCCATCGCCAGCGCGTTGACGAAAGAAACGGGGTGTGAGGTTTGGATCCCGGAATACCCTTTGGCGCCAGAATCACCTTATCCTGCCGCTTTGGAAGCGCTTGAGGCGCTATGGAACGTTTTCGAGAGTGAATTTGATTCTGTGTATGTCCTAGCCGATTCAGCAGGTGGCAACCTGGCCGTCTCGATGATGCAACGGTTGGAAGCGAGTCAACGTGAACAAATTAAAGGGCTGATATTGCTATCCCCATGGTTGGACTTGCGGTCAAGTTCCATGAGCAGTCGTACCAACTCGAATGCTTGGAGTCCCTTCGGTCGGCTTGACATGCTTGAATACACGACACACTATTTAGCTGGGGCTGACTCCAATCAGGCAGCCACATCTCCCGTTTTGGGCTCTTTTGACGGTTTTCCGCCCACCATGATCGAAACTTCTACTGCCGAGTATCTGTATCCGGATGCCTGCTTGTTCCGAGACCTGCTCATCGCTGAGTCCATCGAGGTCGTGTGGCGAGAAGAGGACAATGCCTTGCATGGTTGGCAATTGTTTCCTGATATTTTACCGGAAGCGAAGCGCTCTGTTCTCGCAATGTCTCACTTCATGACCCGAGCGCCCGTCGCTTTGACCAAGCGTCCAATGCTTGGTTGAGGACATTCAACCCATGATCAATTTCAGCGTCTGTGATCAGGAGTGACGGCGCAATGCGAAAAGCATGCGGCGTGCTGAGAAAGTAAAAGATGAGCAGGCCATTCTTTCGCGCATGTTCCACGCAAAAGTGCACCGCGTCTGCACTCTCCATGTCAACTGCGATGAAGTACCCGAGGCGTCGAACGGCCTGTACTCCATCCTGTTGGATGAGCGTTTCCTCCATGTGAGCACCTCTTCGTTCGATGGCATCCCAATCCAATTTTTTCATCAATGCCATTGCTACTGCGGACGATGCGCATGCGACAGGATGTCCGCCAAAGGTGGTGATGTGACCGAGATCCGGGTCATGTGCGAGTTGGCGCATGTGTTGCTTAGCAGCGACGAATGCGCCCAGAGGCATTCCACCACCCAGCGCCTTGCCCAGGCAGAGAATATCCGGTTCAATGCCAAAATGTTCGAAGGCAAAAGGTTTGCCTGTGCGACCGACACCACATTGGATTTCGTCGAGGATGAGCAAAGCTCCTGTTTGATTGCAGCGATGCCTAAGTTTCTGAAGCCATGTCGCTGTCGGAATGCGAATGCCAGCATCGCCTTGCACGGTCTCTGCGATTACGGCAGCGTAGGACGTGTCAATGGCTTCGAGGGCTTGTTCGTCATTGAATGGAATGAAGCTAACACCTTGCAGCAAGGGCTCAAAAGGGGCCCGCCTTGATCGGTTTGAACTGATGCTGAGTGCACCGAAAGTATTGCCATGGTAACCGCCTTCCATGGCCATGAATTTTTGACGCCCAGTGATCCTACGCGCCAATTTGAGCGCGCCATCAATCGCCTCGGCCCCGGAATTCACGAAATAGACGGCATCGAGCGTGTCGGGCAAATAGGCGAGAAGGCTTTGCGCCGCCAAATCCTGCGATTTCTGTCGCGCTTCACCATATACCATGACGTGAAGGTGGTCATCGATTTGTTGGTGCAGCGCTGCAACGATCTCGGGATGGTGATGCCCAAAAGTCGAAACGCCGATTCCGGAAATGAAATCCAGGATTTGGCTTCCATCCTTCAAGTGAATATAGGCGCCGCGTGCATGGCTCACTTCGATGTTGAGGGGATGGAGCGTGGTTTGCGCCAACCCTCGATTGAGAAAGTCTTCCATCAGGGTGACTTCACGGATAGTTCGAACTCATCTAGAAATACCCAGCTTGGATTGCCCGCTCCGAGGTGTCCAGCAGGGAGGTCTCCATAATGTTGGACTTCTGCACGCCAATACCGCGCTTCACGGGATTGATTGGAAACAAATCGGTGCGCCACATTGACGTCATCCTCATCCGACAGACGATGCGACACGGTTTCGATGGTTTCCCAATTCACGCCATCTCGTGAGCAAGAGAAGGTGACTGATCGGGGAAGGAAAATCCACGGCCGAATGTCGCGCAAGGCACCCATGGACATGGTCTGAATCATCTTGGATTCGCCCAAATCGACCGTTGCGGTAACATCCTTGCCCCAAAACCCTTGCCAATCACCTGTTTGATAGTGGGCATTGCCATGAATCCCGTCGATCAATGCTTGGGCTCCTCCTGCAGCATACTGGGGATCGAAAGGTTCGCTCAGCTGCAAGGCATGGCGGTGGCTTATTTGACGAACCCGATGAGACACTTGGGCTGATATGTTGCCAAGGATATTCTCGCTGAAGGCTTCGATGCGCTGGCTTGCTTTCAATTCAATGGGCTGCCTATAAACCTGCCACGGTGCATTGCTCTCACTTTGATCCAAGTTGAGGACTCGGAATTTCGTAATCACCTCAGGATCCGAGTTGGTAATGGTGACAAAGGTTTGCAGAGACTGGAAAGTGCGTGGGGCATGAATCACTGGGACGCTTACAAAATCAGAGTCATCCAGCTTTTCTGTAGGCCGATTGCCCCGGTCCGCTCCAAATTCGCTGGCATGCTCAGCGCCATGAAACTGCAATGTCCCCCCTTCCTTTAGGTCAACCTTGGATATCCAGCTCGTTGTTTTTTTCGTCCCATTCAGTGTCCAGCCAGCAATGTAATGGCCTGGGTTTTTGAAGTCAATGGTCAAGGGATTGGCCTTGTGACCTGTGAATGGACGCGGTTGGACCGTTGCTGTTTCAAAAGCAGGGATACCGGCGATGATTTGGTTGGATCCAGGCGTAACGGGATACAGGCCCAATGCACTCCAGACATACCAAGCACTCATTTGTCCGCAGTCCTCATTGCCAGACAATCCATCGGGTGCATTGGGATACAGTTCATTTCGAATCTGCCTCACCAATTCAGCAGTGCGGGAGGTGTTGCCAACAAAAGGGTAGAGGTAAGCCATGTGGTGGCTAGGCTCATTGCCATGGGCATATTGTCCAATCATCCCTGTGATGTCAGGTTGTTGCCGTCCGGTCGTTTCACTGCTCGAGGTAAACATGCGTTCTAGCATCTGGAAATAGACCGAGTCGCCGCCCATCAGTGCTATGTGGCCGTTGATGTCTTGTGGCGTGAAGAAATTGTATTGCCAACCATTGGCTTCCGTGTAATTGAAGTTGACTTCGCGCGGCTCAAAGTCCTCCAACCAGGCTCCTCCGCGTTTTGGCTGGATGAAGTTGGTCGATGAATTGAATAAATTCCGATAGAAGAGCGCCCGTTGTGTGAAGCGTTTTACGACTTGATCATCTCCGGATCGTGCTGAAGGCATCTGCCGAGCAAACGCAGCGATGCATGCGTCGTCATAGGCATACTCCAATGTTTTGGACACCGATTCGTGCTCTTCATCCAAGGGAATGTAGCCGTATGCTTGGTATGAGGGGAGTCCAAGATGAGCACTGTCTGCAGCTTGCAACATGGCCTTCAATGCCTGTTCTTGATCGAATCCATCAATGCCCCAACTTACGGCGTCTTGAATCACGGGGACACTGTGGTAGCCAATCATGCAGCCGGTGTAATTGCCGGCCAGTTCCCACACAGGCAGTTGACCGCCGTGCTCATGCATGCGCAACATCGTGCGAACAAAGTCACGAGACCGTTGAGGTTCCAGCCAGTTCAATAAGGGATGCAATGCCCTGAAGGTATCCCACAGTGAAAAGACCGTGTAATGCAGTCCTTCTTCTGGTGTCAGTTGGTGGATGCTCAAATCTGTTCCTCGATACCTTCCGTCCACGTCGGAAGCCACATTGGGCGTGGTGAAGCTGTGATAAAGCGCCGTATAAAAAACGGCTTGTTCGTCTGCAGTACCACCATCAACCGTGACAGTTTGAAGCTGCTCCTCCCATAAGGCTTCGGCTTGTTGACGATAAAAATCAAAGTCAGATCGTGGAGCCTCTTCTGTGAGGTTGTTCAAAGCCCCGTCGATATCAACAAAACTCAAAGCGAGTCGAACATTCAACTCCTCGATGACTCCAAAATCACAAGCGAAAACGGGCACGTACTCCACAGTTTGTAGGAGGGTACCGTCATCCAACGTGTCGGTTATTTGAATTTCTGAAAGTTGGTCTTGCCATTCAAAAGATTGGTCGAATCGCATGGCGAAGTACACATGCTGTTCCCGAGCCCAATTGTCTGACAATCGATGGCCAACCAAGGTGGAATCATTGAGTGGTTCGATGCTATAGTGAATCAACTCGTCGCGATGTTGAAGGTCTATGATCAAGGTGAGGGTGTCCGGTTCATTCAATCGATAGCGATGGATACCGACCCGCTCCGTGGTGGTCAATTCGGCATCAACGCCATGATCCTGGAGCTGGACATTGTAATAGCCAGCGTGTGCGTTTTCTTGCTCGTGGTCGAAGCGGCTTTTGTATCGATCGGCCCACGTTTCAGCGTCTGCTCGAAACTGCGTGCAAGGCATGATCAAGATGTCGCCATAATCGGACACACCCGTTCCCTGCAAGTGGGTATGCGAGAAGCCATAGATCATGGAGTCGCTATAATGATAACCTCCACATCCATCCCATCCGTCAAGGCGGGAATCAGGACTCAATTGCACCATGCCGAATGGAACCGTTGCACCGGGGTACGTGTGACCGTGTCCTCCGGTGCCAATGAAAGGATTGACTGTCGCATGCAAGGATTCAGGCATGCTCCTATCTGAACAGCCAAGTATGTTGACTGCGATGAAAATGAAGAGCGCTATACGGACTGAGCAACGTGCGAATTGAATCATTGGAGTTGAACATTTTGAAGCCATTGAAGGGCCGCCTCAAAAACGGGGTCGTTTCCATTTTGAATGTCAGAGGCCTTCCAAGAAATGGGATGGTCTGGCAGAATGGGTTTCGAATCCCATACATGGGACGCGGAGCTAAAATACTGAGCGGTCGCAATGTTGACGGTCAATCCTGTGTGCGGTAAAACACGCTTAACAGGATTGCCAAACGTCCCCGAAGCGCTGCCCATGGAAGGTTCGCCAAAGGTTTCTCCTCGGCCACTTTGGATGAACCAGCTGGCAAAAGCCACCGAGGCCGAAGCAGACAGCCCATCCATCAACAAAGCCACTTCCCCTAAGTATTGTAAGCGCTTGTGAGGTTGTGAGGGGATGTCGAACGGGATTTCTTCTGTGACCCCTATAGGAGTGCTCCGCAGTGCTTTAGAAAAACGAGTGAGTTCATAGAGGCTGCTGCTTTTGCGAATCGGCCAGTTGATTTGATTCCGAGGATATTGCGATTTCGTGTACGCGCTTTGTCGAATGGCTACCGCATGAGGAAGGTATACAGGGCTGTTGGTTAAATACGGCAGGAGCATTTCCATCAAGGCTACGTTGCCTCCAGCGTTGCCTCGTATATCCAGGATCAGACCATGACGGTGCTTGCGGTCGCCGTCCTGGAGTCGGTTTAACCGCTTGAACCCGCGACGCAATGAACGCTGGAATGCTCGATTGTGTTGGGATTGAAAGGACGTGATCGTCAGATGCGCAAACTCTGCACCGTCGCGCTGGATGAACTCCCAGTTGATCGGGCTTTTATCGGATCTGCTTTCGAGGAAGGATTTGGATTGGTTGATGGCCACGGCTTGCTCGAAATTCTTCTCGTCGCTGTCTGTAAGTTGGATGATGATGGAGTCAATAGGAGTGGACTGGATCATCATCGGACCCAGGTCATTCCAGAACTTTTCCGCCAAACGCAGACGGGCAATCGGAGCGTCGCCCTCAAGCGGAACCAATTGCAGTGCCATGCCGAGAACCATCCGGGCCGACTGATCGTTGACCCCTCGAATTTCAGTTCCTTTTTCGATGGTTTCAACAGCATCATTCGCGATGTAAATGCGGTTCTGTATGGTGGTGATCTCAAAAGGCAAACGGCCATGCAATTCCCGCAGATCATCTGAAAGTGCTTTCAAAGAAACGCATGTGTGGCTGTCTTTCATGACATTGGTCAAGCGAGCAAAAACTTGTGCTGCGGCTAAGCGCGTTCCTCCACCATTGTAGAGCTCAGAAGCCTCTAGATAGGCTTCATTCCAATCTTGCTCCGAACAACGTGCGAAGGGGGCTGGGTGCATGGATTCCACCCAGATTTTCAAGGAGTCTAAATCTTTTTGAATGGACTCGCCGCTTAAATAATCGGCTGCAACCAGTTCGGCTGTGTCCCTTGTTTGCGCATGTCCTGCGATGCAGAGCTCAAGGCAGATGAGGAGTAAAGCCAAACGGGGAAGCAAGGAAACAAGACGTTCGAATGATACCAATCCCATCAATCCTCTTGATTTCGCATTTTCACCATGGTCAGAATGGTCGCGATCGCGACACTTTCACCGGTTTCATCGTGCATTTCGACATAAAATTTTACGATGCCTTTTGCGATGTCTTCAGGACTGCGTTTTTCTTGCGCAATTTTCTCCTTTACGGTCAAACGAACGCCAACAGTCGCGCCCGGATACACCGGTTTCGTGAAGCGCGCTGATTCGACACCATAGTTCAACAGAACAGGCCCCTTCTTCGGATCCACAAAAAGTCCTGCGGCTTTACTTAATAGGTAGTAGCCATGGGCGACCCTTCCGGTGAATATCGTGCCCTCCAAACTGGTCTCATCAACATGAGCATAAAAGTGATCGCCACTGACATTGGCGAAATTCACAATGTCGGCCTCGGTAACCGTATGCTTGGCCGTGGTCACTGTATGCCCAATTTGCAGGTCTTCAAAATGCTGCTGAAACAAGTGTGGGTTGGCTTCGACCTGAGCTCCGCCGGGCTGGTACGATTTCGTGATTGCGCTCACCATCGATGGAGAACCTTGGATCGCTGTTCGTTGCATATAATGATGAACACCCCGCATGCCTCCCATTTCCTCACCTCCGCCGGCACGCCCTGGTCCCCCGTGTACAAGCAAGGGCAGGGGAGAGCCGTGCCCGGTGGATTCTTTGGAGCAGTCGCGGTCTAAGACCAAAATGCGGCCGTGCATCGGTGCGGCTTCAAGCACGAATGAGCGCACATCATCCTGGTTGTGGCTAACAAAAGAGCAGCATAAGGATCCCTTTCCCAGGTTGGCCAATTCAACGGCCTCACCAAGATCACTGTAAGGCATCAAGGTGCTGACGGGGCCAAAGGCTTCAACGTCATGACAGCGCTTAGCCTTCAGAGGATCATCCATTCTCAGTAAGGTGGGGCCAATAAACGCACCCAAATCGTTGGAGGCGCCAACAGGTGGTGAAGTGTCACGATAAACACAATGGGCCTCGCTTTCCAACGCTTCTATTTTTTGAAGGACCTCCTCCCTTTGAGCGTGATTGACTAAGGCCCCCATGCGAACGCCTTCGGCTTGCGGGTCGCCTAGGGTTGTCTTCTTCAATGCTGCAATTAACGCTTCTTGCACCGGGTCCATCAAATGCTTCGGTACAAACACCCGTCGCACAGCGGTGCACTTCTGACCGCATTTCACAGTCATTTCTTTGCGCACTTCTTTGACAAACAAATCAAATTCAGGATCCCCGGGCTGTACATGTGGACCGAGTATGGCGGAATTGAGGGAGTCGGCCTCCATATTAAAAGGAACCGAATTCTCTAATATCCGGGGGTTTGACTTGAGCTTGCGTCCCGTTTCCGCAGAACCGGTGAATGTCACCACGTCCCGTTCGTCCACATAATCTAAAATGTTGCGAGCGGGTCCACAGATCAATTGAATGGCCCCCGGGGGAAGGATGTTGGACGCAATGATTTCACGAACGACGGCTTCGGTCAAATAACTTGTGGCTGAAGCAGGTTTAACAATCGCCGGTACACCCGCCAACCAATTCACGGCCACTTTTTCAAGCATGCCCCAAACAGGGAAGTTGAATGCGTTGATGTGGATGGCAACTCCTTGTTTAGGAACCAGAATATGATGTCCCACAAAAGTGCCTGCCTTGCTCAACGGTATTCCTGCGCCATCCAATGCGAACGGGGTGTCCCCGAATTGCTTGCGAAGACTCGCGTAGCTAAATAAATTGCCAATCCCACCTTCGATATCAATCCACGAGTCGTTGCGTGTCGCTCCCGTCGCCCAGCTCAAGGAATAAAATTCCTCTTTCTTGCTATGAAGATGAAGGGCCAGCGCCTTCAACATGCGGCCCCTTTCTTGGAACGTCAGTACCCGCAGATTCGCATTTCCGATCATACGAGCGTAGCGCATGGCGGATTCTACATCTACCGCGTCCTCATTCAATCGAGCTACTTCACTACCATGTATGGCATGCAGCAGCGCTGTAGAATCTTGGTGCTGCTTTGTAGAAGGAACCCATTGATCGCACAAATAATGCTCTAAATGATGGGGTGTGGATGTCATAATCAGAAACTTTCGACCAATTTACCAACTTAATAATTCCTACGGATGAGGTACCAACTGATTGCGCTCCTCTTGTAATAACATTTTGTTTCTTCGGATTCTTGCAGATGTCATTAAAATGCCCTTATTTTGATTCCGTCGTTGAGATATGCGTATCCGTCTATGAAGTCTCCGTTAAATTCATTCGAGAAATTTTGGGATTTTGAATGAGTTTACCTTATCTTAGCCTCAACAGACATCAAATCTTGACCAGAAACATCAAATAATTCATTCAAATGAAGAACCTTTTCACACTGGCTGCGGCCTCTTTTCTCGCCTTCGGGGCGAGTGCCAGCAATGTTGAGCTGGTTGTCGAAGCAGTAAACAATGGCGGCCAGGTTGAAGGGAACACGTACCGAGTGTACGCTGTATTGCCTTCTGCCGAGCACTCTTTGCACGCTGTTTTCGCTGACGGCGAACATGTTTTGAACGTAGCGACTACGAGCTCTTTTTACCAACACCAATATGGAAGCTTTTCTTCTTTGGATGTCAACAATCAAATTGTGGCATTGGATGCTGGTCTTGCTTTTGATAGCTGGGTAACCATCGGAGCTACAAATAGTGAAAACAACAACTTGTGGACTGTAGGTGTAGATTACAACAACTTCCTCGGCGGATCTGAATTGACGATCACTGACGGTGCCTGGTTTGTTGTTCCTACAGACGTACAAGCTGCAACTGAAGCTGGAAACCGTGTTTTGTTGATGCAATTGACTACAGACGGAACAGCTACTGGCATTTTGAACTTGCAGGGATGGGACGCTGAAGGTGCTGCATGGCGCGCTCACGACTTGACCTTCACTTCTACGGATGCGCAAGTATTCGGATGCACTGATAGCAATGCTGCTAACTTCAGCGCTGACGCTACATACAATGACGGATCTTGCTTCGGTCAAAACAATGGCGCTACGAACGGTTTGTCTAACATTGACGGAACGACTGAGTGGAATATCTTCCCTAACCCAGTATTCGAAAGCACGTTCAGCGTAAAGTTTGATCGTGAATTGAACTTGGGTGGTGAGAACATCATTCTTGAAGTAACGGACATGGCTGGTAAGTCTGTCATCTCTCAGGAGGTTGCTCAAGAAAACATTGTTGGAGGAAATCGCATTGTTGTCAAGCACAGCTTGGCTGCAGGTAACTACACTGTTGCCGTGAAACATGCGAACTTCAGTGATGCTCAGAACATCGTTGTTTCGAAGTAAGCTTCACTCTTACATCGCATTGAAAAGGGGACCCATGGGTCCCCTTTTTTTGTGCAAAAAACTCAGCCCATAAAGAGTAAATTTGTTGGAATGAATAATCTATCATTCAAGAGGATCAGCATTCCATTCAGCTGTTTGCTTTTCATTGCAGGCTGTACAAGCGAAAATCCCACAACAACTGAGCTAACAGGAGCTCCGATGCTTGGGCACGTTGGCATGCGCCACGCTGTACTCTGGAGCCAAACAACGGACGCATCCGACATGAAGCTGTCCTATTGGGAAAGGGATACATCAATCGCCGGTGCGCGGTCTACTGATGGAATACGGGATGCTCACAATTGTTCTGTTTTTGAGATTAGTGGTTTAGAGCCAAATGTCCAGTACGAGGCCTGTATTGAGACTTTGGACGGTCGGGTGGTTTCTGATACCTTGCATTGGACCACTCAGGAATTGTGGCAATACCGGAAAGATCCTCCTGCTTTCACTTTTGCTACCGGAAGTTGCGCATTCATCAACGAAGAGCAATACGATCGACCTGGAACACCCTATGGTGGTGATTATCAGACGTTCAAATCGATCGCTCGAGAAAGCTTTCAAGGCATGCTATGGCTCGGTGACAATGTCTATTTGAGAGAAGTGGACGTCACGAGCAAAGCAGGTTACATATACCGGTATGAGCAGATGAGACAGCTGCCTGAATTGCAGTCACTGTTGTCTAAGGGAAGCCACTACGCTATTTGGGATGACCACGATTTTGGTCCTGACAACTCGGATGGATCCTGGTATCATGCCGATTGGGCCAAGGAATCATTTGATTCATTCTGGGTCAATCCAGGAAATGGGCTTCGTGAAGCGCCCGAGTTGAATGTTGCCTATTTCCAATATGCAGATGTCGATTTTTTCCTATTGGACAATCGAACGCATCGCGTGAATCACACGATGGGATCTGAAAAGAGAAGGTTATTGGGGGAGGTGCAGATGAACTGGTTGCTCAATGCACTTAAAAATAGCAGGGCCCCTTTTAAAATGGTGGCCGTTGGCGGGCAAATGTTGAGCGACGTGGCGAAGTATGAAAATTTCGCCCAGTATCCAGAAGAACGCGAAGAACTGCTAGATGCCCTGAATGAACTCAACATCAAAGGGGTCGTCTTTTTATCCGGAGATCGTCATTCGACAGAGTTGTCTCAAATTCAGCTTCCCAATGGACGCTTTGTCTATGACTTAACAGTCAGCCCATTGACGAGCAGTAGCTATGACAATTCGGAGGAGCCGAATTCAAAGCGCGTAGAAGGCACGATGGTTGGAGACCGCAACTACGCGTTGCTTGATTTCTCTGGCCCACGCAAGGAGCGCGTTTTGAAAATGTCCGTTAAGAATAGCGAAGGTGAGCTTCTATGGGAAAAGTCCATCGAAGCTGCTAACGGGTATGAATTGAAGTGAAGAGCATTGCTCACCAGTCGTCATCCATAAGGAAATCCGTCATTTTAGGGCGTTGATCCAGCTTTATCAGATAGTTGACACCTTCAAGCGTAACGCGAATGGCTTTGCAAATGGTATGCTTTCCAGGCATTTCGAATTCAAAGGTTTCGTCTTCATACCCATCCGGATACATGGATTCTAACGATCTCTGAATGGATGCTGGAAGTTTTTTGTAACTCACAATCAAATTCCTCATGGCAAATGGGATTAGAGTGGCCTTTACTATGAGTTGTAAGAAAAGGTTTCGTTTGCGACATTCATTTCGATATTTGTCTTTAGAATTACCCCCATGGAGCACTCTAGAATCGACGTTCGCAAAGACTATCAGAAGCAGTCATTCAATCGACAAGACTTATTGACCACTCCTGAAGAGTTGCTTCAGAAGTGGCTGACAGAAGCTTCAGAGGTCGATGCTTATGATTACAATGCCATGTGCCTCTCTACGGTAAGCCAAGATGGAATGCCCTCTGGTCGAATTGTCTTACTTCGGGGCATCGAACAGGATGGATTGCGTTTTTACACCAATTACTCCAGTTCTAAGGGGCGGGATATCGATGCTAATCCGAAAGTAGGTGTGACATTTTTCTGGAAGGAACTCGAAAGACAAGTGCGCATTGAGGGTGTCGCGACGCGCCTAACTGCTCAGGAAAGCGATGTTTATTTCAATTCTCGACCAAGATCAAGTCAAATCGGGGCATGGGCTTCCCAACAGAGTCAATCCAACAATCAAGACGATTTACTCAGTCGATTTGAAGCGTTTCAATCCGAATTTGCAGGCATCAAGGTGATTCCTCGCCCAGAGCATTGGGGCGGATACCGGGTGATGATCTCAGCGTGCGAGTTCTGGCAAGGTCGCCCGAATCGATTGCACCAACGCTGGCGTTACGAGCGCATGAATCAGGATTGGCAAATCACTCCGCTGGATCCTTGATCCTTCATTCGACGCGCACAACGAGCCCCTTCAAGTAGGCCCCTTCCGGGTGAAACGCACTGACCGGATGGTCTGCGGGCTGATGCAAGCGATATAGAATCCGTGCCGTTCGGCCGGCCTGGATAGCCGCTGCAATGACCGTGTTGGTGAACATGCGGTCATCCACGGCTTGGGAGCATGAGAAGGTGAAGAGCAAGCTTCCCGATTTCATGGTCTCCAAGGCTCGTAAGTTGATGCGTTTGTAACCTTGGATTGCGGCATGGCGAGCTGAGGCACTTTTAGCAAAAGCAGGAGGGTCCAAAATGACGATGTCAAAATCGGCTACGCCATCCTTGAGGTAATCCAAGGCATCCGCCTGAATGGATTGATGAACCTCCTCTTTGTATCCATTGGCAAGCACATTGGCTTCACCAATTTCCAAAGCCCGAGCAGAGCTGTCCAAGCTATGCACTTCCGTAGCACCACCTTGAAGGGCGCTGATTGAAAACCCGCCAGTATAACTGAACGTGTTCAGGACTTTCTTTCCTTTTGAAAGCTGAGATACCAGGAAACGATTTTCTCGTTGGTCGATGAAGAATCCTGTTTTCTGTCCTTCAATGAGATCGATTACATAGGAATTTCCATGCTCTTGTGCTTTCCAGTTCTCCGGCTCCGATCCGAGGACCCAAGCATCCATGTTGGTTGTGTGTCCATTCTTTCGCAAGACTTTTGCGCTTTTGTTGTAGACTCCGACCAACTCATCTTGTAAAGCCATTCTCAAACCATCAACGATCCACGGCAAGGCGTGGTGCATCCCCAACGAATGGGTCTGAATCACAGCGACACGGTCGTAATAATCGACGATCAGTCCAGGCAAACCATCGCCTTCTGCATGGATCAATCGACAAATGTTTTGTCCTTCAGATGCAATTAAGTTCAAATCGCGTCGGACAGCAACGGCTTGTTGGATTTGAGTTTGAAAGAATTCAGCGCTCGGAATGGTTTCGTCAAATGAAATCATCCGGATGGCGATTGAGGTGCCTTTCGAATAGTGACCATATCCCAAGTGTCCCCCTTTGTTGGAGCAAACTTGAACCAAAGCCCCATCGACGATCCCTTCTTCCACAAGCTTGATCGCTCCGCTAAACACCCACGGATGTCGTCTTCGGATGCCTTCGTCTTTTTTAGCCTTTAGCTGTATGCTCTTGATGTCCAACATGCCTGCGAAGGTAGCAAGTGTTCAGTCTGAACGCCTCGGTAAAATGCAATCTCCCTGAATGATCACCTTGTCCGCTTCTCGAAGCACAGCGAGTTCCTTCATTTTCTTCTGGTGCTCAATCAATGGGAATTGCCAAAGCCATTCGGTTATCCGCAAACCACCGGGTGGAATTGCCGGTAGATCAAGCATGGAATTCAGAATCTTATCAGCCCTGCAGGCATCGCAAACGCCACAGGACAAAAGATCGTGGTGTCCAAAATAACCCTCGATGCTGAGGGCTTTGCATGCACTCGATTCAAGGTATTTCTCCATGATTTTCCACTTGGCTTCAGCCACGATCCGCCTTGTCTCAAGCAGCTCTTTGGAGATGGTCAACGATTCTGAACGGATTCGAGCGGTTTTCCAGGCTATGGAAAGTGCTGAAGTGGGCTGCACGCGCTCGATCCATCCCCATGCGTCGAATTGATGGATTGCCTCTTTGACATCAGTTTCCGATTGTTGGCTTCCTCGCGAAAGAGCATCCAATGAAAATCGAGTCTCACACCCCGCTTCGTTGGCATGACGAACAATCCAATGGCCAACAATCGAAACGGTGGTCAAGGAATCCTTTGTTTTCAATCCGCGCTCAAGCGCAGGTGTCAGCTTGAATCGCATGTCATCTGATGGCTCAATGGTTTGCCATTCGATGAGGCCCTCTTTTTGCAGCAATCGCAAGCTGGACTCTGTTGGTTTTCTCGAAGCCTTGTGCTGTTGCATCCAAGTCTCCATGTCGAATGGCGTTGCTTTTTCTGGGCAATCACCGATGGAAACTGATCCCTGGTTGGCCAACCCTTGGTACACGGACTGGATGAATGGGAGCGGAGGAAACATCACGATGGCATTGTTTTTAGCCGCATCGATCGCTTCAGAGGAGGGAAAAAGCATGCAGGTTGAAGGCTGTCCATCACGCCCGGCTCTTCCTGCTTCTTGTAGATAGCTTTCCATGTCTGTGGGCACGTGGGCATGAAACACCCATCGAACGTTGCCTTTATCGACTCCCATGCCAAATGCGCTGGTGCAGGTGAGAACCTGTGTCTTGTCTTCCATCCATCGTTTTTGACGATTCTGTCTTTCACGGGATGACAGTCCGGCATGATACGCTTCTGCTTTGACACCGAGCTGAGCCAACCTTTGAGCAATTTGAGCGGCGGCGTGGCGCGTCCCTGAATACACCAATCCAGCGCCGCGCATGCGCCTCACACTTTCCAATAACATCCGTTCTGAGTCACCCAGGGTATAGACTCCGAACATCAAATTCGATCGTCTCATGGAAGCACGGTGCACGATGGCAGACGACATGGACAACTGCGTCGCAATGTCATCGGCCACATGGGCCGTGGCGGTGGCCGTAAACGCCCCCCAAACAGCCAGAGGGCACATTGGACGAAGTGCTCTGATTTCGCGATAGGACGGTCTGAAATCATGCCCCCATTGTGAAATGCAATGCGCTTCATCCACCGCAATGGTACGAACGTCCATGCGTTCAATTCGAGCGAGGAAAACGGGATGCTTGAGCCGTTCGGGCGAGACATAAAGGAATTGAAGTCCTCCAAAAACCGCATTGTTCAGAATCCGATCCATGTCGTGCCCCCCCGAATCGGAAGAGATGAAAGCGGCGGCAATCCCTTTGCTTTTCAATGCGTCCACTTGATCAATCATCAGGGCAATCAACGGCGAGATGACCAAGCAAAGGCCTCCACGATGCAACCCTGGAACCTGAAAACAAATGGATTTGCCTGCACCTGTTGACATGATGGCGAGGGCATCCTTGCCCTCGCAAAGTGAAATGATGGGCGCAATTTGTTCTGGCCTGAATGCATCATAGCCCCAATATTCCTTGAGCAAGCGCGCTGCGGATGAGAGGAGAGGAGTGGATTGCATTAAAAAGTGACGGCTAGTTTTTCTTGCACGTTTGATGGGCGAACTTTGCACCCTTATCGAGAAACAAATGTCATGCGGAACATCGTAACAGGGAACTGGAAGTGCAACAAATTGTGGGATGAAGCCGATAAGTTGATGGTCGAGGTCGTTGAAGGCATGCAATCAGCCGGTCATACAGAGGTTATGGTCGCTCCGCCATCGCCTTACCTCGCTGCCTTGCGTCCCCGTTGTAACGAATTTGTTGCTCTGTCGAGTCAGCAATGCAGTGCATCTGGAGAGGGAGCGCACACGGGAGAGTACACGGCTTCTATGTTGAAGTCAATCGGAGTCAAATCAGTACTCATTGGACACTCAGAGCGTCGCGAATCTTTCGGCGAGACGAATGCCGCTGTGGCCGCCAAGATGAAGCAAACACTGGATGCGGGTTTGATGGCTATCCTTTGTTGCGGTGAGAATCTCGATGAGCGGGATGCTGGTCGGCATTTCGAAAAGGTACTGGCTCAGTTATCTCATGCTCTCAGTGACGTCTCGTCCGAAGAGATGGACCGTGTCGTCGTCGCCTATGAGCCGATCTGGGCTATTGGAACAGGGCGAACGGCTTCTGCTGAGCAAGAAATGCATGCCGCGATTCGCCAGCATTTGACGGCGCTCTTTAACCAATCCATCGCAGACTCCACTCGGATTCTTTATGGTGGCAGTTGCAAGCCTTCCAATGCTTTGGAGATCTTCATGCAACCAGATGTCAATGGAGGACTCATCGGAGGTGCCGCATTGAATGCAACGGATTTCTTGGCCATTGTCAAGGCGTCGAATGAAGCGATTTCCAAAGCGCAATAAATGACTTCAAACCCTACATTTCTAAAACTCACGTTGACCATCAAGCCGTTGCTACCGGCTCGTGAGATTGCCGTGGCCTGGTTGGAAACATGCGGATTTGATATGTTTGAAAATGTTGATGAGGGAATGGTTGCCTATGGAAAAGAGACGGAGATTGACCGCGAAGCTTGCGATGAAATCATGTCGGATTTGAAGGGCATTGCGGAGATTGCGTTTGAATTTGAAGCCGTCGAATCAGAGAATTGGAACGCCGCTTGGGAGGCGGATTATCCGGCCATTGATGTAGATGGATTGGCCCACATGCGGGCTCCCTTTCATCCCAAGCCAACAAGTGGATTGGATGTGGTCATCCAGCCGCAAATGTCCTTTGGCACGGGTCATCATGCCACCACTTGGCAAATGCTTCGGAGGCTTCTGGACGAGTCAGTAGAGGGGAAGTCCATTTTGGACATGGGTTGTGGCACTGGTGTGTTAGCCATAGCGGGACACCTCTTAAGCGCATCAGAAGTTGTGGCCATTGACATCGATACTTGGTCGTTTGACAATACGAGATCCAACTACCAGCTCAATGGATTGGATCCCGAAACGGCTCCAGGTGAAGTAATTCTTGGGGATGCGGGTCTGCTCAGCCCTTGGAACAATCGGTTCGACTTGTTACTCGCCAACATCAATCGCAATGTCTTGCTCGCGGATATGCGGGCCTATGACCACGTATTGAAACCTCAATCGCGCATTTTGATGAGTGGCTTTTTTCCCTCAGACCTTGAGCAGTTGAGAGCTCAATCCCACAAATTGGGATGGAATTTCCTTTCCAGTACGGACCGGGAAGGCTGGTGTTGTGCATTGTGGGAAAAGTCAACCCATTGAGCAAGGATTTCGACGTGCTCCGGTTGTAATTTCGTTTCATGGAAGGTCCCACCAAGCGCTCATTCACAACTTCGATCGATGTGTTAAGCCGCTTGCGTATTTTCTGCTTTCTGCTGTGCATTGGATGGATGCCTGCGCAAAGTATTGGGCAGTATTATGAAGCGAATTGCGAGCGACTGGGGGAGCAGCTAGAAGATGAGCTGGCTAAATCGAATGGGGAACAAGCTAAATGGGTGAAAAGGACGCTAGCACCTTTGCTCTGTAGCCCAGAATTGCGTTCATCCCAGCTGGATTCAATCGCCCTTTTTTGCAATGCTTTCCAGGAGAATAGGATCTCCATGTCCAAAGGGCTTTTGGATTATCTGCTATCTGTAGAACAACTCATCAACCGGAACGACCCTGAATTGTGGCATTCCTGGCATCATGTCGTAGATGCCATGCTGAACACCAAGAAATGGAAGCGTGATTTAGGGCCATTTCTCAGCTTGAGTCCTGGCTTGATTCGCGAGCAAATACTGTACAATTCTTCTAGTGGAACATGGGCCATTGAAGATGCGCCATTTGAGTTGCGCGTTGATTCCATCCCCATGCTCACATTCCAGAATGCCCGTTTGATTGGTGTCGCTGACAACGATCGAATTGAAGTGGAAAGGACGAGTGGAATATGGGATCTCACCTCGGATCGTCTGGCCTTGTCTGGAGGCAAAGTGCCTTGGATTGGAACCGCTTTTGACTCGCTCGGTTATTTCGCGGAGTTGGGGCCGTTCGAATTGAAATTGAAAAGCAGCGGGTTCACTTGTGATGATGCCACCTGGCATTCCAATCTCATAACGGAACCGCTCAATGGCAAGGTGACAACCAAATTGCAGAACCACGCTGACATGGATAGCAAGTCGTACCCTCGGTTCAGTAGCGATGCAGAGATCATTCGTTTGGATGGGCTTTTCCAAGATCTCGTCTATGAAGGGGGCATGGCGATTAAGGGATCGCGCATATCGGGAATTGGGACGCCTGATTTGCTTGCTAAAGTGGAGGTTTTCCGCAATGATACAATCTTCATGGTGTTCAGCGCGGCAGAATTCATATTCACCCCTAAAGGGTTTTCAACGGCACACAGTCGGATGAACATATTCTTTCGAACGGACACCATCAGTCACCCGGATGTGAGTGTGCGTCTCGACGACGAATCCGGTTTTTTGCGTGTGATGCGACAAACCGAAGGCCTCGGACAGCAGTCATTCAAAGACAATTACCACGCTATATCATGGGACGTTGATGGCTTCACTTGGAATCGCAAGGAGACCAAGATTATCATAGGCTCTGTGTTTGGAGGAAGCTCCATCACAGGTGTGTTTGAAAGCGATGATTTTTTTAAACGTGAGTCCTTTCTTCAAATGCAGGGGATTGGCGATGTGCATCCATTGACTCGAGTGAAGAATTTCTGCAAAGAAAATGGTCGCCGTGCGTTTTCAAGTGAAGATTACGCGCACTTCATTCGCATGAGCGAGGTGCAAGCTCGGGTAGAGCTCCTCAACCTGGCCAATGCTGGATTCGTTTATTTTGATCCGGAATCCCGTTGGTGTGAAGTTCAGTCTAAGGTCTTCTCCAACATGAGAAACTACAGTGGCCGAGAGGATTACGACGTGCTGCAATGGCAGTCAACTCCAAAATCGGGTGAAAATGCTGAATGGAGTTTGCTGAACGGATTTCTGTCAATTCATGGGGTGGATTACATGTTCTTGAGTGACTCACAGAACGTCAAAATTTACCCGCAGAATGGAGAAGTGGTGCTTTCGGAAAATAGGGATTTCACCTTCAATGGACGGCTTGTTGCTGGGAACTTGGACATGAAAGGGGATGGCTTTGTGTTTGATTACGATTCCTTTTCCATTCAGTTGAATCAAATCGCCGGCATTGGAATGTCCATCAATGACCCTGAAAATTACGATTCTAGAGGCCGGCCGATCAAAAAGCGTGTTCGTAGCCTACTGGAAGAAGTGTCTGGAACCTTGGCCATTGATCATCCCAACAATCGATCTGGAATCTGGTCAACAAATCATCCCGAATACCCCATTTTCACAAGCGTTGACCCCAGCTTTGTCTATTTTGATCAACCGACGTTGTACAGCGGAGCATACGAGCGTGACGATTTCTATTACGCAGTAGACCCTTTTGTCTTGAACGCGCTGGACGATTTGACTTCTGAATCGCTTGTTTTCAATGGGACCTTGGTTTCGGCTGGTATTTTAGAGGAACTCCATGATCCGTTGAGAATCATGGAAGACTTGCACCTTGGACTCCAAACGAGCACACCTCCTGAGGGACAGTTTGTTTATGACAGTGGCGCACGGTTTTCCAATGGGGTCACCCTGAACGGAAGTGGATTGCAAGGAGCTGGTCGAATCGAATTCTTGACCGCAGAAGTCAGAAGCGACAACTTCGTTTTTCTCCCCGACTCGACCATTGGAGCAGTGAATTGGATGAGCAATCGAAGCAGTCATGAAGCCAATGTCCCAAGCATAGAGAACCATGGAGGCTATGTTGTGTACAGGCCGCTGTCGGAAGAACTTGAAATGCAATCGAGCCAAGAGCGCTTGATGTTTTTTGGCGAAGATGTATGGCTTGAAGGTCAAACGACGCTAACGAACGCAGGCTTAAAAGGGGCGGGTGAATTCAGCTTTTCTGAATCTTCTTTATCCTCCCATGACTTCACTTTTGAAGAACGACAGATTCTTTCGGATTCATCTGCTTTTGAGGTATCCGGTCGGTCGGGAGGCATTGCGGCGTTTCAAACGCATGATGTGCGATGTCGCGTTGATTTTGATGAACGCATTGGCGACTTCATGCCCAATTCTGGAGAAACTAAAATCGAACTGCCCATCCAGCAGTACATCTGTTATATGGATCGCTTTCGTTGGTTTATGGACCGAGATGAAGTCGATTTGATTTCAGATCGACAAATTGATAGTCTTCCTTTTGATTTCAGCGAGGATCGTACCGTGTCGAATTTCATTTCAGTGCATCCAGAGCAGGATTCACTGCATTTCTTGAGCATCCGTGCGACCTATCGCATTCAAGACGATTTCCTTCGCTGCCAGCAAGTGAAAGAATTGGCCCTTGCCGATGCCCGTATTTATCCGGATAGCGGTGTCGTCGTCATTCGAAAGGGCGCTCGGATTGACAAATTGAACAATGCCGGACTCGTGGCCAACGATGTTACTCGACAGCATTACATCGATCGAGCGAACCTGCTGATTCATGGACGCATGTCTTTTGATGGCGATGGCGTCTATCGTTATCGTGACGAATTGGGTGACACCGCCTACATTGAAATGGACGCGATTTATGTCGATGAAGCTTTCCAAACAGTCGCTACAGGTCAGGTCATGGCCCGTGATGGATTTGCTTTGAGTCCCGCCTTTGGGTTTGCAGGGACGATCCGGATGGCTTCCTCAGAACCCCACTTGTGGTTTGACGGAGGCGTGAAGCTCTTGAAGCCTTGTGATCAGTTCCTTGCCACGTGGATCCACTTCGAGTCCTTTCTTGACCCCTTAGAATTGGCTATTCCGGTCGATCAAGACATCAAGGATCAGGACGGAGACCCTCTGGCTTACGGTTTGATGGCATCATCCAGAGCGCCCTTTACCATGCAGTCTGGATTCCTCGATCCGATGTCCGATCCCGATGACAGGTTGTTGATGTCAATTGAAGGGGCTCTTCGATACCGAGACGGTCATTACATCATTTCGACAAGGGAAAAGTTTGAAGACAAATCCGCACCCGGAAATCAAATCGATTTGGACGCGATTCGATGCAATTTAACAGGTCAAGGTGATCTGAAGATGCCATTGGATTTCAATTTAGTCGCTCAAGATTTCTCAGGAGACTTCTTCCAGGATGGTTCAGGGAATCATCATCTGAAGGGCTCCTTTCGTTTAGACTTTCATTTTGAAGACGATTTGTTTGAAAGGATGTCCATGCAAATTCAGTCGTGGCTTTCTTCTGAGCCTTTGGTGCTAAATGAGGTCAATTATTTGCAGGCGCTCAATTCTTGGATCGGACAGGAGAAGAGCGGGAAACTCATGAATGAACTTGCCATGACTGGGCAAATCAAGAATGTTCCGAAAAAGCTCCAAAACAGCCTTGTTTTCAATGAGGTCGACTTGGTTTGGGATGACAATGAAGAGATGTTTGTGTCAACGGGTAAAATCGGATTGGTTACGATGGGCAAACACATCGTATTCCAAGAAATACCGGGGAAAATTGAATTGATTCGAAGTCGTAGCGGTGATGCGTTCCGCATCTATTTGCATGGAGATGAGAGCAATTGG
Organism: Bacteroidota bacterium; assembly: GCA_027593035.1. Lineage (GTDB taxonomy): Bacteria > Bacteroidota > Bacteroidia > Flavobacteriales_D > Sanyastnellaceae > UA16. The sequence goes on along the minus strand of JAQCJQ010000013.1, from coordinate 8,748 downwards.
TACTACTTTGAATACAAACTTGGGAAACTGAATGTTTCTTCGCCTGATTTGACCTTCTTGACCATGATTGCCGACATCAAAAAAGAAAAAAAGGAGCTCAAGGGTGATGATGGTACCCGTTACTTGTATCAATATCTGCGCAATACCATTCGTCGTGATGATTTGGTAGACAAATACCGTGATTTCGATTGACATGAAACATCCACTTTACCCGCATCTGTTTGAACCGATCCAGGTCGCTCATTTGACCCTTCCGAATCGGGTCATCATGGGGAGCATGCATACCGGGCTTGAAGAGCAAAAAGGCGGCATGCAAGCATTGGCGAGGTTCTATGCTGAACGTGCTGCTGGAGGAGCTGCTCTCATTGTTACGGGCGGAATCTCGCCAAACAGAGAAGGGGTGTTGGGGCCAGGAGGAGCGCGAATGCAACGCAAGCACCACGCTCGTGAGCACCAAGTCATTACAGATGCGGTACACCAGGCGGGCGGACGCATTTGCATGCAGATACTGCATGGCGGACGCTACAGCTACCACCCTTTCAACGTAGGGCCCTCTGCCATTCAAGCTCCAATCAACCGCTTCAAACCCCGCAGCCTTTCCAACAGAGGTGTACAGCGAACCATCAAAGCCTTCATTAAATCTGCACAATTGGCTCAAATCGCCGGATATGATGGTGTTGAAGTCATGGGTTCTGAAGGGTATTTGATCAATCAGTTTTTGGTTGAAGCAACCAACACCCGCAGCGATCGTTGGGGGGGCTCATTTGAAAACCGCATGCAATTCCCCCTTGAGATTGTCCGGGGAATTCGAGAAGCCTGCGGTCCTGATTTCGTGGTCATGTACCGGTTGAGCATGTTGGATTTGATTCCGAACGGCAGCTCTTGGGAGGAAGTCGTCCTGCTGGCGAAAGCCATCGAGAAGGCCGGTGCCAATGTGCTCAATACTGGAATCGGTTGGCATGAGGCTCGGATTCCCACCATCGCAACCTCGGTTCCACGCGGTCATTTTTCTTTCGTCACCAAAAAGCTCAAAGGAGCGGTGGACATACCGCTTGTAGCGACCAATCGTTTCAACAATCCAGCAACCTGTGAAGCGGCCTTGCAGTCCGGGGCTTCCGATTTGATTTCAATGGCCCGGCCATTTTTAGCTGATCCGGAGATTGTCAACAAAGCCGAAGCTAGCGTAGCCAATGAAATCAACACGTGCATTGGGTGCAACCAAGCCTGCTTGGACCACATATTCAAGCGAAAGGTGGCAACGTGCTTGGTCAATCCACGCGCCAGTCATGAAACGAAATGGCCCCTGGACGCCAAGGCCATCAAGCCTTTGCACGTTGCTGTCGTTGGTTCAGGGCCTGCTGGACTGAGTGCGGCAACGGAATGCGCTAGACTCGGACATCGAGTCGAATTGTTTGATGAGAGCTCAGAAATCGGAGGACAATTCAATCTGGCGAAGAAAATTCCTGGCAAGGAAGAATTCCATGAAACACTCCGTTATTTCAAAAGCATGCTCGTGAAATTTGGGGTGGAGGTTCATCTGGATCAATCCGTTACAGCAGAAGAACTTACCGGTCAGTTTGATGCCGTCATTTTGGCAACGGGTGTGCGTCCACGACCATTCAAAATCCCGGGGTCAGAAAACCAAAAGGCATTCGTAGGATACATCGATGTCCTCAAAGAAAAGGTGGATGTAGGCCTTCGTGTGGCGATCATTGGAGCTGGTGGCATCGGGTTTGATGTGGCCGATTTCTTATCCCATGATGGAGATGGGGATTTCTCCAAGGCCTGGGGCATTGACGAGGACTTAGAGGCACGAGGAGGGATCCTCAAACCTGAATCCCGCAAGTCAAAGAGGGAGATTCACTTGTTCCAACGGTCCAGTGGCAAAGTGGGGGGAGGTCTCGGGAAGACAACGGGTTGGATCCATCGAAAAACATTGAAAGACCGTGGGGTTCAAACCCATTCTGATGTGGAATACCACAAATGGGACAACGGTGTCTTGCATTATACTCAATCGGGCAATCCATGTACGTTGGAAGTGGATCACGTCGTCGTGTGTGCTGGCCAAGAGAGCCGTCAAGATCTCGTCGAAGACTTGACTCGTCGCGGTGTCAATCTACAGGTTGTTGGCGGAGCGAGCAATGCGCGTGGATTGGACGCTCAACGTGCTATCCTGGAAGGGCTGGAAGCAGCCTATGCGCTGGGAACTTAGAATTCAATCGGGAGTTATCACATTCTCTACGTGCCACGCCCCTAGTGATTCGACAGCAGATTTAGCGCTCTCAGTGAGCGTTCCAATGTTGTTGGCGCATTCCGATGGATAGATGGGGGCACCAAAACGAACGTGAATGGGATTGGGGCGCACCCAAAAAGAACCACTGGGTAGCGTCTTACGTGTTCCGTGAATGTGCAAAGGAATGATGGGCACATCAGCTTGCACCGCCAAATGGAATGCTCCCTTTTTGAATGAACCCATTGCACCACTTTTAGAACGTGTTCCTTCGGGGAAAACCAACACAGAAATGCCTCTCTCCAAAGTTGACTTGAGCCGAAAAACAGCTTTGCGTGCTCCCTCCTTATCGGCACGATCGATGAAGACTGTTCCAACACGCTCGTTGAGCAATCCAAGAATGGGGACCTTCCGAATGGAGGCTTTGGCCAAAAAGACAATGGGATGTGGAATGGCAAAGGACGCCGCGTTGATGTCCAATTGGCTCACATGATTGGACACAAAGATGGCTTCTGAGGGGATCTGATGTTGTTGGCTATGCTCCGATGAGTGGGTGACGGCCATGTTGCCGTTGCCTGTCAACACCAGAATGTATTTGCTCCACAAATCACTTCCGATGCCCTTCAAAACCCATGGGATGGCCTTTTTTGAGGCGAGCGTGACGACCAAGGCTAGAGAGCAACAAAAAAAAGACCAGAGCAGCACCAATAAAGTCAATAAAGCAGAGGAAAGCCGGGTCATGTCACTCGTTTCTCAAAGCCTGATAGGCTTCCTCTTGGGTTAGCTCCTGGATTTTTCCGGGTTCAAGATCCATGCCGTCGAGGTCCAAACACCCAAAGCCTTTTCGGATCAAGCGCAACGTCGGAAATCCGGCGTGTGCCGTCATTTTCCGCACTTGTCGATTCTTCCCTTCGGTCAAGCAAACTTCAATCCAAGCGGTTGGAATGTTCAAGCGCTGCCGAATGGGTGGATTCCTTTCCGGTAGTTCGAGGCCCTCCAGCAATCGGGCTGAAGAAGGCCGTGTCGTGAACGCATTTTTCCGAATAGTCAAATCCATTGGACGCTCAAAAGCGCGGAGATCAGTGTCATTGGGTACGCCTTCCACTTGGACCCAATATCGACGCTCATGCTCACCTTCTGGAGAGATCATGTCCGACTTGAACCGGTTGTCGTTCGTCAACAAGAGCAGTCCTTCAGAATCCCGGTCCAATCGACCAATGGGATAGACGTCTTTGGGTAGACCCAATTTCAACTTCAACAATCCGGGATGCTTGGCCTCGTCGGAGAACTGGCTCAAGTATCCGAAGGGTTTATTTAAAGCGTAATACTGGTGTCTCATTGTTCTTGCCATTCAGCTACGAATACATTCGTGCTGCGGGTTCGCCCGTTGTTTCGATTCGAAGAGAAGGCCAAATAACGTCCGTCAGGTGAAAACATGGGAAACGAATCAAATGCACTGTCGAAAGTGATTTGCTTCAGACCGCTACCATCCAAGCCGATCATGAAAATATTGAACGGGAAGCCACCGGTATGGTGGTTGCTTGAAAACAGCACGTGTTGGCCTTTCGGGTGAAAATAGGGGGCCCAATTGGCTCCGCCCAATGCCGTTATTTGACGAGCCTCACTGCCATCAACATTGGCGACAAAAAGTTCCATTTCAGTGGGCTCAACGAGACCTTGCTTTAACAAAGCCTGATAATGTTCCACGTCCTCAGGAGACTGAGGACGGCTTGCTCTCCAAACGAGCTTGCTGCCATCCGGTGAGAAAAAGGCCCCACCATCATAGCCCAAATCATCGGTCACTTGAAAGACATTCGAGCCATCGATATCACAGGTGTATAGTTCCAAATCTCCGCTCCGTGTGCTCGTGAAGACTATTTTATCACCTTGAGGACTCAATGTGGCTTCAGCATCGTACCCTGGATGGTCGGTTAACTGAGCGAGCAATTCTCCTTGCAAGTTCGCTGTGAAGATGTCATATGAGGCGTAGATGGGCCAAACGTACTCACCATTCGGTCCACGTGGAGGCACTTCTGGGCAAAGCGAGTCTTGCAGATGTGTTGAAGCAAATATGACGGATTCGTCGCCTGGCATGAAATACGCGCAGGTTGTTCTTCCTTGTCCACTGGATATTTGCGTGGGTGGGGTGGAGGATGGGCTTCGGTCCTCCTCGAGTTGCATATAGAAAATCTGATCGCACCCCGTATTCCAAGACGGATTGTTCGCTTGAAACACGAGTTTCTGGCTGTCAAATGACCAATAAGCTTCGGCATTGTCACCCCCAAAAGTCAGTTGTCGCATGTTGCCCAAGTGGATTTCATTTTCTGTTGTCAAGGAGTCCGTGGGCAGATTCAACTTCAAATCACGCGTGATCCCTGAATCAGAAGATTGGCAACCAAAGAAAATAAATGTAGTTAGTGTCGCGAACGGAAGGAACTTGAGCGTCATTGAACGAATTTTGCGCGAAAGTAATGCGATATGAAGGCAACGATACAATTTGAAGGGGTTTACACTGCAATCTTTGGGTTATTCCTTTTGTTTGGTTTCGGTTGCGCACCGAGTGAAAGTGCTGACGAGGTCGCTTCTAAGCGCCTATTGGCTCATGTAGAGGCATTGGCCTCTCCAGCAATGGAAGGAAGAGAAACAGGAACCCATGGCGAGCTTTTGGCTTCGGCCTGGTTGGATTCGGTTTTCAATTCGATTGATTTGGTGGCCAGGGGGGATAGCGGTAGCATACAAACGTTCCATTACAAGCCACACCCTCCAATGCAGATGCATGGCATGGGGGATAGCGCCGTTTTAGGAATGGCGCTGGTACAAGAAATTGAAGGCCGCAATGTTTTGTTTTCGAGCAATAGCGAAGAATCTTCAGGATGGGGGGTCTTGGCAGCACATTATGATCATTTGGGCTATGGTGGTGAAGGTTCCTTGTTCCGAGGTGAGCCCCGTTTGCACGCAGGTGCAGATGACAATGCGTCTGGCGTTGCAGCCATGGTGGAATTGGCTCGACGTTTTGCTCTAGACACACCAGAGCATCCCGTCCTCTGGGCTGGATTTTCGGGAGAAGAAAAAGGACTTTGGGGATCCAATCATTTTTGTAAGCACCCAACGATTGGACTGGATTCCATCAAATACATGATCAACTTGGACATGGTGGGGCGCATGCACGGCGACACCTTGGCCGTGTACGGTACAGGAACTTCGCCAGAGTGGATGAACTTGCTCCAAGCTTGCAATGAAGACAGCCTCATTTTAATACCAAGTGAAAGTGGGGTGGGACCGAGTGACCACACTTCTTTTTATTTGGTAGACATTCCAGTGCTCCATTTCTTCACAGGACAGCACCCGGATTATCATAAGCCATCTGACACACCTGAAAAAATCAATATCGAGGGCATCATCAAGGTGGTTGATTTTGTTGAGCGCATCATGCGAACTCTGGATCAGAAATCTGATTGGCCTTTTACACCGACGGTTGATCAGGACAAGGACAGCACGCCTTCTTTCAAGGTGACCCTTGGAGTCATTCCCGATTATCTGTTTGATGGCAGGGGGATGCGAATCGATGGCGTTAGTGAGGGGCGACCAGCGGCCAACTCGAACCTACAAAGAGGCGATGTGGTGGTTTCCATTGATACGGTACAAGTCATTGATATGATGAGCTACATGCAGGCATTGAGCTTGTTCAATGCAGGTGAAACTTCAACAGTCGTTGTTCAACGAGGAAGCGATACTGTTGCAGTTGACGTAACTTGGGACTGAGTTTAACCGCCATACTTCATCGCTCCAGAATGCTGGAGAGGAAAGTCCGGACAACGCAGAGCGCCGCACTTCTCAAAAGGAAGGCACAATGCAAATTGTGACAGATAGTGCTAAAGAAATTTTAACCGCCGATGGCTTTCGAGCACAGGTAAGGGTGAAAAGGTGAGGTAAGAGCTCACCAGCAGTAAAGTGATTTGCTGGCTTAGGTAAACCTTGCGGGTTGCAAGATCATGTACACTAGCGTTTGAGGGCTGCTCGCTCGAGTTAGGGGGTAGATTGCGCAGATAGATGATGAAGCTTCATTTCGATGGAGAACAGAATCCGGCTTATTGTGACGGTTTTATGACACAAGAGGGAATTTTCTCTCTTGTGTCATTGCTCAATCATTGTTTATACCCTTATTTTTGCACTTCTAAAATTACAATAGTCATGTTTTCGACTGTAGAATTGGCGGCTATGTTGGCGTTTTACGAAGAGGAGAAAGTGCGAGTTGCTAGTCAGCTGAAGCACATAGAACAAACACTTAGGAAGCTCAAAGGAAAGAATGTCGATGCGACCTCTGGAGCGGTTTTGACACGGATTGGAACAAAAGCCAAAAAGCGAGGCCCCAAGAGTGTTTGGGGCAAGTTCATTTTAGAACAACTTGAAGCAGCCAACAAGCCAATGCCTTACAAGACATTGATTGACAACGCTTTGATTTTCAAAGGGCTCGATTCGAACCACTATGGCATCATCCGCGCGAGCATTTTGAACAGTGCGTTTCGGCTAAGGTCGATCCAAGGAAAAATTGCAACGGTCGGACAATTTGGAAAGAAAGAGAAATACCTCGTCCTCACTGCTTGGTTGGATGAGCAGGGTGTACTTTCTAAAAAACACCGCTCAAACTTCATCCAATCGGCAGGAGGTGAGCCAGAAAGCGTGGACATGTCTTCGATTCCGAGACCTCGGTACGAAGAAGACATGGAGCAATGAAGTTCCCTTATAAAAATTAAATGACCCGCAGGCTCCTATCCTAGGAATGGGTACCTGTAATCTTTTGCAGGGACGCGCGTTTCTTTGATCGTTCGAGGGCTAACCCATCGAAGCAGATTCAAGATACTTCCGGCCTTATCATTGGTGCCTGAACCGCGAGCACCTCCAAACGGTTGTTGCCCAACGGCTGCACCTGTGGGCTTATCATTGACATAGAAGTTTCCAGCCGCATTCTCAAGTCGCTTCGTAGCCCGCTCAATGGCGTAACGATCGTGTGAGAAAATGGCTCCAGTCAATGCATATTCACTGGTGGTATCAACGAGGTCCATTGCCCCTTCAAAATCTTCGGCTGGATAGACATATATCGTCAATACTGGACCAAAGATTTCTTCTACCATGGTTTTGAATCGGGGTGTTTTTGCAAGTACGATGGTGGGTTCAACGAAGTACCCTTCCGAGTCGTCACATTTCCCGCCACACAAAATCTCTGCGTCTTCTGCGTTGGCGACGAAATCAAGATAGCCTTTGATTTTATTGAACGAATTGGCATCGATGACGGCGTTTACGAAATGCTCTGGATTTTCAGGTGATCCCATCTTAATGGTTTTCACTTCAGAAAGCAAAGCATCTTGAATTTCTGGCCAGAGGTTGGCCCGACTCGCTGCACTGCATTTTTGTCCTTGAAATTCAAAAGCTCCGCGGATCAGTCCTGCAACCACTTCATTGACATGCGCTGACCGATGCGCTAGGACAAAATCCTTGCCACCCGTTTCTCCAACAATGCGGGGATACGTTTTGTAACGGGCAATGTTGTCTCCAATTTCCTTCCAAAGGTGTCGGAATACACCGGTAGAACCCGTGAAGTGCAATCCGGAAAAATCCGGATGCTTGAATACCACATCCCCGGCAACAGGACCATCGCACGTGACCATGTTGATCACGCCGTCAGGCAATCCCGCTGCTTGGAATATTTCCATGAGAACTTGAGCGCTGAATACTTGGCTGTCGGCGGGTTTCCAAACGACCACATTGCCCATTAATGCAGCAGAAGCACACAAGTTGCCTGCGATCGCCGTGAAATTAAAAGGAGTGACTGCAAAGACAAACCCTTCCAATGGACGGTACTCCATGCGATTCCAGATGCCTTCGGCACTATCTGGTTGGATTTCATGGATTTCCTGTAAGAAATAGGCGTTGAATCTCAGGAAGTCGATGTATTCACAAGCGGCATCTACCTCTGCTTGAAACACGTTTTTAGACTGAGCCAACATGGTCGCGGCATTGATCTTGGCACGATAAGGACCGGCAACAAGGTCAGCAGCCTTCAAAAAGATCGAAGCTCGCTCATACCAAGGCATATTGGCCCAATCAGTGCGTGCCTTCAATGCGGCATCAATGGCTTGCTTAACATGTTCAGCATTGCCGTAATTGAAATGTCCTAGTACGTGCCGATGGTCATGGGGAGGACGCATGGCCACTTTGTGATCCGTCCGAATTTCTTCAGAACCGATGTACAACGGCACATCCAAACCTTGTTGATTGTACAGTTTTCTGTACTCGTCGAGCACCTCTTGTCGCTCTATAGACCCTGGCGCGTATGACAAAACAGGCTCATTGATCGGGTAGGGTATGTTGAATCTTCCGTTGGACATGTGGGCTTGATTTATTGTTAATCTGTTGTGCAAAGCTAAGAATCTAGCGATGTGAAGAGGTCTTCATAGCGATTTAACTTACGCCTAGGATTATACCGATCATATGGAAAACACATACGTCGTTAACAACTC
>JAQCJQ010000112.1 GCA_027593035.1 Bacteroidota bacterium | reverse complement strand
CGATGAGTTCGGGGAAGAGCCAACCTCAATCCGCTTTTGAACGGCTTTCCAAAAAAGCACAGCCACAGAAAACAGGAAGCCCCTTCAAAGGAGCTTCTGCCCCAGTCATACCGAAGTCGGCTTCAGGCAAACCTCTGAAGCGCATGGAGGGCGATCCAAGCCACTCCGTTCCTGCTCCAGTATCTGAGCAAAGCGCGGCTTCAGGCCCGCTGCAAGAGGGTGCGCAAGTGGAACACGAACGATTTGGAAAAGGCAAGGTCCTTCGCCTTGAAGGCGATGCGCCAAATCAAAAGGCCACGGTATTTTTCCCTTCTGCAGGCCAAAAGCAGTTGCTTTTGAAATTTGCCAAACTTCAAGTCATTTCATGATGAACCCGTTTCAATGGCTTCTCATTGGAGTTGGGATGGCCGCCTACTGCCTTGTTGGCTGCCGCCCTGAACCGACTGGTCAGCTGCAGATTCAAGTCCAAACCCAGCACGCAGATCTTGGAACAGATGTCCCCAACATCCAACTCGATCTTGAAAGGCGGGTCCTGATGGACGGCATCCTCAACGGCAATTATGAAGCGGTTGCAGATGCCGTGACCGACGCAACCGGGATGGCGACGTTGGACTTCCAGCGTGTCAACGCTTGGGATTACCGACTCACAGCTTCAGGCACCCATTGGTTCAATTGGGTTGAATCCATCAACCCCGACATTTTCATTGATTCTGAAGTCTTGGCCATCGACCACGAGGTGATGCCGAGCGCCCTGGTGGCGATTCACCTGATGAATGCCAATCCCCTTCAGCCCGACGACGCCATTGAATTCAGAACTTTGAACATCCCTGGGGCTTATCCAACCTGTTCCAACGCCTGGGAAGTCCATACTGGCTTGGATGTGAATGTCCAGCGAACTTGTCGCATCGAAGCTGATCGGTACCTGCCCTTCATTTACCGTGTCTATCGGAACAACGAATGGACCGAAACCCTTGATTCGCTCTACATCGCTCAAGGCGATAGCGCAGCGCTCACCATCGCTTGGTAAACCCCACTCATGTCGTCAGAATCACACCACTTTGAAGTCACCAAAACGGCACGATACTTCACCCTTGGACCGGCGTTAAATGATCAATCGCAGGTTTTGATTGCCTTGCATGGCTACGGCCAACTGCCGGAGTTTTTCTTAAGACGATTCCAGCCCTTGGTTGATTTGGGATGGACCATCGTGGCCCCGGAAGGCTTTCATCGATTTTACACCGAGGGAACTTCCGGTCGCGTCGGCGCTTCATGGATGACCAAAGAAGACCGGCATACGGACATGGTGGATTACGTGCGGTATCTGGACGCACTCGCAGCGCATCTGGCTTTAACAGATCGCCGACCGGCCTTATTGGGTTTCTCACAGGGGGTCGCTACAGCCGCCCGCTGGGCTAGTTTAGGAAACGTCGCTTTCAGCCGCTTGATTTTTTGGGCGGGTGTTTTTCCGCCCGACTTGGATTGGACCCATGAAATTCAGCCTTTGATTTCCACCCCCATCGATGTGGCCGTGGGCGATTCGGATCCTTATTTCAACGTTCAACTGCTCCAAGACACGGCGTCTTTGTTAGAGAAACATGGCATTCCTCATGCCAGCCACACCTTCGAGGGAGGGCATGCTGTGGATTCCACTTTGCTGGCACAACTCCTTTCGAAAGGAGCATAGGACGACCATCCCGCTTGCTTTATTTTCGCATCCAACTTGCAACATGATGAAATCAATTCACCCGGAACGCCTGCTTCTCGCAGTTTGTTTGATGTTCAACGTCAACGCGTTTTCACAGAGCGCAGAAGGGTGGCCCCATGCCATGACCGTAGAAGAGCGCAACCATGTTGAGCGGATCGGGTTTTCTCCCGTGTCTTCGCGTGGCATTGAAACGCCCCCGCCATATGACAACATTCGCACAGCCGCTGAATGGGAAGAGGTGGAGGCCTTGACCATCGCTTGGACCTCATTCCCTTGCATTCAAAAGCAAATTGTGGCTGGAGCTCAAAACGAATGTTTGGTCATTGTTTTTGCGGACGATCCTGCTGAGGCAGCGTCCTACTTGACCGGCAATAGCTGCGGAGGCCCCTTAACCCTCGAAAACGTGCAAATCGTCGAGACGGAATACAACACCATATGGATTCGAGATTACGGCGCCAACACCGTCTATGGCAGTTGGAATGATGACCGGATATTGGTGGATTGGCTTTACAATCGTCCCCGTCCTGAAGATGATGCCATCCCCGATGTGCTGGCTGAAACGATGGGCATTGATCTATACAGCACCACCGCTGAACCCAACAATCTCATGAACACCGGAGGAAATTGGATGTCCGATGGATTCGGCACAGCATTCGCCTCTGAGTTGGTGCTGGACGAGAACGATGGTGGCACGATCTGGTGGACGGATTTTCCGGATCACACGGAAGCCGAAATTGACGGCATCATGTCCGAATTCCACGGTACAGAAACCTACATCAAAATGCCCACGTTGCCTTTTGACGGCATCCACCACATCGACATGCACATGAAGCTGATTGACGAGAGCACTTTGTTGGTGGCCGAATACCCGGAAGGCGTGGCCGATGGCCCCCAGATTGATGCCAACATGGAGTATGTGCTGTCCAACTACACCACCCGCTGGGGAACGCCATTTGACGTCATTCGCATCCCCAGCCCACCCGAGCAAGGCAATGGAGGCGGCTATCCGGATGAAAACGGGTGGTACCTGACTTACGCCAATTCTGTGTTCGTCAACAACACCATCCTTTTGCCAACGTACTACACAGAATACGACACGACAGCATTGCGAATCTATTCCGAGCTTTTGCCCGGATACAACGTCGTCGGCATTGATTGTGACAACAACGGCCAGGCGATCATTTCCCAAAGTGGTGCCATCCATTGCATTACCCACACTGTCGGCGTAGAAGATCCGTTGATGATCAGCCATCTTCCCTTGGCGGATACCGAAGACACGGCCAACCCATATGCCGTCGAATCTTACATCAGCCATCGCAGCGGCATTTCCACGGCAACCATGCAGTGGGCGACCAATGCCGCCGGCCCCTGGAATGCGGTCAACATGACCCCTATCGACGGCAGTGATTCCGATTGGACAGCGGACATCCCGGCACAGGCGGAGGGAACAATGGTCTACTACTACGTCGAAGCGGAAGCCATTTCCGGAAAAGTCGGAACACGTCCCATGCCGGCCCCAGCCGGTTGGTGGAGTTTTGATGTCGGCGCGATTACGTCCATTGCGGAAAACAATGGCGGCGTTCATTTCCCCGCAGCATTTCCCAATCCGGCGAGTGCCATCACTTGCGTTCCTCTGGAATTGGACGGCTCTTGTACCGGAACCTTATCGCTATTCAACGCCTGGGGACAGCGCGTGGATGTTTTGCACCGTGGCCAATTCCCCGCAGGCCTTAGCAAGCATTTCTTCCAAGCCCAACCGCATGCGGCAGGAGCTTATGTCATCCTCTTGGAATTGGAAGGAAAAGGCGTTTGGTCCCAACGGATCATGATTCAATAGATCAGACGGATCGTGTGCAATCAAAAAAACCTCGTTTCCGAGGTTTTTTTATGCAACAACATTCTGAATTGAATCAATTCCGTCGACCCAAAAGTCGCAGGAGGAATAAGAACAAATTGATGAAGTTCAGGTACAAGCTCGTCGCACCCAAGATGGCCAGCTTTGTTCCTGCTTCCGAACCATATTCCACGCCCGATGCGATGCGCTTCAAACGCTGCGTGTCATAAGCGATGAGTCCTGTGAAGATCAGCACGCCCACAATGCTAATGATGTAATCGAGTCCTGCGGAACCGATGAACCAGTTGACGACACTTGCAATGATGATTCCGATCAACGCCATCATGAGCAAACTGCCGAATTTGGTCAAATCAGTCTGCGTCGTGTAACCAATCACGGCCATCACCCCAAAGGTTACCGCTGTAATGATGAAGACCTGCGAAATGCTCGAAAGCTCATAGACCAAGAAAATACTGCTCAATGAAACTCCCATGATAGCACTGAATGCCAGAAACAACAAAGTCAAGGATGTGGAAGACCACCGTTCGAATCCCATGTTCATCGCAACAATGAATCCCAGCGGCGCTAACATGACAATCCATCCCAATCCGGACATTCCTCCCGTTTCGAGATTGTATAGATGGGCTACCAGCCCAGACTGTGCGACATAATAAGCGGCTGTAGCCGTCATCGCCAATCCAGCAACCATCCAACTGAAGACATTTGCAATGAATCGGCTAATGGTGGACTCGTCTTGAATCAGCGCGTCATCAACTAATCGAGGAGATTGAAATTCGTTCATGCGGTAAAATTGCAGCGAAGGCACTGAATTCCATCACGCCATTCGCCAAAAAAATGCACAATGGGAATTGGACAACTTCGTGCTCAGGACCGACCGTAGGACGAGCCGATTGACAACTGCATGAACTCCTTCCGAGTCTTGGGGTCGTTTAGGAAAAGTCCGGTGAATGCGCTAGTCGTCGTGATCGTGTTCTGCTTTTCCACGCCGCGCATTTGCATGCACAAGTGACGCGCTTCAATTACAACAGCCACTCCCTTGGCTCCCAATGTCTCTTGGATGCAATCCCGAACTTGTTCGGTCAGGCGCTCCTGAACTTGAAGTCGTCGCGAAAACGCATCGACTACCCGGGGGATTTTACTCAAGCCCACGATCTTACCATTGGGGATGTACGCCACATGCGCCTTGCCGAAAAAAGGCAAAAGATGATGCTCACACAAACTGTATACCTCAATATCACGAACCAAAACCATCTCGTTACTCGGCTCGTTAAAGAGCGCGCTTTTCAAGATTTCCGTCGCATCGACCCCCATGCCAGACGTCAAGACAGCCAAGGCCTTAGCCGCTCGTTCAGGTGTCTTCAATAAGCCTTCACGTTGAGTGTCTTCCCCTACAGTCTCCAGCAACGAATGGTAATTCGATGCCATTTCGATGATGGCCTCATCATCAAAGCTTTCCTTTTTCTCGTATAATGCCATTACGATTCACCGCTATAATCGGCGTAGTTGTTTTCGGTTTCGTACAGTCGAATCCGTTCGAGTGTACAACCATGGGTCGCGATGATTGGTTCAATCTGCTCCCAAATTCCGATAACCAAATTTTCAACAGAGGTCTGCTTTCCCTTCATCCATGGAACATCCATGTTCAGGTTGCGATGATCGAGTGGCTCCTCGACATGCTCATGGATGATGGCTTTGAGGTCTGTGAAGTTGATGAAGTAACCCGTTTCCTCGTCAATGACGCCACGGACTGTGACATGCACCTCGTAGTTGTGACCATGCCAATTCGGATGGGCACATTTGCCAAATACTTCGAAATTTTTCGCTGCATCCCAATGCTCATTCCAGAGTTTGTGGGCTGCGTTGAATCGCGCGCGACGGGTGATGGATACCTGTTTCATCTTCGTAAGGGTGACAAAGATACGCGAAGCCCCTGTCTTACCTTTGCACCATGATTGTCATTACTGGAGCAGCTGGATTTATCGGTAGCGCATTGGCTGCGCGACTCAGTGAAGCACGGTTTTTTGATCTGGTGCTCGTCGATGATTTCACACGAGCAGACAAAGAAGCCAACTACGTGAACATTCGTCACTCCCATCGAGTGGATCGGGCGGAATTCGCTGATTGGCTTGCGAAAAATGAAAACCAAGTCCAGTTTGTCTTCCATCTGGGCGCCCGCACGGACACGACCGAATTGGATCGATCCATTTTCAACGAGCTCAACCTCCACTACAGCCAAACGGTTTGGAATCAATGCGTCCAATATGGTCTGCCCTTGGTCTATGCTTCGTCCGCGGCGACCTATGGCGCTGGAGAACATGGATATCAGGACAACCACGAGATCGTTTCAGAATTGAAGCCATTGAATCCTTACGGCGATTCAAAGAACGATTTCGATCGGTGGGCACTCTCTGAAGCCGCTGTCGGGCGCGCTCCTTATTTCTGGGCTGGACTGAAATTCTTCAATGTCTTCGGTCCCAACGAATACCACAAAGGGCGCATGGCCAGTGTGGTGTTGCACACCTTCCGACAGGTGGAGCAAACGGGCGGCATGAAGCTCTTTCGGTCGCACCGTTCAGACTATACCGATGGCGGGCAAACACGGGATTTCATCTATGTCAAAGATTTGACCGAAGTCTGCTTGTTTTTGATGCACCACCGCCGATCTGAGTCGAACGGTTTGTACAACCTCGGCACAGGCCAGGCCCGCACATTCTTGGATTTAGCGAAGGCCACATTCCAGGCCATGGGCAAAGAACC
>JAQCJQ010000012.1 GCA_027593035.1 Bacteroidota bacterium | reverse complement strand
ACTTAAACGGAATGGGCCTGTACACAATGTGTACAGGCCCATTTTATTTTCCATCAAATCGGGTCGAATCGACCCCAATGTTCAAGCACTCAACACGGTGTCCACCTGAGCCAACACAGCCGCTTCACGGGCATTGACCTCTTCCCACATGGCGTCACAGGCTTGAAGAACTTCTTCAACATAGCCCGCATCCTTCAGATCCTTCGCATTGACACGGGCGTTCAGAATCGCCCCCATCACTCCGACTCGAATGGCCATGGCGCCAACACCCGCATCCGTGATGGAGTTGGGATTGCCAAATTCAGCCATTTTTTCTGCGACCTCCATCGAAAGCAATGAAATCCGTGCGACTTCCATCGGGACATCAATGGCATGGCGAGTGGCATCTTGAATGGCTTGCGCTCGCGCACCTTTTTGGGCATCCGAACTTTTGGGCAAGCCGTATGCATCCATAATTCCGTTGAAGGCCGCTGTATCTGCATCGACCAGCGCCAGCAATTTCCCTTGCAACTCCATCCCGCGAACGGCGATGTCACTGAATTCCTTCCAGCGGTCATCCCACCCCCGTTTGTGCGCTGATAAATTCGCCACCATGGTCGCCAATGAAGTACCCAATGCTCCAGCATAGGCTGCTATGGACCCTCCTCCTGGCGCTGGGGATTCTGAAGCCGTCTCCAATGCAAACGCTTTCAAGTCCATCTCCAGGAGCGGTGTCGCCCCTTTGTCAGCAATGATGTATTCGATGACGCGTTCTTGAGGATTGAATGGGGCCAAATCATCAAGCCCCAAGGACTTGACAGCAATCTTGACTTTTTCCGCATCCGAAATGCCCAAAGATCTTTCTTGCTTGGTGAGGTAAAAATCAGCCGCATCGGTCAGCACGCGCAAAGGCAACAGCCCAACCAACTCACTGCCGGTCACCCGAATTCCACGCGCTTGAGAACGATTGCAAGCTTCGTCAAACGCGATGTGCACTGGAGTCACTTGAATGTCGGTCAGATTCAAGGAAAGCTGGGCAATTCCATACTCTTCGATGTACCAGCCAATGCCCTTGACGGCTTTCAACGATCCCGGTTCACGCATGGGCTCACCCTGTGCATCCTTCATGACGGGACTACCGGGACCTCCTTCACGCTTGACCCTACCTGACTCGCGGATATCAAACGCAATGGCGTTTGCGCGGCGTGCGCTCGTGGTGTTCAAGTTGACGTTGTAGGCGATTAAAAAATCACGCGCACCGATGGCCGTGGCTCCCGATTTTTTTGACGCGTCATTCCACACGGCCGGACCAAAATCAGGCGCGCCCTGGGTTGTCGTCAATTTTGCCAATCCCTCGTATTGACCTTTTCGGCAAACGGCAAGGTTCTTCCGTTCCGGCGTCTTCGCCGCGTTTTCATAGAAGTAACCTGGAATCCCCAACTCTTCTCCGACGCGCTTTCCAAGGGCATGGGCCACTTCGATGCAGTCAGCCATCGACACACCACGAACGGGGACAAAAGGACATACATCCGTCGCTCCCATTCTTGGATGCTCGCCTCGATGCTTGGACATGTCAATCAATTCTGACGCCTTTTGAATCAGACGAAAAGCCGCCTCCCCCACCGTCTCAGGCGGACCAACAAACGTGATCACCGTACGGTTTGTCGAACGCCCAGGATCCACGTCCAAAAGCTTCACGCCGTCAACCGTTTCAACCACAGCTGCAATGGCCTGTATCACATCGTCCCGTCTCCCTTCCGAGATGTTCGGCACGCATTCAATGAGTCTGTCCATGATGAAATCTGATGGGATAATTAAGAAGCAAAATAAGACCAACCCCTTCGAGGTCCGTCAACGCAACACACCATTGATGAACACTTTTTCAACCGGATTGTCACCAAACCGATACCCGATTTGTTCCAATCCTGCCATGGGCTTGGTGATCAACAAATTGGCGCGCCAACCAGGAGCTATGACACCAACCTCTTGACTTAGTTCCATGGCTGCGGCCCCGTTGATGGTCGCTGCTGCAATGGCCTCCAACGGCAACATGCCCATTTTGACCATGCCCAATTGAACCGCAAGGGTCATGTTGCCTGAAGGTGCGCTTCCCGGATTGTGATCCGAGCCGATGACGACCGGAAGGTTCGCGTCCATCAATTTTCGAGCGGGCGTGAATGGAATGCTCAAGAAATGGGAACATCCTGGCAAAGCGACAGGAAAGACAGGCCCATTGGCTCCTTTCATGCCTTCCTGCAAAGCGCTGACATCCTCATCGTTGAGCTCCTCAAGATGGTCCACCGACAAAGCATTCCATTGGACGCTCGCAGCGACACCCCCGATGGAATTGAATTGATTGACGTGCACTTTAGCGCGCAAACCCTTGGCCTGTGCGGCCGCCAGCAACGAATGGAGTTCTTCCACGCCAAAATAGCCTGTTTCACAGAACGCATCCACATAGTCCGCTAGCCCCTCCGAAACCACCTGAGGCAGCAAATGCTCAATCACTTCGGCAGTCCAGCGCTTTGCGTCCCAATCGCCTTCAGGAATAGCGTGGCAAGCCAATAGCGTGGATTTGATTGGAATGGGGCTTTGCGCTTTCAATGCTTGGATCACCCGCAACATTTTCAGTTCTCCCTCGATGGTCAAACCGTAGCCACTTTTAATTTCCATCGCTCCCGTCCCCTGGTCCATGGCATGCTGCAAACGAAGCGTCGCATCCTCAAGCAATTGATTTTCCGACATGGCACGCAGTGCACGAGCCGAATTTAAAATGCCGCCGCCCGCTTCCGCAATCTCCTGGTAACTCTTTCCTTGCAGCCGCTCTAAGAACTCACCCCCCCGATCCGCCGCATAGACCAAATGGGTGTGGCTATCACACCAGGCCGGCAAGACATAGCGCCCTTCACAATCTTCGATCTCCAAGCCGGACCAATCGATGATCCCTGGGAAATCGGTCATGCTCCCAAAAGCAGCGATTCGCCCCTCTTCAATGGCCAACCAGGCATTCTCCAAAACGGGGAATTCCGCCATGGAGCGTCCTTCCAGCCAAGCTGGAGGTGACTCGTAGCATCCGACGAGTCCTTTGATGTTTTTGAATAAACGCCTCATGCCTGCAAGGTAGCAAGACGAACTGTGCTTCCGTAACTTCGCTGCATGGCAGGCAATGGATTCGGAACACACTTTCGGTTGACCACTTTTGGCGAATCCCATGGGCAAGCCATTGGAGGCGTGTTGGATGGTTGCCCCGCAGGACTGGAATTGGATTTGGAAGCCATTCAGGTCGAACTCCTTCGAAGAAAACCGGGACAATCCGCCTTGACCACCGGACGGCAAGAGCCCGATGAAATTCATTGGCTGAGCGGGCTCTTTGAAGGGAAGACAACCGGAGCGCCCATCGCCTTTATCGCCTACAATCAAGATGCTCGAAGTGATGATTACGCTCACTTGGAAAAAGCGTTTCGTCCGTCTCATGCGGATTACACCACCTGGTCGAAATATGGAATCCGCGACCACCGGGGCGGTGGCCGATCTTCAGCAAGAGAGACTTGGGCGCGTGTAGCCGCCGGTGCCATTGCTCGTCAGCTGCTGCTTCCCTTGGGGATTGAAGCCAGTGCTTACGTCGAACGCGTGCACGACATCGGCATGGAAACAGCTCCCGCTTTTTATGCGAGAGAATCGGTGGATGCCCACCCTGTTCGTTGCCCCGATCTCGCATGCGCGGAAGCCATGTCAGCTCGCATTCTCCAAGCCAAAAAAGCGGGAGACACCGTTGGAGGAACCATTGTCATGGTGGCTCGAGGCCTGCCCGCAGGGCTAGGCGAACCCGTGTTCGACAAGCTGCAAGCCACCCTAGCGCATGCGCTATGGAGCCTTCCAGCCGTGAAGTCCATGGAATTGGGAAGCGGCCTCAGTGGCACGTTCATGCACGGATCTGAACACAACGACCCCTGGATTCAAAATGAAGCCGGAGAATTTCAAACGACCAGCAATCATTCCGGGGGCATCCAAGGAGGGATCTCCAACGGCTCAGACATTGTGATTCGACTGGGGTTCAAGCCCGTATCTACGATACTTCAACCGCAAGATTCGGTCAACGAAGCCGGCGAAGCCATTCAATTAGAAGGACGCGGACGGCACGACCCCTGTGTTCTTCCGCGCGCCGTGCCCCTGGTCGAAGCGATGGTTCTGTTAGTATTGGCCGATCATTGGTTGAAAAACAAAGGCGCTCAGCTATGAATTGGCCACGCCGGTTGCGCCTCCCCTGATTAACTTTCGAACATGAAGGGACTCGCACTGCACTGGCAAGTAATCATTGGACTGATCGTGGGAATGGTGTACGCTTGGATGAGCGTCACTTTCGGATGGAACCAATTCACATTGGACTACATCACACCCTTTGGAGACATCTTCATCAACCTCTTGAAGCTCATTGCTGTGCCCTTGGTGTTGTTTAGTATTATCAGCGGCGTCACAAGTTTGGGCAACATTCGCAAGCTGGGACGGATGGGAATCAAGACTTTGATCATCTATGTTTTGACCACGATGATGGCGGTGGTCATAGGTCTGGTTTTGGTCAATGCCTTCAGCCCTGGATCAGGCGCTGATGACGACTTACTGGAAGCCAATCGCATCCGGTATGAATTGTGGCGAGACGCCAATGGCATTCAGTCTTTGGATGACATCAATGTTTCTGGCGCCCCGGGCAATGAGGCCTTGGTTGCACAACTGCGACTCGAAACCCCTGAAACGAATGACTGGGTCGAAGATAAGCTGACCAAAGCCCAGCGCACCAAATCCAGCGGTCCACTGCAGCCTCTTGTCGATGTTGTTCCAAAGAACATTTTTGGAGCGCTCGCGGACATGAGCATGCTGCAGATCATCTTTTTCGCAATCTTTTTTGGGGTCGTAGTGGTCGGCCTTCCGGAAGACAAAAAAGGCCCGATCGTTCGTGCCATGGACTCCTTGAATGAAGTTTTTGTGCAGATGGTGTGGGTGGTAATGAAGGCGATGCCCTTTTTTGTTTTCGCCTTGATGGCGGGTCAAATTGTCAAAGCTGCTGGGACGGACCCAGACATGTTCCAGCAGTTGCTCAGCTTCCTTTTGCGCTACAGTCTGGTGGTTGTTTTGGGATTGGCGTTGATGGTATTCGTTGTTTATCCCCTGCTCGTTCACCTGGTGGTCAAAGGCATGACGTGGAAGCAATTTCAAGCGGGCATGCGGGACGCTCAAATCACGGCATTTTCAACGTCGAGTTCTGTTGCGACCCTCCCAGTGACCATGAAGTGCGTGAATCAGAATTTGGGGGTTAGCACCCGCACCTCTTCGTTCGTCCTTCCCATTGGCGCCACCGTCAACATGGATGGAACCAGCATGTACCAGGCCATTGCGGTGGTGGCACTTGCTCAATTCCACATGGTGGACTTGGAATGGGGACAGCAAGCGATCATTGTCCTGACCGCCACCTTGGCTTCCATTGGAGCGGCAGCAATCCCTTCGGCGGGCTTGGTGCTGATGATCATTGTTTTGGAAAGTGTCGGGTTGAATCCAGCTTGGATCGCCCTGATTTTCCCTGTTGACCGCATCTTGGATATGTGTCGAACGGTTGTCAATGTCACAGGCGACGGTGCCGTTTCTTCGATCATCGCTGCATCTGAAAATGAACTGGAACAGGCATAAGTCCATCCGAACCGCCCGCTGCATAGCACGCTTCTTCTTGCTGATGCTCGGAGTCCAAAATGCCACAGCGCAAGACGACACGTGCTTGGATTCCCAGAACGACAAGGTTCTCCGATTGATTGAGAAAGCGCAAAATGCTTCCAAGTATGATCGGTCTGAGCGAATAGCCTTCATTGAACAAGCCTATAGCAAGGACGAGGAATGCATGCAGTGTCTTCTAGAATGGGGTAAACTCGAATTTGCTGCTGCAAAAAAAACCGGTTCAAGCTTTTATGCGGCGAAAGAACCGTTGCTTGAGCTCATCGGCTTATGCCCTCACTATCACGCGGACGTATCCTACATGCTAGGAGCCATGGAGTTTGCTGACCGCAACTATGAAGAGGCCCAGGCTTACTTCGATGCGTATCGCTATTTCCCATCCGATGCCCCCCAAAAATTGGGCAAACGCTATGACAAACAGCTCATAGAAGTCGAGCAGGTTTTGCCCATCATCCAATTTCAAATGGATTTCATGCGGCATGAAAATGACTTCACCCCAAAAGTCATTCAGGAAATCAGCTTTTACGAAGATGAATTTCTACCCGCTTTATCTCCGGACGGATCGTTGTTGTTTTTTACGCGACGAGGAAAAGCAAAAGCAAAAGGCGATGTCTTGACCCGCGAAGTTGAAACCTTCAACATGTCCATTCGCGGCAACGATTCACCCGTGTTTGAACCCGACGTTGCCTTGGAGTCTCCCTTCAACACTGGCATGCGCTATGGCGGTGCGAGCATATCCGTTGACAACCTAGAGCTCTATATCGCCGCGCAAAATCCGACTGCAACAAACCCGAACAACATCGACTTGTTCATGACCCAGTACGAGGTGTTGGACCGGGATGACGACAGCAACTATCTCTACCTGTGGGGGGAATTGAGCCCCATCAGCAACGTCAATACGAATGAAGGTTGGGAAGCGCAGCCCGCCTTGAGCGCCGACGGAAAGCAATTGTATTATGCCTCGGTCAACGAGCACAGCATCAAGGACGACGCGGGCAACCCAACCATGGACGTATGGATTACGGAACGGAATGATGCCGGCGAGTGGGGAAAACCTCACTTGATGCCGAGGCCCATCAATTCCAAATTCAATGACAAAGCACCGTTTCTCCATCCGGATGGAAACACGCTTTATTTCTCGAGTGATCGGTCGCCCAGCGGAGGTGGTTACGACATTTGGTATTGCCACCGAGATTCCACTGGCCACTGGGAAGACGCAAAGAATCTGGGAGCTCCCGTGAACACGGAAGGAGACGAGCACGGATTGGTTGTGAGCACGGATGGTGAAGAGGCCTTTTTCGCAAGCCGGCGCCCCGGAACAAAAGGACTCGATATTTTGCAATTTCCCGTACCCGAAGAATTCAAGCCCGAGGAGGTCCGTGTTGTGAAAGGAGCTCTGCAAGCAACCGATGGAGGCATTCCGCCAGGGGCCTTGCTCTATTTACAATATGCCAAATCCAAACGCATCGAGACCATTGAAATCAACGAAGACGATGGACGCTTTGCGGCCATTGTTCGCTTGGATCAAGGGGAAGATGTTCTTTTGATCTCCGAAGCGGAAGGATTGGCCTTTGAAGCGAGTGTCATCGTGGACATCGACCAGCCCAATCCATCCGGCTCAGCTCTGATTGCCCCCATCGTTTTGGAACAGCCCAAAAATGGTGAAGCTTTTGAAATCGGGGACATTCAATACGCTACAAGCAGCGCTGAAATTGACCGGACTTCGATCATCATTCTAGAAGCCTTTGCCGCTTACCTCACTCGAAATGAAGCGCTAGGCGTCCACATCATTGGACACACCGATGATGTTGGTCCTGAAGAAGACAACCTAATTCTTTCAGAACGGCGTGCTGAAGCCGTTGCGCGAACTTTGGCCACATTCGGCGTTCCGTTGGAGCGTATCACCTCGGATGGACTGGGAGAATCCAGCCCAATAGTTCCCAATGTTGACGTGCAATCGCGGGCTCAAAACCGAAGAACCGAATTTGAAATCACGTTGGACAACTGAACCCAACCTTGTTCAATTTTTTGCCCTAATTTCACTTCATGAAAACCTTCGTTTGCACGGCCCTTTCCCTCCTCCTGTTCGCAAGTTGCGCTGTTGATTCATCAGAAGAAACCGCGGCCAGCTCAGACCCAACTGTTTGGACCGCATATGGAGAGCCGATTGTGGATTTATCTGGATCCATTCCAGCTGAAGAAGCCGCTAGCATGCTAGAATCGGGAGAGCGAGCCTCCGGGCTTTTCGAAGCCGAAATCGTCCAAAGCTGCATGACCATGGGATGCTGGATGAGTGTCAAAGGACCCGAGGGAGATACCGTGATGGTTTTCATGAAGGATCATGCGTTTTTTGTCCCCAAGGACAGCCTGCATGGCAAACGCGCTGTGTTCACTGGCGAGGCCTATTATGACACGGTCTCCGTTGAGCTTCAAAAACACCTTTTGGAAGACGCCGGAGCCGATCAAGCCTCCATCGATGCCGTTTCTCAGCCCGTTTATGAATTGGCCTTTGAAGCATCCGGTGTACAAATAGCGAATGTCCCGGCTGGCGCTCCAATGGCCGGCGAATAAATCCGTCCAAATTGTATGGCTGAACAGCTCCATGGAAACATGGGGCTGTTTGTTTTTTTGGCCAACTGGTGATACAAATAGGCACACCGAATCGTTGAGAACTTCAAGCAAGAACACTTTTGACCACACAAAGCACCCTTAATTTCGAAAGGACCCAACTTCTGAACATGCCGCAAGCCACCTCCTATATCCTCCAAATTAGCACTCTGTTGTTTTTGGCGCTATTCATTCCGCAATTCACCAGCTATGGCCAGTGGAATGGGAGTCCATTCGATTCACAGCGAATGTGGATGCAAGCCGAATCGGAATGGGAGCACCACCAATTCGGTTCAGCGATACATCTCTATGAACGATGGTTGGAATCCGATGATACCAGCAAACCAACGTTGTCTGCTCTGGCCCTTTTCAGAGTGGCCGCTTGCGCCATCGAATTGCAGCATGCCGATGCGGAAAATCGAATTCGGACTTTCATGGAAGCCTATCCCGAATCTCCTTTGGTTCAAGAGGCGCAATGGATGTATGCGAACTTTCTTTATCGCAAGCGAAATTGGAACGATGCCATCACGGCCTACGATGTCATTCGAACAACGCGCATGCCCGCCGCACAAAAACGCGAACTCCAATTCAAAAAAGGACATGCCCGTTTTGAATTGGAGCAGTATGAAGAGGCGCGCCTGGATCTTTTTGCCGTGATGGAGCACCCGGAAGAATCGGGGAAATTCGCCGCCAATGCCCAGTATTATTTCAGTCACATCTCCTATCTCAAGGGCCAACCGCAAGTGGCTTTGACCGGATTCCAGTCGCTGTCCACGAACTCTGAATTTGAACAGGTCGTCCCCATTTACATTGCTCAATTGCTCCATGAGACAGAGCAGTTTGACGCGTTGATTGATTACGCACCCCATGTGCTCCATGAGGATAGCCGAATCAACGAAGTCCAACGAGCCGACGTCTCCCGATTGGTAGGCGATGCCTATTACCGTCAACAACGATTTACAGAGGCACTCCCGTTTTTAGAGGAGTCATACACGTTCAGTCGAGGTCGGGATCGCACGCGTGAGTTTGCCTACCAAATGGGCTATGTCTACTACCGAGAAAAAGCCTACCGAAAAGCGTTGAACTGCTTCACGCTTTCCGTTCGAGAATTGGATGCCATGGCGCAAAACGGCATGTACCACATGGCGGATTGTTATTTAAGTCTTGGAGAAAAAGACAAGGCTCGCACGACCTTCAAAAAGACATCTGAACTCGAATTCGACCCGGACATTCAAGAAGATGCGCTGTTTAGCTATGCCAAACTGGCCTATGAACTCACCTACAACCCCTTTGATGACGCCATTGGTGCGGTGGAGCGTTACCTCCGGGATTTTCCCAACTCGAAGCGAAAGCAGGAGGCCTATGGCTTTTTGCTCGAAGTGTACATGTCTTCGAAGAATTACGACCGTGCTTTGAGCGCATTGGAATTGATTGAAGACAAAACCTTACCGGTCCAACGCGCGTTTCAGATCGTCGCGTACAACCGCGGTGTGGAACTCTTCCGCACGGGTGACTACCAGGAGGCCATGCCGTATTTCGACGCGGTGAGAACTTATCCAATCGACCCTGTGCTCACTGCCGAATCACACTTTTGGCAGGGGGAATTGAGCTACCTTTTAAAAAAATACATCGATGCAACAGGGCATTACGCCGCCTTTGAATCTTCGCCCGGCGCCTATCAAAGCAGCCATTATGCCGATGGGATCTATGCCCGTGGCTATGCCCTCTTCAAGCGCAAGTTGTATGTCGATGCCCTGGCCGCTTTTCGCTCCTACCTGAATGCCGCTCCCGAAGGAAAGGACATCAAAATACGCGATGCCAAGCTCCGAACCGCCGACTGCTTCTTTGCCAAGAAGGACTTTGAGGCTGCATCGCGGTATTATCTCGAAGTCATCGAATCCAGTGAATCTTCTGAAGACTATGCGCGCTTGCAAAGAGCCGAATGCTTGGGGTCCTTGGATCGACCCTTGGAAGAAATTGCTGCGCTAGAGGATTTGATTCTTCTGGCACCCGAATCAAGCTATTTGCCCGAAGCGCTATACTCGTTAGGCCGTGGCTTCATTGAGACCAATCAGCTACCCTCCGCTAGAGTCGCCATGGAGCGCCTCCAACAAGACTTCCCCAATTCTGCTCGTTTCAAGTATGCCCTCGTCGATCTGTGTTTGATCGGTGTCAAAGAAGGACGTGAAGACGATGTCCTTCAAATTTGGGATGTCATCCGTCAGGATTACGGCAACGATGCCATTGCCGGCGATGCGTTCAATGTGGTAGAACCGCTGCTCATGGACCGAGGATTGCTCGATAACATTCCTTCAGGGGTGGGTTTGAATGGAGATGAAATCGAAGAACGCCTCTTCAATGCGGCACGATCGCTGGCTCTGGAACGACTGTGCGACAAGGCCATTGTCCGATTGGGGGAATACATCCGATCCTATGACCAAGGTCGTTTTTTGATGGAAGCCCACTTCTTCCTGGGGAATTGCCACTACGACCAGGACCAGGTCAATGAAGCACGCGCCGCTTTCGAGTATGTCCTCCAACAACCCACCAGCGATTACAGCGAACTCGCCGCTTTGGGTGCTGCCACCATCGCGTGGAATGCGCAAGATTGGACAGGAGCTTTGTCCCATTATCGAACATTGGAGTCCGTAGGCATGCTGAAAGAGAACGTACTGGAAGCCCGCATCGGCCTTATGCGTTGTCTGTACCTCTTAGAATTCACTGAAGAAGCATTGACTTACGCCAATCTCGTGATCGAAGACATCCAGACACCCGAAGACATTCACCGAACAGCCCTCTATTGGAGAGGTAAAATCACATTGGAACGCAACGAGGTAGCCGCAGCGAGTGAGGATTTGAAAGCCGTTGCAAGCTTTGGTGGTGAGCGCGGAGCTGAATGCCAATATCTGCGCTGTCAAATCCTTTTCAATCGCCAAGATTTCCCCGCTACTGAATCCTTGATTTTTGAACTAATCGACCAATTCGCCGCCTATGACGAATGGAAGTTCAAGGCCTTCTTACTCCTCGTTGACACCTATACGGCCATGGAAGATTGGTTCCAAGCTAGGACCACTGCTGAAAGCATTGTGGACAATGTCGCTATTGACTGGGTGCAAAAACAGGCTTTGGCACAATTGGCGAACATGGATCGATTGGAACAGCTGCGACTATTGGAAACATCCCAAAGAGACAGTCTTGAAACGTTGCCCTTTGACGACTTGGACGAAACGATTCAATCCATGCCCATCGACTCCTTGAACACTGACAAACCCTGAAGGCCATGAACGAAACTTCAAACTCACTGTTTTCTAGGCTGGTCTGCGGCCTGGCCATCATGGCGCTCTCCATTTCCCCGATCCTGGCTTCTTCTGACACGTTGGACTTGGAAGTCACCTTCATTGGTGACCGGGAAATCCTGCTGCAAGACGCACACAAGCAATTGCATTGGCCCGAGCCGGTCAATCTGAAGACAACCAAACCGACTTTCACGTACTCCATGCTTCCCAAGCGCATGAACGTGCAGCCCGAATGGTCTAAAAATGGTCCCATTCGACTCCATGTGAGCGAGCCCTTGCGCAGGTTGTACAAAGGCCACATCCAGGCCGGCTTGGGCAACTTCATCAGCCCGACATTGGATTTCAGTTACACCGACCTCCGATCCAAAGAAGGGTCCTGGGGCCTGCGTGGATCACACGTCTCAAGTCAAGGAGGTTATGCTGATAACGACAGCATCGACGATGTGTTCAGCAGCAGCAGCTTCACCGGTTGGGGCAAGCGATTTATCGGCACAGAATCGGTTGAAATCATTGGGAATTACGCTCGCCAACACGTCAGTTTCTTTGGCGGAAACCCATCCATTAGCGTTGGCAATGAATCGATTGAAAGAACCTACCAGGTGTGGGGAACTCAGCTCGATGTCCACAACTTTGAAACAAAAAACCAGCACCTTCAACACCGTCTGAAAGCTGCATACCAATTCCTAAAAGAAGGCCCTCTTCAGGAGCACAACATCGATCTAGAATTGTCCTTAAAACTGAACCCCGACTCCTCGAAAGCAAATGGATCCAGTGGAATCCAACAGCTCCCCATATCGCTGACCTTGCACACCAACGTTGATCGACTCAACCGCTTGGTTGAAGGCGCTGAATCCCCAACCAGTCGCCAAGCTATTTTTGACTTTCATCCACAGATCGACCACACTTTCGGCAACATTCAAACCCGTGCAGGTGTCGCGTTTTGGATTGACGCTCAGGGAAACAAACCCCTGCTTGTCGTTCCCGAATTGGAAGTCTCTACCAGCCTCATGCGCGGGCTATTCATTCCCTATTTGAAAGCGGATGGAGGCGTGCATCAAAATCGCTACCAGACCTTACTACAAGCCAACCCCTTTGCATCCGATCAGACACCTGCTTTCATGAACACGTATCAAAAAATTCATCTCCAGGCGGGTGTCCGGGGCTCCATCACAAAAGCCTTCACCTTCAATTTGAGTGCGCACCACCAGATCTGCGACCAATTCCTTCTTTGGGGGCCCGACACCCTCAGTACACGAGGAGAAACTTTCGCACCTCAATATGCTGACATGAACATCACATCCATCCAAGCCGATGGATCTTGGAGAATGAACGAGACGTGCACGTTGACCGGTCAAATCAAGCAAAACAACTACCACTTTGAAGATGATGAAGCTCCTCATCTCCAGCCCTGGAATCTGCCCACGTTGCAAACAGAATTGGGTGCTGTGTACACCTGGCAAGAGAAAATTCGGCTGAGCAGCCAACTCGACATCTTAACCGGTAGAAATGGCCTCCAGACCTGGGCGACTGAGTCGGAATCTACCGAGGTGTATAATGGCGAGCAATGGATCGGTTTTGAGACTGCCTTGGGCGCTTCCACCCAGTGGGACATCCAACTGGAATACCTCTACAACGGTCGACTCAGCGGATGGATCCACTTGCACAATGTGCTGAATCAACCCAACCTCTTCTTACCCGGCTACAACAGTCAAAAATTCAGATTTCAAATGGGCATGAACTACGCGTTCTAACCACTTGTGAGCAAACCCGTCAAAATTTGTGAATAAGTGGCGTTAGAAAACGCCCTTTCATCAGCAATTACTGGCCTTTCATGCTTAAATTCGAAGGTAGTTTGAGTCGCTTGCGGCTCCATCAAATTTTAAGCGACAGCCATGGCGGAAGATATTCAGAACGAGGGGCAATCCACAGATTCCAAACCCTCGTCACCCAACCTCAGTAAAAGCAATTACGACGCGAGCAATATCCAAGCCCTCGAGGGCATGGAGCACGTGCGAATGCGCCCATCCATGTACATCGGCGATGTGGGTGTCCGCGGTTTGCACCACTTGGTCTATGAAGTTGTCGATAACTCCATCGACGAGGCCCTAGCAGGGCACTGCAACACCATTGATGTCATCATCACCGCAAACAACGGCGTTCGGGTGGAGGACAATGGTCGAGGCATTCCCGTGGACATGCACGAAAAGGAAGGCGTATCAGCCTTGCAAGTCGTCATGACCAAAATTGGAGCTGGCGGTAAATTCGACAAAGACAGCTACAAGGTTTCCGGTGGATTGCACGGAGTTGGTGTCTCATGCGTGAATGCGCTGTCCGCTCATTTGAGTGCGGTGGTACACCGTGATGGCAAAATGTATGAACAATCCTATAGCCGCGGAAAAGAACTCTATCCTGTTAAAGAAATCGGCACGTCCGAAAAGACAGGAACTACGGTAGAATTCAACCCGGATGAGCAAATTTTCGAAACGCTCATATACTCGTATGCCACATTGGCTGATCGCATGCGCGAGCTGTCCTTTTTGAACATGGGATTGACACTCACACTCAAGGATGAACGCGAAACGTTGTTCGATGAGGAAGGCAAAGATCTCGGTTTCAAATTGGAGGTTTTTCATTCGGAAAATGGACTGAAGGATTTCGTCAACTACCTCGACGCCAACCGCGAGCACCTCATTCCTGAAATCATCCATGTCAATGGTGAGCGCAGCGGCGTGCCGGTGGAAGTGGCGATGACCTACAACACGTCGTTTACAGAAAATCTCTACTCCTACGTCAACAACATCAACACGCACGAAGGTGGCACTCACCTTTCTGGATTCAGACGTGGTTTGACGCTGACGTTGAAAAAGTATGCTGAAGGATCGGGCATGCTGGACAAACTCAAGTTTGACATCTCTGCCGATGACTTTCGTGAAGGATTGACCGCTGTCATCAGCGTGAAAGTGGCGGAACCTCAATTCCAGGGACAGACCAAAACGAAACTCGGCAACGCAGAAGTTTCTGCTCCGGTGAGTCAAGCCGTGTCCGATATGCTCCAAGCGTATTTGGAGGAACATCCCAATGACGCCCGAACGATTGTCAACAAGGTCATCTTAGCCGCACAAGCAAGACACGCTGCAAGAAAAGCGCGTGAAATGGTGCAGCGAAAGACGGTCATGAGTGGTTCTGGACTTCCTGGAAAACTCGCTGATTGCGCTGAAAAAGATCCTGCTTTGTGTGAACTGTTCTTGGTGGAGGGGGATTCCGCTGGCGGCACGGCCAAGCAAGGACGCGAACGTCACAACCAAGCCATCATGCCGCTTCGTGGTAAAATCCTCAACGTTGAGAAAGCCATGAAGCACAAAATCTTCGAGAACGAAGAAATCAAGAACATTTACACGGCTTTAGGCGTCACGATTGGCACCGAAGAAGATGAGCGAGCGCTCAATATTGCAAAGTTGCGGTATCACAAAGTGGTCATCATGTGTGACGCGGATGTTGATGGTAGCCACATTGAGACATTGATTCTCACGTTCTTCTTCCGGCACATGAAGGAACTGATTGAAAATGGCTACGTCTACATCGCAACTCCACCCTTGTACCTCGTCAAGAAAGGCTCCCGTCAAGTGTATGCGTGGAACGATGATGAACGCGATCTGTTGATTGAACAGTTCAAAGGTGCATCGGGATCAGATTCGGGCATTGGCATTCAGCGCTACAAAGGTTTGGGTGAGATGAACGCCGAACAACTTTGGGACACGACCCTGAATCCTGAATTCCGCACATTGCGTCAAGTGACCATTGAAAATGCCGCAGCCTGTGACCACGTGTTCTCCATGCTCATGGGCGATGAAGTTCCGCCGCGTCGGGCATTCATCGAAGAAAACGCCAAATACGCCAACATCGACTTCTAAGTTGCGGCGATGACTCCTCATCAACACCACAAATGGGAATGAATTGGGAAGGGAAATGTGTCTGGGTCACCGGAGCGAGCAGTGGCATTGGACGGGCCGCAGCGACGCAATGGGCCCAACTGGGCGCTGATGTCATCCTTTCTTCAAGACGTCAAAGTGCACTTGAAGAGGTCGTTGCTGAATGGAGCGAGGTGGCGAGGAATCGATCCTTGGTCTTGCCTTTGGACTTAAGCCAAACTGATCAGATTCCGGACATTGCAAGCCAAGCACTCGCTTGGAAAGGGAAGATCGATGTTGTCGTGCATTGTGGTGGCATTAGCCAACGTTCTCTGGCCATCGATACCGGTCTTGACGTCGATCGCCGTGTCATGGAAATTGACTACTTCGGAACCGTGGCTTTAACCAAAGCTCTTTTGCCTGAATTCGTTCAGAAAAAGTCGGGACATTTCGTCGTGGTCACCAGCTTAATGGGGCTCTTCTCCTCCCCTTTGCGTTCGGGATATTGCGGAGCGAAACATGCCTTGCACGGGTTTTTTGAATCCCTTCGGGCTGAGCATCACCAGGACAATTTGGACGTTACAATGGTGTGCCCTGGTTTCATCCAAACGTCCATTTCTCTGAATGCGATGGTGGGTGACGGCAGCCAACAAGGCACAATGGACGCCAAGACGGGTGGTGGCATCACCGCCGAGGTGTGTGCTCAACGCATGATTCGAGCTGTGGAACGTAAAAAAGCGCAGGTACTGATCGGGCGATCCGAAATTTTAGCGGCTTACATCGCACGCTTTTTCCCGCGATTACTGCGACTCATTATTCGCAAAGCCGCTGTACGCTGAACGGCTAAATTGAGATCCTATCGATCGAACAATCCATCTTCACCAGCGTCAAACATCCAATGCCGTACGCCCAACATCAGCGGCTGCATGAAACAGTCTTCGGCGACATAGGGCACTTCTTTGCGAAGCGATGCTTGCAGTTTGGCCAAGCGCGGCGCCAACCCATTGCCCTCTTTCAAATCCACAGCTTGCGCAGCCACCAAGCACTCTACGGCCAAGATTTGTTCAACATTGTCCAACACACGCCATAGTTTCAACGCCGCATTCGCCCCCATACTGACATGATCCTCTTGACCGTTGGAACTGTCTATGGTATCGGATGAAGCCGGCATACACATCTGTTTGTTTTGAGAAACCAAAGAAGCCGCAGTGTATTGTGGAATCATGAAGCCACTGTTCAATCCCGGATTCGACACGAGGAACGGAGGCAATCCGTGCCTTCCAGAAAGCAATTTGAAGGTGCGGCGTTCGGAAATACTGCCCCACTCATGAGCCGCTAAGGCGAGTTGATCAAGCTGCAAAGCCAGTGGCTGTCCATGAAAATTACCACCGGACAAAATGCGTCCCGACTCCGGAAATATCAAAGGATTATCCGTTACCGCATTGACTTCATTTTCAAATACTTCACGCGCAACTTCTAAAGCATGGCGTGAAGCACCGTGAACTTGAGGACTGCACCGAAATGAGTACGGGTCTTGTACCTGCTCACGGGGCAATTTCTGCCACGAACTCCCTTCAATCCAATGGCGAATATTGGCTGCTGATTCCTGTGCACCTCGGTGATTTCGCAACTCGTGAATCGAGGCATCAAAGGGTTCCGAACGCCCATTCCAAGCTTCCAATGACCAGGCGCAAACAGCATCGGCCCAAGCTGAAATTTTATTCAAGCGTTGCAACGCCAAGACGCCATAGCCCAACATCAATTGGGTTCCATTGATCAGCGCCAACCCTTCCTTGGCCCCCAATTCAATGGGAGCCCAACCTTTCGCTTTCAAAACATCCGCGGCTGGAAGCACCGCTCCATCAACGACCAACTCTCCCTCTCCAATCAAAGGCAACACCATGTGCGACAAAGGGGCCAAGTCACCACTAGCACCCAAAGAACCTTGGGATGGGATGACCGGGAGCAAGCCTTCGTTCAAGTGGGTCAACAACCTTTCAACGGTGGCCAATTGCACGCCACTGTGGCCCTTGGACAACGACTTGACTTTCAGCAAGAGCATGGCCCGCACGATGGCTTCCGGAACATCTTCTCCAACTCCACAAGCATGCGACAACAGAATGTTGCGCTGCAATGCTTGCAGTGAACCGGAATCGACGCGGGTATGCGCCAGATCTCCAAAACCCGTATTGACCCCATAGATTGCGCCAGAATCAGCGTTCGCGATGGTTTCCTGAAGAAATCCATGGCACCGCTCGATCGCCTGCTTTGCATCGTCCGCAAGAACAGCCTCCTCACCTGCACGGAGTTTCCTCCAAACATCTTCCAAGGTCCACCAATTTAAATCCATGTTGCCTGCTGATTTAACCACCAAGATAAAGCCATTGGGTCCGAAACGAACGCTGTATATTCGGAAGCGGAAAGCAACATAGCCTGACGAGATCCTCCAAACGACGAATTCCCCCATGATTGTTTCGATCAAATTGAATGCGCCCACTTTCACCAAAAGCGTCTGCTTCTTATTGGCCCTTTCCTCCTTGACTGCCGGTAATGTTTTAGGACAAAATGACTGGAACCCCTTGGGGAAACAACCTGATGCATCATTGGTCTATCTGGACACCTTGGAAAATGGCCTCCGCCTAGTAACGCTCGAAACACCCGAGATGGAGCGAGTCCATTGGTCCATTCAAATTGAGGCCCCTCAAAAATTGGAAAAAGAACGGGGCGGTGTGGCCAAATTGACGGGCGAGCTCATGCGCTCTGGAACGGATTCTCTCGACAGCGTGGCGCTTGACGTCCTTTTGGAGCAATATGACGCAGCCATTTATACAGCCGATGGCATCCTGCATGCTTCCTGCCCACGAGAACATGCCCAAGCAACACTGAAGCTGATGGCACAGGTCCTTCGCTACCCTGATTTTTCTCCTTCAGCGTTTGCCGCGGCCGTTGAGCGACACCAGCAACAGTTCAAAGTCGCATCGCAGGATTTCAAAATTCGGTCTCAAGAATTGGCGCTTCAGCAAATCTTCACCAAGAAACACCCCCATGGCGAAAGGATCACACCTGCCACATTGGATTCCATTTCGCGCGAGGATTTGGTCCATCACCATGCGAATTGGTATCGCCCTCAGTTTGCCGGAATCGCGGTTCAAGGTCCGATTTCATCTGAAGAATCTGTGGCTTGGGTTGGCGCCGCATTGGGGGATTGGTTGCCCCGAGAAATTCCTCGAACTCGTCACAACCCACCAGCTCAGCCCATGCAAAATCGAGTGTGTTTTGGTGAG
Organism: Bacteroidota bacterium; assembly: GCA_027593035.1. Lineage (GTDB taxonomy): Bacteria > Bacteroidota > Bacteroidia > Flavobacteriales_D > Sanyastnellaceae > UA16. The sequence goes on along the minus strand of JAQCJQ010000012.1, from coordinate 16,206 downwards.
GTTTCCGGAGAAGACCGCCTGGCCTTATCCATGGCTCACGTTGTCCGATTGAAACCGGGACACCAAGACGTAGCGGCCTGCCTGGTAATGAATGCCTTGCTCACACACCCCAAACTCCCTGGGCGACTTGTCAACCCTGATTGCAACAGCCCCAAGTGCTCCTCAAGCGGAATCTCCAGCGTGTTAGCGGATCCGATGATGGGACATTTTCAACTCAACGCCATCGCAGAACCGCATGAGCTCGTTCCGTTCATTGAGCAATCGCTTCAGACCATGCGAGAATTGACCCTGGATCGCGTGGATGAAGATTGGGTTCAACTGGCCGTTGAAGCCATTCTCACCGACATCAGCAACGCACTTCAGGACCCTCAAAAAAACTTGGATGCATGGCTTGATGCGCTGCTCCGAAGGAACGACACCGCTGGTCCAGCAGGTCTTATTTCCGCATTGCGAATGGTCCGCAGTGCAGACGTTCAGCGTGTCGCAATCCACCATCTCCGCCCTTCGAATCTTGTCATCGCTGTGGCGGGTGATCTCGCATTGATTCCTTCTGACCTCGTCACACTCAGCGGTACAGACGAAATTGAGTTTTATGACGCGTTGGGAAACCGCCAATGGCAGCTCGACCCAGCGCCAGACGGCTATTCAGCCGAAACGGTATTCAGCCAATATTATGACGCTCGTGGCGGGTCCGATGGATTTGAAACCCTCCACTCACTGATTCAAAAAGGCCAAATAAATGACGGGTCTGAAATGGCTTTGATCATAGAAGTTTCCACTGAATTTGGTCGAGGGCACGTGATGCAGGTTTCTTTAGATGGACAAATCATGTGGGAGCAACTTGTCACCGACACGATTGGCATCAGCCGACAGATGGGTCAATCCAAGGCCTTGAAACAATCGGAATATCAGCGTCTCAAGCACAACTTATACAGTGCGCCCTATCTGCATTTAGCCGATCTGAATCAATCGGCCCAACTTTTAGGTGTCGATCGGGATGCCTTGGGCCCGCACTACGTGGTAGAGATTCAATCCGAAGGGATGCACAAGGAGACCTTGTATTTTCACAGCCAAACCCATTGGCTCGTCAAATCAGTCGGTGAACGAACCGGGCCCACGGGACCTGTCAAAATCACCACCACCTTTTCCGATTATCAAACGTCCAAAGGATTGGCTTTTCCGATGACCATCGTTCAGGTCACGAATGGTCAGAGCATGACTTTCCATCTGAATGAGGTCATTCCCAATGGGCGGATTCCTTCTAACCTTTTTGAACTCAATTGAATGATGCAAACCAATTCCATCTCCACTGAACCACTGGTTCTTCTGGAACAAGTCGCTGTCGCGCAAGATGAACATTGGATCATTCAGGACGTGAACTTGACGGTTCATCCAGGCGAATTTGTGTACCTCATTGGTCAGACTGGATCGGGGAAAAGCTCGCTACTCAAAGCCTTGTACGGGGAAATCCCTTTGGCTGCAGGAACGGGTCATGTCTGTGGCCACGATCTCAGTCAAATCACCCGTCACAACGTGTACAGCCTGCGGCGTGACCTGGGCATGGTCTTTCAAGATTTTGCGCTCTTACCGGATCGCACCGCTGCCGAAAACCTCGCCTTCGTGCTGAGTGCAACAGGATGGAGCGATCGATCGGCCATTGATTTACGGGTACAAACCTGTTTGGATCAAGTCGGCCTGGGGACCAAGGGCTACAAAATGCCCCATGCCCTGTCTGGAGGAGAGCAACAGCGGGTAGCCATCGCTCGGGCCTTGCTCAATGAGCCCCCTCTGATTGTCGCTGACGAACCTACCGGAAACCTGGATCCAGAGACCACTGAGGGCATTCTTGAATTGCTGCATGAATTGGTCCGGAATGACCGGTCTGTCATCATGGCCACCCACGACCACGCTGCATTTGAGCGCCACCCAGGAAAGGTCATTCGCTGCGCTCAAGGGCGGGTTGAAATCCTTGACGCTTTGCCTTTATGAGCGCATTCAAGACCAAACCGCTCGCCGTCGTCATTCCCGTCAAGGACGACTTCGAAGGGCTGAAAAAAACGCTGGAAGCCATTTGGTTGGACGACCGCCTAGTCGATGGCATCGAAATTGCCGTAATTGACGCAGGAACATGTGCCGAGACCAGTCAATGGTTGCTGCTGCAAGACCATCGCATCGAGCACATCCGCTCGGCCAAAGACAACGGCGTGTATGACGCCATGAATTATGGTAAGAACACGGTCAACGCCACTTGGATTTGGTTTCTAGGAGCTGGTGACATGCCCGAACAAGAAGCATTGCATGCCGTTTTGGAGGACATCGGCTCGTGGGACTCCGAAGAAATTCATGTTCATGGAGTTGGCATCAACAATCCCGAGCATGGCGTTCCCTCCCATTATCCAGCGCGATGGGATCAAAGCATGATCTGGAGGAACACCACCCACCACCAAGGCGTGCTCTATAGCTCCGAATTGTTGGAGGCACACCAGTTCAACACCGACCATCGTGTGCTAGCCGATTACGGTCTAAACCTGGATCTCTACCAAAAAGGCATCAAGGCTCACTTGCACCCGGAAACCATATGCACGGTTGAATCCGGTGGGATCTCTCGACGATTTGATGCCAACCTGTACCGCGAAGAATGGAACGTCAAAAAAACCGTTTTGAAGGGCCCCATAAAATGGGTGCATCCATTTTGGTTGATCTTGAAATACTGCTTTAAAAAAACGGGGTGGCCAGCGGCTTCCTAACTCACAACTCGGCCTTCTCCAAAGCCTGTAAAATGGTGGATTCCTCCACTCCCCAATGCAACTGTTGGGAAGCGGAATGACAACGCCTCTCCCATTCTGAAGCAGACGTTTGGAGCACCTGATCTATGGCCTTCGCTATGGATTGAGGTTCATGGTCTGTGATAACAGCACCAATGTCCCATTGCTCCACAACCCGCTTCACTTCCGGCATTGGACTCGCCACAACGGGAACTCCGGCGTGGATGTAATCAAAGAGTTTGTTGGGAAGGCTCATCCAGTAATTGCCATGAACTCCACGGTCCAGACTCAAACCTACATCCGCTGAAGCGGTGAGCTTTCTGAGCGATTCAAATGGGAGCTTGGGCAAACAAAACAGTCGCCCTTGAGCAGACTCCACTTGCTCTTGGGCCCATTCAAATTCTGACCCAGCACCCACCACCACCAAGGTTCCATGCGGAATGGCTTCAAGCGCATAGACCGCTTCTCGAACCCCGCGGTCCTGATCCAGAAAAGCCCCCTGCAAAATGAAAATCGGACGTCGACATGGGATGTTGTACTGCGTCCATATCGCATCATCGCGCTCTTGCTTTGGCTGGATAATGGGCATGTTCCTCACGACCAATGGCCTGCCTGACAAGCTTTTAGGATACCGCTCATGGTAGGCATCGGCTATCGCATCATTGACTGTAATCACGGCCCTAGTACGCGGGAGCAACCAACCCTCCAATGCCAACCAAACACCCCGTTGAAAGCCTCTACCGGTGAGTCCTGCGGCTTCCGTGAAAAATTCATGGCTATCGTAAACAACCGGTTTTCTCCTGATCAATTTCATCAAGGTCGCCGGCAAAAGGGTGTCCAAATCATTGGCCCAAATGGCATCGTAAGGCATCCAAAGTAGCTTCCAAAAAAGCGCCACTTGAAGAGAAGCATAGAAACCAACGCCTCGATGAAAAGGCAACGCCATCCGGTGGTGTAAACGCTCCGTCTTCATCGGTACGGAATCCGGAAGCATGCGCCCGATCAGAAACACCTCCCACCCGTTCTTTTCCAACGTGAGGCACGTTTTGGCGACGCGCTGATCATGGGCCAGGTCATTGGAGACCAGCACCACCATCCGCTTATGACTCCGATGACTCAAAAGGATTTAAGATTGCATGCTGGCTTGGACCTTCCGCAATACACGCTTCGTGTATTCGGGGAAATCTGCACCCATCATCCACCCGAAGTATCCCGGGTTGGCGCGCAAAATGGATTCCACCGTCTTGCCTTTGTGTTGCCCAAAGTTGAATAGAACCTGATCTTGGTCATCATAAATAAAACGTCCCGCTAAATCAGCAAATCGCTGGCGTTGACAAAAGAGATGCAAGGCGTCCATGTCCGTGGGAACGGGTCCGATTTCATCCCCATTGCTCGCCATCACTACAGTGGTCTCGTATCGCTCCAGCTGAGCCATCAACACTTCGAGCGTGGCTTCCGTGTCGGGAAGGGCTTCATGCGCTCCATCCAACTCCTTGTCGCAATAAAATTTAAACGCAGCGCGCAACGTGCGTTGTTCCATCATGTGGAAGATATTTTGAACATCGATCAAATTGCGGCCTTCGACACCAAAGTCGATGCCGGCCCGCAAAAACTCTTCAGCGAGAAATGGAATGTCAAACCGATTGGAATTGAACCCCCCAAGGTCACACCCCTCCAAAAAATCAGACATGCTTTTGGCATATTGACGAAAGGTGGGTTTGTCAACAACATCGGTATCGTAGATGCCATGAATTAGGCTCGACTCAAGCGGAATCGGTCGCTCCGGATTGATCAAGACGCGATGCTCTGGACCTCGCTGTTCTGGCTTCTTTTCGACCGTCCCGTCGGGTGAAATTTTAATCATCGCCAATTCGACAATGCGGTCCTTGGACAAGTCCGTACCCGTTGTTTCCAAGTCAAAAATGACCAACGGTTTTTTCAGCTTCAAATTCGAGAAATTCATGCAAGCAAGTTCGAACATTCCTGCCACATCTTCGGTGGAATGCACAAGCAATGATTGGACCGTTTTAGACGACCGATCGTTGGGGGTCAAATGCCTCCAAATAGTCGGCGACTCTTCGGACAAAGCTTCCTCCTAGCATGCCATCGACGACCCGATGGTCGTAGCTGTGACTCAAGAACATCATATGGCGAACGGCAATGACATCGCCATCCGGGGTTTCCAAGACGGCTGGTTTTTTTCGGATCGCACCCAAAGCCAAAATGGCCACTTGAGGCTGATTGATAATGGGCGTGCCCATCACGTTCCCAAAGGTGCCCACGTTGGACATGGTGTACGTCCCTCCTGCGGTATCGTCTGGCTTGAGCTTTCCTCTTCGGGCGCGGTCTGCCAGATCGTTCACTTGTTGGGCCAATCCAACCAAACTCAATTGATCGGCATTCTTGATCACCGGTACAATCAGGTTTCCTGAAGGCAACGCAGCGGCCATGCCGAGGTTGATTTGCTTCTTGATGATGATGCGGTCACCATCCACGCTTGCATTGACACCCGGGAAGTCTCGAATGGCCTTTACAATCGCTTCGGCAATCAACGGAGTGAAGGTCAATTTGGTTCCGTGCGTTTTTTCGAATTGCACTTTGTTCTTATTCCGCCACTGCACGATGCGTGTCATGTCGGCCTCCACGAAACTGGTCACATGCGGACTGGTTTGCACCGATCGCACCATATGATCTGCAATCATTTTACGCATCCGGTCCATCTCGACGATTTCGTCTTGGCCCGAAACAACCACCGGAGGAGCCGCCGAGGCCGCGGAGGTTTTCGCCATGGTGACAGGAGTCGCAACGACGGCAGTCCCGCGCTGTGAGACATGCCCTAAGATGTCCTTTTTGGTGACCCGACCCTCTGAACCGGAACCGGAAATCCCATCCAATTCTGCACGCGTAACGCCTTCTGATTTCGCGATACTGCGCACCAACGGTGAATAGAACCGTCCCCCTGCACCCGTGCGAGAAGGCATGGCATCCAGCGGAGCCGATACGGCAGCCACCACTGCGGGCGATGGTGCAACGATTTCAGGAGCATCCACTCTTGCTGGCTGAGGAGCCGGTGCTGAGGCAACCGTAGGCGCGGAGGCCTCGTTCGTGCCTTCTCCCGCAATCTCAAAGCGCGCTATGGCTTGTCCAACAGCAACGACATCCCCCTCTGCAACCAACCATTCGACCAATGTCCCGTCTTCGGGAGCCGGGACTTCACTATCGACCTTATCGGTAGCTATTTCAACCAAAGGTTCGTCTGACTCGACAAATTCACTGGGTGAAACGACGAGCTTAGTGATGGTGGCTTCCGCCACACTCTCACCCATTTTCGGAAGGAGGATTTCAATTGTTGCCATGGCGATGTATTGCGCGTCGCGAAATTAGGGCTTCCTGGATGACTCCGAGGTCTGTCGTCCAACGATAATCACGAGCGTACGTCAAATTGATTCGCTGACGGATGCGAGGATCCATGGATTCAGAGCGATTCAAGAGGTGGGGCTTGAGCGCTGGAAGCCCTTTTATATCAGAGGAAAAGCCCACCCATGTGGCTCTTCCAAGGAGCACTTGAAACGCACCTTCAAGCCAAGACAAGCGGTTGGTAAATAACCAGATTGGAAACGCACTCAGCACCATCGAAGAAAACAACAAGTCCAACAGCTTCTTATTCCTTTTCGCGGCTGGACGTTGAATGGCGCGGTGCAATTCTGTGATGGGCGCCATTTCAGGCCCGCCTGAGCCCATGATGTGGCCTTTATTCTGACCGCTTTCAGACCAGGCAATTCGAAATTGAACCCGATTGTCGGCAACTCGACTCATGGAGTCAATGATGTTCCACGCCGTTAAGTCCTGCCCACTAAGAACGACTTCTGTGATCCGGTGCACACGCACCGCTTCAGCCAAATCCTTTGCGGATCCAATCCAACGGATGTTATTCAGCCCTTTCGGGTTGAAATCTGTTGGCTGCTCCATCTCCTCAGGAAGCAAAGCCCACATCGCCGAATCCGCTGTACCACGAGTCTCCACCGAATCGACCAAGTCGATGAGGTGCACCAAATCTTCAGGACCGGACACAAACAGCCGGCGATGGCTTTGTTGATTTTCCCAATGCGCACCGGCAAAGAGCTTTCTTACTAGGGTAAAAACCAGGAGGGCCAAGCCCGATCCGGCCAACAAAATGGCGCGACTAAACCGCAAAGATTCCGGGAGCAATCCGTAAATGGCCAAAAGCACCAACGTGCCAAAGGCCACTCCCTTCAAAATTCCAGGCGTTCTCCATGGCTGGTCATAGCCCCCATTCAACCAAACGGAAGCGGTCCAAGTGGCGGCGTACATAGCGAGTGCAGCGGTCGCTCGTTTCCAAGGATACAAAATCCCCATTTGCTCGCTGTAAACCTCCATGATTCCAACCAATCCGGCAAAAATCAAAGTCCATTCGATGGCCGGCAGCGCCCATTTCTTCACCAAGCGGGACATGATCGCCAACGCTGCTCTAAAATAGATGGCCAGCTGAATCAAAGCGAGCAACACCTTCCCTTCACTTCCTTCAAAATGGGTTTTAGCAAAAATCAACATGGCCTTGTAAAAGACCAGCACGTAATTCAGCGACCCCTTTTTGGTGCTTTCGCCTTTGTAATGAATGATGGAAGTCCCCGCATAATAGTGATTCTCCCAACCGCCTTTGAGCAATCGCCAGCTCAAGTCGATGTCCTCTCCATACATGAAGTATTGTTCATCCAACAAGCCAACTTCATCCAATGCCTTGCGCCGCATCCACATGAATGCCCCGCTCAATATTTCGATTTGGGCATTCGCATTCTGAGGCAAATGACCTTGGTAATAGCGATTCAATCGGGCTGATTTTTTGGCCAATCGATAGAGCCCTGAAATCTTACAGAATGCTGCCCAGGGTGACGGAAGTCCACGCTTTGATTCTGGAAGGTAGCGGCCCTGACCGTCCACCATCGGTACTCCGAGGCCACCCAATTTGGGATGCGCTTGTGCATAGATCAAGGTCTTCACCAATGCATCTTCTGGAATGACCGTGTCGGGGTTGAGCAAAAGCACCCATTCCCCAGTGGACTGGCGAACGGCTTCATTGTTTCCGCGAGAAAAACCAACGTTTTCTTCCAACGCGAGCAATTTCACTTCAGGAAAATCACGCCGCACCATCTCGCAGGAGCCATCCACGGAACGGTTGTCCACAACCCAGACTTCCGCTTCAAAGCCAGCCGCTTCAAACACAGCCGTTGCCTTGCGCACAGAGACCAAGCATTGAGCAAGAAAATGCTCAACGTTATAATTGACGATGACAATGGAGAGATCCATCAGTTCAGTCGACGATCAAATGTAGGAGACAGCGCATGCAGTAAATTTACATCACAACGCACACGCGCTGCTGCTCATTGTGTGTAAGGGAGCCGTTGCCGAATGCTTTGAACCAACGTCGCTTCATCGGCATGCTGTAAATCATCGCCCACAGCCACACCGCGTGCGATGGCCGTCACCTGCACATCGCATGAAGCCAATTTCCGAAAGAGGTAGAACGATGTGGTTTCCCCTTCCATGGTCGTAGGCAGGGCGAATATGATTTCGAGCTGTTTGCCATCTTGAGCGGGAGCTGACGCGGCTCGCTCAACAAGTGATTCGATGTTCAAGTCATTGGGACCTGTGCCATCCATGGGGCTGATCACCCCGCCCAACACATGGTAGAGTCCGCGGAATTGGCCCGTGCCTTCAATGGCCAACAAATCCCGCAAGTCTTCCACCACGCATATCAACCGGTCATCACGAGCCCGGTCTTCGCAAATCGAACACTGGTCTTGCTCGGTGAGGTTGTGGCATACCTGGCAATCTCGAATGCCTTGACGCAAGGCAACAAGGGATTCCGCGAAGGCTTCTACCTGCTCTTCTGACCTGCGCAACATGTTCAACACCAACCGCAGCGCAGTCTTTCGACCGATGCCCGGAAGGGACGCCATGTGGTCCACAGCAGTTTCCATAAGACGAGATGGCAATTCCATGCCGACAAAGTTACGGCTTGCCGCATCTTTGAAGCATGAATCCAATCTTGGTCCTTTCCGTTTTTGTCGGTTATGTCATGCTGTTGATGTTCATTGCACATCGGACGAGTCGACAAACCGCCGGAACTTCTGAGTCCGAACAATTTTTTCTAGCGGGCCGGAGCGCTCCTTGGTACGTGGTGGCTTTTGGCATGTTGGGAGCCTCATTGAGCGGGGTCACGTTCATCAGTGTTCCTGGATGGGTCGGAACACAGGGCTTCACGTACATGCAAATGGTTTTGGGCTATCTCGCGGGTTACGCTTTCATCATGGCCGTGTTGCTCCCGCTGTATTACCGGCTGGGGCTGACCAGCATTTACGGCTATTTCCAAAGTCGCTTTGGCCCGAAAGCGTACCGAACAGGCGCTTCATTCTTCATTTTGTCTCGGACCATTGGCGCTTCGTTCCGCTTGTTTTTAGTGGCTCTGGTGGTGCAAATGTTTGTGCTTTCCCCTTTGGGTTGGGATGTGCATTGGTCCCTCCCGGTCATCGGTGATGTCCCCATCGGACTGGCGGTAGCGGTGGCGACCATCATGGGGGTCATTTATGCCTACACACGCAAAGGAGGAATTGGAACCATCATTTGGACGGACACACTGCAAACCGCCGCCATGCTCATCGCGGTCGTTTTGGCGATCATCGTTTTGGCCCGAGAATTGAATTGGGACTTGTTGCAGTTGCCAAGTCACATTCGAGAAACACCTTGGAGCCAGTGGTGGGTGCTCGATGATTGGAAGGCTCCAAACCATGCACTCAAGCATTTTTTAGCGGGTGCGTTTGTCGCCATGGCCATGACGGGCATGGACCAGGACATGATGCAAAAAAACCTGGCCTGCAAAAATGTCAAAGAAGCCCGTTGGAACATGGGCTCCTTTTCACTGGTGTTGGTAGGAGTCAACGTTTTGTTCTTGGCGCTAGGCGTTATGCTTTATGCCTTTGCAGAGCAGACTGGATTGCAGGTCGAACGAGCTGATGGACTATTTCCGACCATTGCCTTGAATGCCTCCCTTGGCATCGGACTCGGATTGGCTTTTCTCATCGGATTGCTCGCATCGGCCTTTAGCTCCGCCGATAGCGCCTTGACCGCCTTGACCACGTCCGTCTGTGTGGATCTGATTCAAACTGAATCGATGGATTCGGGGCGTGGCAATGCCATTCGCAAGCAGGTTCACGGATGGGTCGCCGTGGCTTTGTTTGTTGTGATCATGGTGTTTTCGGCAGTTGAGGACACGTCGGTGGTGTCTGCCATTTTCACCGCAGCCAACTACACCTACGGACCTTTGCTGGGCCTGTTTGCCTTTGGACTGATGAGCAAGCGCGCACCAAAAGATGCTTGGATCCCCCTGGTCGCTATACTCTCTCCGATCCTGTGCTTTGCTCTGGAGTCCTGGCTAAAGCACCAGTTTGCATTCAGCTTCGGGTTCGCATTGCTTCCAATCAATGGCCTGATCACTTGCCTGGGGCTTTGGTTGATTTCCTTTGAAAAGATGAACAACAAGAACGCTTGATTCATCCACAAATCCATCATGAAAAAAGCCGTTGCATTGGACGTGCGCACCTAGACCGGATTTAACTTTGTCGTTCAATTTGAATCGATTCAATGGACCAACGTTCTTCCTCTCTTCTCAATCGCTTGTCAGAATCCGCAACGATTGCCATGGCACGCAAAGCCAACGAACTCAAAGACTCGGGTGTTGACGTCATCTCCCTATCCCTTGGCGAGCCTGATTTTGATACGCCGCAACTCATGAAGGATGCGGGAATCCAAGCCATTGAGAACAATGTGACGCATTACACGCCCGTTCCTGGAATTCTCAGCGTACGAGAGGCCATCTGCCGAAAGTTCAAACGAGACAATGGGCTGCACTTTGACCCGGACCAAATTGTCGTTTCGAATGGTGCGAAGCAAAGCATTACCAACGTGGTGTTGGCCTTGGTCGACCCCGGAGAAGAAGTCATTCTCCCGGCTCCTTATTGGGTCAGTTACGCGGATATGGTCGCTTTTGCTGGCGGCAAGACGGTGATCCTCCCCACTCGAATTGAGGAGGATTTTAAAATCAACCCCGAAGCGCTCGAAGCGGCCATCAATGCGAACACTCGATTGCTCATCTACTCTTCACCCTGCAACCCCAGTGGTTCAGTCTATACCCAGGAAGAAATCGATGCTTTGGCTGCCGTTTTGGTTCGGAACCCCCATGTATATGTCATCTCCGATGAGATTTATGAATTGATCAACTTCACCGGCAAGCATGCCTCATTGGGCGCTCTAGAAGCTTTGAAAGATCGGGTCATTACGGTCAACGGAGTCTCCAAAGGATTCGCCATGACAGGTTGGCGGTTGGGGTACATCGGTGCGCCTCATTGGATTGCCAAAGCTTGTACAAAAATCCAAGGACAGGTCACCTCCGCTCCTTGCAGCATTGCTCAAATTGCTGCAGGTGCAGCCGTGGATGCAGACCCGAGCATTGCCGACGAAATGAAAGCCGCTTTCCTTCGAAGACGCGATCTCATGATTGACGGATTATCCGCCATTCCCGGCTTGAAAGTCAACCGTCCCATGGGTGCATTTTACTTGTTTCCGGATGTCAGCTCCTTGTTTGGAAAACGTCATGCTGAAGGCACGATTGCCAACTCTTCTGACTTCTCCCTCTACCTGCTTGACAAGGCCCATGTGGCTACGGTGGCCGGGGATGCCTTTGGCACGCCTGAATGCATCCGCCTTTCATACGCGGCATCGGAAGAGCAACTCATGGAAGCCGTCCGCCGGATCGCTGAGGCCGTCAACGCACTTCAATGACCTCCCTGCTTTAACTTCGCTCTATGGACGCCAGTCAAGCTCTTCTAAAATGCAGCGATTTGACCGCTTTGGTCATCGGAGATGTGATGATCGATGCCTACCTCGTAGGGGACGTCAATCGGATTTCTCCAGAAGCCCCCGTTCCCGTGGTGGATGTTAAATCCCGAGATCGACGATTGGGTGGCGCTGCGAATGTTGCCAAGAACTTGCTCGCGATGGGAGCTCAAGTCCACTTGGCTTCCGTCATCGGAGCAGATGAGGCGGGTGAGCACTTGCGAAGCTTGCTTGATGCCCTCAATATTGGTGATTCCTGCATGGTTGCCGATGCTTCACGCCCCACCACCATCAAAACACGGGTCATCAGCAATGGCCAACAACTCCTTCGAGTAGACGAGGAAACCGTTACCCCCATTGGCATCGAAATCAACAAAACTTTGATCGATCGATGCACGCACCTGATGGAATCGGGCACCATCGATGTGGTCATTTTTGAGGACTACGACAAAGGGGTGCTCACTCCTCAAGGCATTGAAAGCTTGATTGCCGCAGCAAAAAAATGCGATATCCCCGTCACGGTTGACCCCAAATTCAATCAATTCCATGCGTACCGTGGAGTTGACTTGTTCAAGCCCAATTTGAAAGAACTGCGCGAGGGGCTCAATGCCGTGATTGGAAAAGAGGACGATAAAGCGATTGAAGCGGCCATCGACACCTTGACCTTACAGCTCGATGCAGACAAAATCTTGGTGACACTCAGTGAACGTGGTGTTTGGATGCACGCTCCTAGTGAGGGAACACGTCACAAGCGGATCCCAGCATTTGAGCGCGAAATCAATGACGTGAGCGGTGCGGGAGACACCGTCATAGCCGTGGCCTCCCTGATGCTCGCATTGGGAGTTCCCGCTGCACAACTGGCTGCTGTATCCAATCTGGCTGGTGGCCTTGTCTGTGAAAAGGTCGGAGTCGTACCCATTGATCATGCGCAGCTGATTGCCGAATGGGAATCGAGTCAAAATCAAATTGCGCCTTCCTCCCACGCATGAACATCCAGGAATTCAGAGAGCGCGCCAATGTTTTTTTGTACAGCTCGAAGGAGCGGGTTTTATCGACACTGAAGATTCTCAACCTCCTGGTCTCGGCGTCCACCTTGGTCATCCTGGCCATGTATTATGGCTTTCCAAACGATAGCGAAACGGCCACATTCCTGCTTTCGTGGGTCAAGACCTCGTTCTTCTTTTACGTTTTTCAGTACGTCACCAAGGTGTTGTACGAATTTCACCCGCTGCAATTCATTCAAAGGACCTGGTTTGAAGGTCTGGTCATGAGCATTCTGGTGATCGAAGGACTCAGTGATTTGTTGACTGGAAACTTGTTCATTGGCGGCTTCATCGAATACCTCGGGTTTGGCCCTATCCAGGACATCTACACCCTATTCATTCAGGGATATTTCTTTTCGGTGGTCGCTGCCGAGTTGATACGGAAGGGACGGGTATTGCCTCGTTTCCGACTCAACCCAGCCGTTATTTTCATCCTGAGCTTCTTGGGAATCATCACCATCGGAACCGTGCTCCTCATGTTGCCAGAGATGACGGTAGCGGCCGACAGCATGGCCTTCATTGATGCCCTGTTCACCTCCACAAGTGCTACCTGTGTTACGGGTTTAATGGTTGAAGATGCCGCTACTTTTTTTACATTCAAAGGACAAGTTGTCCTCTTGATTCTGATCCAATTGGGCGGCTTGAATTTGATTGCATTCGGCTCTTTTCTCATGCTCGCAGCACGATTCGGTCTTGGCGTAAAGCAACATGATGTGATCGAAGACTTTGTCAATCGAGACAATTACAATTCCGGATCAAGCATGCTGAGTAAAGTGCTTATTTGGTGTTTAGGCATCGAAGCCGCAGGCGCTCTAGCGATATACTTCTCCTGGGGATCCGGCGTGGAATTCGGTCCAAATGGAACCCCTCTTTTTCACTCAATTTTCCATTCTGTCTCAGCGTTCAACAATGCGGGGATCTCAATATTCACTGATGGCCTGGCCCATGCGTCCGTAGTCAGCAACTGGTCCATCCACTGGGTGATTACCGTTTTGGTGTTCTTTGGAGCGTTGGGAATGGTGGCCATTTTTGATTTATTCGATCCTGTGCGACTGCGCGAACGCATGGCTCAACCTTGGAAACAAATCGGCTTTGCTACCAAAATTGCGCTGTACTTTTCTGTGGGGCTAGTGGTCATCGGAGCCGTTGCATTTTGGTTTCTCGAGCAAGACAACACCTTGGACGGGATGAGTCCTTTTGGTCAGCTTACGACGTCTGTTTTCCAAAGCGCTACGCGAACGAGCGGATTCAATACCGTTGATATCGGCTTGCTGGGCGTTCCGATGTTGTTTTTGCTCATCATCCTCATGTTCATCGGCGCATCCTCTAGCTCGACTGGCGGAGGCATCAAGACATCCACTCTAGCCATCGTCCTCGCCGATGTGTGGAGGACGATTCGAAGTTTGGATCACGTCCAATTGTTCCAGCGAACCATCCCTGAAATTTTGCGGTCACGGGCATACAGTGTCTTGCTCTTTTTCTTGGCAGGAAACACCATCGCTATTTTTTTGTTAACCATTACAGAAGCTACCATTTTAGACATGCCTGACCGCGGAATATTGGATCTTATTTTCGAAGAAGTCAGTGCCTTTGGCACCGTTGGATTGAGCACTGGGATTACCCCCATGCTGAGCAATGCGGGAAAGGCGATTGTCATTTTGAGCATGTTCATAGGTCGTGTTGGTACCCTCACCGTTGCGTTTGCGTTGGGTGGCAAGTACATCAAACATCACATCAAATACCCAGCAGGCCACACCATGGTTGGCTAATTCATTGAATGGGAACCCCAGTCACCCCTTACGCTTCTGCGGACGCCGAATCCAAAAAGCAGCAAGTCGCGCGCATGTTTGACAACATCGCACACAGCTATGATTTTCTCAACCACTTGTTTTCATTCGGCATTGACGTGCTCTGGCGTAAACGCGCTATTCGGATGCTGAAGCACCATTGGCGTGGACAAAGTGGCCCATTCCACTTGATGGACATGGCCACAGGAACAGCAGACTTTGCCATAGAAGCACTGCGCATGGACCTGAAGGACACGCGCGTAACTGGGGTGGACATCTCACCAGGCATGTTGGAAGTGGGGCGTCAAAAAGTAACCAAGCGCGGATGGGATGATCGCATTGAATTGATTGAAGGAGATAGCGCCGACCTTCCATTTGATGCCGGAACGTTTGATGCCTATACCGTCGCTTTTGGCGTCCGGAATTTTGAGAACCTGGATCAAGGCATGCGGGAGATGTTCCGAGTACTCAAACCTGGTGGAATGGGACTGGTATTGGAATTTTCAAAACCCAAAACCTTTCCTATGAAACAGCTATTCGGGCTGTACTTCCAGTTCATCATGCCCACCATTGGTCGGCTTGTTTCTAAAGATGCCGCTGCATACTCGTACTTACCCGAGAGCGTTGCTGCCTTCCCTGAAGGCCCCGAGTTCATGACACAGATGGGTGAAGCGGGATACCAGAATTGCCTGCAAATCAAGCTGACCGGTGGCATTGCCTCGATTTACACCGGGATAAAACCGATGCTTCCATGATTTTGCGCGTCTGGCCCTCCCGACTTGCTGGCGCCGTGAATGCACCCGCATCCAAGTCGGTCATGCAGCGTCTCATCGCAGGTGCCTTATTGGCCGAGGGCACCACCACAATTCACAATGTTTCGGATTCGGATGATTGCACAGCCGCTTTGGCCATGGCCGCTCAACTCGGTGCTGACATCGAATTGGGAGAGTCCAGCGTGCGCATTACAGGCCATGGCTTGCCCTTGAAAAACCGATCCAACACGCTCAATGCGGGAGAATCCGGATTGGCAGCACGGCTGTTTGCAACGATTGCAACCTGCGCATCAGGGCCCATGCGCTTGGAGGCCAACGGAACGCTCCAATCACGGCCAATGGATGCTCTTAAAGCGCCCATCGAGGCTCTCGGGGGAACATTTACCAGCACAGAAGGCCACTGTCCTCTTTCCATTTCAGGACCGCTCATGGGCGGTGAAATTGAGCTCGATGGCTCCATGAGCTCGCAACATTTGACGGGACTTTTGATGGCCCTGCCCACAGCGGATACAGACTCCCTGATCACGGTGCATCATTTGGTCAGTAAACCATACGTCGAGATGACCTGCGCCATCCTGCAAGATTTCGGCATTGACGTTCAAATTAATGAGGCATTTGACACGTTTAAATTAGCTGGGAAACAGGCT
The DNA here is from genome assembly GCA_027593035.1 of Bacteroidota bacterium. Lineage (GTDB taxonomy): Bacteria > Bacteroidota > Bacteroidia > Flavobacteriales_D > Sanyastnellaceae > UA16. The sequence goes on along the minus strand of JAQCJQ010000012.1, from coordinate 281 downwards.
TATCGAGGCTTTGAAACCACCGTTGATGGGGATTGGTCTGCCACGGCCTTCTTGCTCGTCGCGGGCATGTTGGCTGCTGAAACTTCCATCGAAATTCAAGGACTGAATTCGTTGTACCCACAGGCAGACGAAGCGATTCGTGGAGCCCTATTGTTTGCTGGAGGAGCGCTTTCCGGCTCGGACGACGGCGTGCAAATTGCCCACCGTCCCGTCAGAGCGTTCAATCTTGACTTAACTAATTCGCCGGATCTCTTCCCTCCGCTCGCTGTATTGGCCGCCTT
>JAQCJQ010000111.1 GCA_027593035.1 Bacteroidota bacterium | reverse complement strand
CAACCTTTCTATATACTGATCCATCAATTCCGGTTTGTTGTGTGTTAGGCGCATAGTGCGCAAGACATTTGTCAAAACATCCGGTTCTTTTTGCAAAGCGGGTGATGAAACATCCAGCGCCTCCAAAAGCCATTTAAGAAATGTTTCCCTAAATTTACTGGAACCCAGATGTTTAGGATCTATCGGTTTGTTGTCATTGATTGAAAGATAAATGTTCTTTTGCAATTCGTCACTCATCGCACAGTCCTTTTGCTTATTTTTAGGTAAACCCGAAAATTTAAGCATCTTTAGGTACGGAATATAACTTTGATCCGTTTGATTTTTTGTTACTTGTTTCTTCAAATGAAATTCTTTCGTGGATGGCATCAAGTCATAAATACTTCTCACCCGAAGAGTCCCACCTTGATAGGGCAATTTGAGGAAGTCTTGTAAATGCGCCAGACGATCATGGCGTGAGGGAGTGATGTCAATTCCGAGTTGTTTGCGAGACTCATGTTGCTTTAAACGTTCTCGAAAATCAATAATGTCATTTCGAATCTCACCAGAACGAGCGGCGCGCATCCAGTTGTAAAGTGCTGACTGATGATCAGCCAATGAAAGATAAAGAAACTCCTCCGTAGTGTTCTTCCTATTGTGTTCGTCGCCAACAATCTTCCATTCGGTTTCTTGAGAAAAAAATTCATTACACTTACTATTTTTTTTAATCTCATCAAAAATTTTTTGCCCCATCACTTCAAATTCTTCAGCCGTTATTTCTATTTCATTATCAAAAGTTTCATGTTTAAGCCATGCTTTGAAAAGTTTTATGTCCGCGTCGTTTGAGTCATCGCTAAGAGATTCTATGAATTTTTCTCTAAGGCGCTTCTCGGGTAATGTCCCAATCACCAAGTTGGTCTTTTTGGCCAGTTTCTCAAATAATCTTTCGAGAAGAACGGGAAAAAGATTGCCATAAGCATGAGTCTGACGTGATACGGCTGTGAAAATTGGATCTTCATGTTTATCCCGGTTGAGAAAATCCAGAAGTGCACCGTGCAAATCACTAAATGTTGAACGGTGCTCGATATCGTTTTTACTCGAAGTTTCAACTTTAAAAATTTCAAGAATCTCCTTTATCGTCGTTTTTTGACGCGGTGCTATCAACCAGAAGCTGTAGTACAGAAATCTGGCGAAAAGTCCGACGTTTGTAGCTGGATTTGCCTCTCGATTATTTAGTGCAAGATGATTAAAAAGAGTCATATCATCGGAGAAAAAAGCAATATCTAGTTCCAACGAAGCACAGGCGTTGCTGAGACTCGTTCTTAATGAGCGTGCTTCCTGCGACTGTTCAAAGGAGTCCCACCTTGCAAGATGTCGACCGCATCGTTTACTGAATTCAAGTTGATTCCCTTCCAAGTCCGGCAAGTTAAAATTGCCATTTGTTTCTCGTTGTTGTCGTAGCTGCTCCCGTAAAACTTCGACGATAAAATTCTCAGAAGCGGGAACTAGGTACTTTGAGCCGTTCAAAAAGACACCTTCTGCTTCGTTGTCAACTGGTGGATAGCGGCGGTAAATCAGTGGATTTATTTCATTAAAAGGGGTGCGGTGAAAGACGCGGCCTTCTTCGGTCGTACTTAAAAAAGTTTTATACGAAGCAATGGCAAGTGGACCCTGTGCCGACCAGCCGATGTACCGGAGTCGCCTGGTACGCGTCTGTCGCTCTTGATAGGTAAGTGATTCCTCAGGTTTCGGCGTAATTCTAAACACGCGCAATATACGTGTTTTGGAAACTGAAGTATCAGTAGGTTTAGTCAGCTGCTCAATGCCCTTTAAATGCTTTGTGGCGTCACTCAAAACGGGAATAGGAACGGTTTGAACTTGTGTCTCTGACCACCGTTGGAAATAGTGGTCAGGTTTTTTGCTCACATCAACCTGTTCGTTTCGAGCAATGTCAAAGGGCTTGAATAAGCAATCGTGGGCTGCGCGCCCAATAACTTCGCTCCCAAGGCTTTCGGTCCACTGCATTAACGTTTCTTGTGCCATTCGCTCAAAGTGCACCCACAAGGCGGTTGCATGGATGTCAATTTCTGCCACCGTCTGGCACAGAGATGAGATTTCGAGTTCGAATGTGTCCGTCTGCTGCCGGACTTGCTTTGCTAAGTCGGTGTAAATCGGGACAATGGCTCCGCTAAGCACGATGATGAGCAAGGCCAGTGCGGCCACAAAACCTTCATTATTTGAAAAAATAAAGTCTGATGGGTTCCAAGCTTGGGCAAACGCAAAGTAAAGAATAATAGAGCCGATGAATGCAGCTAAACCGTAAATACCCCAGACGGTGACCAAAAGTGATGATTGACCTTCAGCAGCTGGCTTTGATGGACTTTCAGTTGGTGGCCTTACTTTGTCGTGATAAAAATCGTTAAAATACTCGTCGAGATCATCTCGAATACGTTTAAGTTGCCACAAGGCCAGAGCGCTACAAAAGAGAAAGTGGACACACGATGTGACTATCCACCAGGTTGCAGCAGACTTACCATCAGGGGTCCATTTCCAGCCGTTTACCCAGCCAAAAAGCAGGGAAATTCCGATTGTAGGCACCGCGACTACGAACAGAACCACGAGAAATTTGCGAGTGTGTGTCAAGGAAACTGCAGCCTTGGAGAACTCAATCTTGGACCATATCCCAGTGTTGTACGCGGCATAGCGGCATTCGATCTTCATCAATATTTATTTCCGTTGGTTCCGTCATTGTCGGATGTGGTGACAGCGCAGAACTTAACCCACGATATTTGCGAATTACATCAGTTCGGCCAGAGACGACAGTGTCATCTAAGAAGATTTCCAGTGCTGAGACATGGTCACCGACTTTTAGCAGAGGGCTATCGACGGAGAGTTGTCTCATTTTGATTTCACCTTCGGCATCCCCGCTCATGCCAGCAACACGAATCTTGTCGTTGGCTATGGAGATAACTTTTATTCTTACTGGCTCTGGTTCTGGTTTGTCTCTGAGCTCGGGCTCAAGGATGTCAAGAACGATCCAGTGCTCTTTTATGTGGTCCAATTTTTGGATTGCCACTTCATGACCTGGTCTGAATCGGTACGGTAGGTCGTCAACCGCAACAAGTTTCTTCTCATATTTGTCACCGTTTTTAATCCTCACTTGAAGCTGGTCTCCGAACCGGTTGACGACCTCGGCAACGATGGCGGCGCCAAGTGTGCGAGAACGTCCAACCGTGGTTGCCCCAGCCTCAAGCAACAGTGGTGCCAGCGACTCATCGTTAATTGCGTACCACGACTCCCATGCAGTAGCAGTAGTTGCCCCCGTATCTCCCCGGAAGCCGAACAGGTCCACGCTGGTTCCATTGATCTTCAAATGGGTGGCCGCAGCCATGGCTGAAGGCCTGTACTGAACCCTGTTCTGTGGAGGGGGCGAGGTCGGGTTCGCGGGAATCTTGGCTATTGCCGTATCTGGGTCGGCGATACCAGAGGCGGTTAGTTCTCCAAGATCGATTTTTCGCAGTTTACGACCGTACTGGTCGTCGTTGATGTTTAGTAAGGACGCCAACTGTCGGTCTGTGAGCAAAATAAACTTCAGCCACCCCTTCGGGTTGCGGGTCACTATGCCGTGGCGACCCACCCAACGCTCAAACTTTTCGTTATTACTTTCCACCAGCTTCGGCGGCTCACCAAAGACGAAATAGATTTTTTTCAAAGATTCGCACAGATCTTCTGGCCCGTACACCGAGCACATACTTAAACAGTGTTCGAGATCAAGGTTGCCTGCAAGTACTACAACTTCTTGCTGAGGGTTGACTCGTGCCTCCTGCATTGATGCCCACAAATCACTTATCAGTCCGGTTGTCAATTGCTTCATCCAACGATGGTTCAGCAACCGTTCCTTGCCAAATTTCTGGATGAATGAATCAGCAAAATCCCGTGAAACTTTCTGCAACGCACGATTGGCCTGCGTGAGGTCATCGTTGTCATTATTGATAGACGACGAAAGACTTTCGTATTGGTCTTTTTTCTCCTTCCAGAGTGCCCCCAGTTGCCCCGTAACACCTAAGATTTGGATGTTCGGAATCGTCCAGCGGGTAAGAATCGGTGTGGGGAATCCGAGCTTCTTAAGGAGCGTTTCAACGGTGTCAGAGCTGAGTTGATTTCCACGACCCAACTGTCGTATTCCTACCTGCAGAAGACCATACGGATCTACTACACAACTCGTTAATGCAGCAGGGTATTCGATTTGCTCTACCGGAAAATCCATTCGTGACATCTTTATATCGTCACCTTGTTCATCCGTTTGATACCACTCATTTTCCTTTGCGAGAGGCCTCCTTTCTGTAGGTTCGCCAGTGAGCACGAGCTGTAATCCTTCTGCAGATATGAAGCGTCCTCTCTCGCCGGCAGCCGTACGACGCTTGTCGTCAAAGAAACCCATTATGAGGGGTTGCGGTATCTCGGATTTGTGAGTTCGCAGGCCCTGTAGATCGGCATCAGACGAAAAAATAATAGTTTCGAGACTTGAGTCATTCGAAACATAGTGAAGTGCCAGCAACGCAATAATTGCGTCGACACCAACTTCGCCACTCCATAGTCCGCCGGGTGGAGCAATGGGAAAATTGATTTTTAATTTGGTTGCCTCTAGTTTCCAAGCATCAAGCAGCCGTCTGTATTCGCGAGTCTTAGAATTGCTAGCCATGTCAGGAAATGCAGGATGTTGCAATGCCATGACCGGTGCTACGACCTGCAGTTCACATATGCGGCGGCCGAATAACTCGAAAAGAGTCTTAATGCCCTGAACTGTGCAAGGTAAGTCCGAAACATCCTTCAAAGAACCCTGCACGTTTGCCAGGTCTAGAATTACTCGGCAGTCTGAAAGTTCAGTGGTGACATCTGACATCGGGCTCATGGCAGGCCTTCAATTCCGACTAGACATCTCACGATAGTTGACTCGCCCTGGGTATTCCAAATGTGTCGTGGAATGCCATTTCTGTCCATCGGAGTCAACTTTGAGTTAGAGCGCACTCCTTGCGGTGCAGGCAAACGGTATACGGTGGGGAGAATCAAAGCCATCAACGGGTCAGCAACTCAAGCCAGCGGAGGCAGCAATGGCTACCGATAAGGACTTGTTTGAATCAGCGAACAAGGGCAACGCGGAGGATGGGGCCCGTTTGCACCAGCAAGTACTCCGTCGTGTGGAGCGTGATGTGCAACAAATTTGTGAACGTCTCGTGGGTATGGGGCATTGCACGAAAAGTTGCCCGGCGCGCTGCAGTGAATTCAACACGATCGGTCTCGATTTGGCAACCAAGACAATTGAGAAGGCCATCAAAAAACCGGTCTTCGGTGAGACGGGCTATCTGGTTATGGTCATCAACGATGATGACTTTCGCCGGCAGTGGAACAAGGTGCGAAACTTCGTGCAGGAGCCGATCAACAACAAGCTGCTGAGAACCAAGGCAGGCACATTGCAACCGACCCCCTACGGCGTTCGGTTTGCGGCGAATGCCAAGGGCGATGTCACGCTAAGCAAGGTCACCGATGACGATCTGCTGCTACTGAAATTTGCACATAGTTGGTTGAACAATCTGTGGGATGATGCCTGCGATAACGCACAGATGTCGGTCTCGGCGCCCGGTGAGGGGAATCTCGAACACCGATATGCACATCCTGTTGATTATTCGCCAGATCGTACTCAGCGCCGGTACGGCTTTCGGGCTGATCGTATTCATCGGCGACGCACCACTGGCGAACTTGAGCAGGCGATTGATGGCGTATTACCCAAAGAACTTCAACTGAAGGGCCGCCAGGACAGCGTCGAAGAAAAAGTCGCCAACGCGCAGTATGCCGATCAGCTGGCAAGGGTGAGCGCGGTGTGTGAGGCGCTCCTGAGGGTCGTTGAAGCAACCGATGAGCCAGGTGAACGATTCCAGCCGCTCATGCGCGAAGTGAGTGATGACCAACGTGATGAACTAGCGCAGCGCAACATTTCCACGAAGGTGGGCACGCACGGGTTGGAAATCTCGACCGATGACGTGGACCGGGTGCAGGACGGTATTGTCGACGAAAAGAACCCGAAGACTCTTTTTGACGACTTTTCAGAAGCATGGTCTGTTACCAGAGGTGGCCATCGCGAGAAGGACACTGAGCTTCCGCAGTATCTTGATCCACTTTTGGCGAGCACCCCGGATAGTGGCCCTGATGCTGGGGGCGGCTGACTATTGCCAACGCGTCCTGAGCGGCCTGCATGGTGATGAAATGAAACGGATTCATAAACGAATTGCCTTCCTGTTGGGGGATATGCACCTAACTGACGCATACCACCCGGCCCCCATGCGACGTATACGACAGGTGGGGGCAACATGCTCATCACCCCCCCCACC
>JAQCJQ010000110.1 GCA_027593035.1 Bacteroidota bacterium | reverse complement strand
ATCGCACCGCTACAACCGTCTACCCTTGCTGCCTTCCGGCCCTGGGGGAGTTGACGGGAGCTGGTCGTAGGAGACTTGCCCCATGCAAAGATACCATCAAATTCACGGGTGTGCTACCTTGCGGCCATGAATTTGAATTCCTTGACTCTTCAACAGGGTGCTGCGGCAGGCGGGCTCATTGTTTTACTTCAATTGGTGGCCTATCTGATGGGAGTGGAAATGCTTCTCAGTCCTTGGCTTGGTATCGGTCGTTTCATTGTGGTGGTCGCCGCCATGCTCATGGCCTGCGTAGCCGTCCGAAAGGACGAAGGATCGCTGTCATATGGACGAGCTGTTTGGGAATCATGGGTAGCTGGAGCATTGGCTTCCTTGCTGGGAGTGTTGTTCATGATCGTCATGGTCACATTTGACAGTCAATTGGCATCCAACTTGCTCGATGCGACCATGATTCAGATGAAAGCGTCTTTGGGTGGTTTTGCAAAAAGCATGGGAGGAGACATGATGAAGCAGGTGGAAGACCAAACCAAATGGATGCTACAACCTACTGGGCAATTGTTAGCCTGGGCAATCGGTTTGGTCATGTGGCTGATGATCGCTGCTATTGTTGGGGCGATCGGTAAACGACCCAATCCCCAATCCATCCGATAACCATGTATTCGATCAAAACACTGTTGCAATGCATTCGATGAACCCATCCCTTGATTTGAGTTTGGTAGTGCCTTTGTACAACGAGTCAGATAGTCTTGTTGAGCTCAAAGCATGGATCGATCGTGTTTTAGTGGAGCGATCTTACGAGGTCATTTTTGTGGATGATGGGAGCAAAGACAACTCCTGGGAAATCATTGAACAATTGAATGCAGCGGACCCTGATCGCGTCAGGGGCATTCGCTTTTCGCGCAACTACGGTAAGAGTGCGGGCTTGCAGAAGGGGTTTGAGGCAGCCCGGGGCCGCATAGTCATCACCATGGACGCGGACTTGCAGGATTCTCCAGAAGAAATTCTGGGCATGGAGCGCATGATTTGGGATGAGGAGTACGACCTGGTGAGTGGCTGGAAGAAGAAGCGCCATGATCCGTTGTCTAAAACGATTCCAACGCGTCTGTACAATGCCGCAACTCGTTGGGTCAGTGGCATTGCTTTGCACGATTTCAATTGCGGCCTGAAGGCCTACCGGTTGGAAGTTGTGAAGGCCATAGAAGTCCAGGGTGAAATGCACCGGTACATTCCCATTTTAGCCAAGGATGCTGGATTCAATCGAATAGGAGAGAAGGTGGTGCAACACCAAAGCCGAAAATATGGCACGACGAAATTTGGCATGGAGCGATTCATGAACGGTTTTCTTGATTTGATGACCATCGGTTTCATGTCGCGATTTTCTCGAAAACCCATGCACTTTTTTGGAGCATTGGGCGTCCTGTTGTTTTCATTGAGCTTCCTCGGCTTCGCACTCATCGCAGGCAACAAAGTGTGGGCCATGACCCAAGGAATCCATGCGCGCAACATCACCGAGCTCTCTGAATTTTACTTGGCCCTTGTCGGCATGGTCATGGGCTTGCAGTTCTTTTTGACGGGCTTCTTAGCCGAAATGACATCGCGGACAGATTCCTCTAGAAGGGATTACCAAGTCAGCAAGCAAATAGGCCGGACCAATCTAGAAGATTGACCCGGCCCATTGAATGAAAGCTCCGGAAGGTTAGCGAACGATAAATCGTCCTGCGGCTTGTTGCTCTTTTTGAGTCCCAATGACTTGATAGAGTCCTGTTGGCCAGTCGCTTACATTGAAAACCCATCCAGAAGCGTCCTCGATGGGGACAAACGTGCGGCGCTCGACGACCTTCCCCGTGATGTCAAACAAGTCAATGACCACAGGTAGATGCGCATCAAACCCAGAACCGTTGATGTTGACGATTTCTTCTGTAGGATTCGGGAATGGTGCAAATGCAATCGGGTCAGGAAAGCTGAATGGAAAGCCTCCTGTTCCGGGATCTCCACTTTCTTCACAACCGGTTCCCAATTCCAATTCCATGTTCACGGTCGAGCTCGACGTAGCCGAAGCGGTGTCCATCAAGGCCCCGTTCACCCAAACCTCAAGCCATCCGCCATTCCATCCGTAAGCGCCATTGGAATACAAGGTCACGTCATAACATCCATCAGCAAGACAAGTGGTTTGTGCGTAGGTTGAATAGGCATTGAGGTAACCTGCTGCAACGGTAGGAATGGAGTCTTCCGGATTGTTGAGGTACCAGCCCACGTTCAGGCCGTCTTCCTGAGTGACCGTTACAAAAGTGACGGTATTGGTTGGGCAAAACTCGAATTCGCAGCCACTGTCGTCTTCGGTTGCGTTGGGGTTGTAATTGATCGCGCCAGAATCCATGCAACCGGCAATGGGATCGGGTTGATCATCACAGTCGTCTCCGATTCCAAGGCTAAATGTTCCGAAGTTTCCTGTCTGCAGCGTAAATGTTTCAGAGCTGTTCTCCCAGCTGACAACCAATTCATTGCCATTCCAGCCGTCTCCAAACGAATCGAGGAGGACCAACTCATAGCACCCTGCAGGTAGGCAGCCGCCGGCGACGTCGCCACCAAGGTTGTCATAGCCAGAACCTGGTAGCCAAGATTGGCCGTTTTCATCCAGAAAATACCAACTGACCTCTTCAACCCACATGTCTTCATTCAAAATGACCGCGACATTGATCAGGCCTTCGCAATCCACGGCATCGATGCAGCTTCCATCGTCGATGGTCGCATTGGCGTCGTAGTTGACTGCATTCTCGTCGGTGCAACCCAACACATCCCCGCAATCACCACCCAATGAGAATTGAACGAGTTCCAGAGAAGCGGTGAATTCGAGTGCATCGTTAACAAGCTGTGCGCCGGAGCTATTCACGTAGAAATAGCCATTGTACCAGCCCGTGCCTCCACCGATGTTGCTCATGGTTGCCGTATAGCAGGCCGCAGGATCAAGGCATAAATCGATGTAAACGATGGCATAGTTGCCATAACCCTGCTGATCATAGACGACATCACCATTTTCATCGGTGATGGTCAAGGCGACTTCGGCGCCGTTCGAGAAGGTGCAGACATACAACGATGACACGATGCCATCCTCACAAACAAAGGGGTAATAGCAGGAGCCGTCATCAGACGTCGCTAGTGCGTTGTAATTCTGAGCTTCCGGATCCGTGCAGCCGGGGATGGTGACCTCGCAATCCTCTGAATTGATGCTCAGGGCGTAGACCGCTGTATAGACATTGGAATCCACTGTAAACGTCTCACTGTTGTCTCCCCAATTCGCTAGGATGCTTGCTTCTTCGCCACTCCATTGGTTGTTGTAAATGGTGAAATTGTAACAGCCATCCTCGATGCATCCGAGGTAGACCCAGAGGTCTTCGTCATTCAAGTATTGGGCCGTGGCGTACCAGGGCGAACCATTGTCCTGCACAATGCTATAGGATGCGATTGGGTATGAATCTCCAGTGCCTTGACCAAAGAGTGAGTCATTGTAAAGCGGTTCGATGATCAATTCAAGCAAGGTGCTGTTTTCGCAAACAGGCATGTAGTAGCATCCGGAATCAATCGTCGCATCGGGATTGAAGTTCAACGCCTCTTCATCCATGCAGCCATAAACCGGTTGATTCGAACAATCACCTTCCCAATAGAAATAGGCCCCAGCACAGACCAATTCACACAGGTTGTTGTAGGTGATCATCTCGCCAGTGAGGTAATCATATCCGCACACGGGCTCGTACACGTCGTCGCAAACACAAGGAGCCAAGCAGCTTCCGTCATCCACTGTGGCGAGTGGGTTGTAGTTCGTGGCGGCTTCATCGGTGCAGCCAAACACATCTCCGCAACTGCCGTCGATGCTAAAATCAAAGCTCCATTCGTTGGTGTTTTCTGGCAACGTAGCATAAACGATTTGTGCGCCTCCACTGTTGATGTAGAAATAACCACCGTACCAACCGTTCTCACCCGATGCATTCGTTAAGGTGGCTGTATAGCATCCTGCATCCAAGCAGATGTCCTGGTATATAATGCCGAAGTTGTTGAAGTCACTGCCTTCGTAGAGGGTGGTTCCATCAGCATTGGCAATGGTCAAGGCGACATTCTGACCTTGAGAGAAAGTACAGAGGTAGAGTAGACCAGGGGCCACGGCTTCCTCACAAGTATAGATGCAGCTTCCGTCATCGCTTGTGGCTGAAGCATTGTAATTGATCGCGCCGGGATCAGTGCAACCTAGGACTGATTCATCAACAGGGTCTCCGCAATCGTTCCACCAGGGCAAGAGCACACTGCTTGAATTCCCGGATTCCAAAGTGAATTCTCCGATCATCAGTCCGAGTTCGGATAAGTTGACGCTAATGGTCGCGCCATTCCACCCGTCACCAAAAGAGTCGTACATGTTCAAGACATAGCAGGTTGAATCCAAACAGGCGTTGGATTGGTACTCGCTGTTGTCGCCGTATTCGCCCCCTTCAATCAGAACGTTGCCATCAAGATCTACAATGTTCCAGGAAATCTCAGCTCCCCAGTAAGCGGTCGTCACTTGGATGTCCGTGGAGAATAGGCAATCGGTTTGTCCAATGGCAGATGCGTATAAAACCAGGGATGCGAAGACTGCGAGAAAGCTTCTCATGAGTTGCGGTGGATTGATGTTTCTTTAAAACCACCAAGTTATCAAATGGTTGCCCCGCTCAATGTTAAAAGCGCAGTGGCTTCAACGTGTGCCCTCAGCTCGGTCGGTTTATTTCGGCTTTAATCCGAAATCACGCCCGAACCGATGCACTCGTCGCTATCATACCAAGCGGCGAATTGACCTGCAGCGATCCCGGATTGCGGGTCAGCAAATCGAATGTAGTAACCTTCGTTTGTGCGAGAGATCGTACCCTTTTGCAGGGGTTGGCGATAGCGGAAACGGAATGTCCAATTGGAATGGTCGCTTCCGATTTCTAAAGCGCAATCTTCTCGGATCCAATGGACCTCTTCATCGAGCATGAAGAGTGCATTTCGCATCAATCCCGGGTGGTCGGCACTCTGGCCGACATACAGGTGGTTGGAAACCACGTCTTTTGAAAGAACAAACAAGGGATCGGCCTTTCCACCGACTTGCAACCCCTTGCGTTGGCCCACGGTAAAGAAATGGGCGCCTTGATGCCTTCCTACAACGTGCCCTTGCTCCGGGCTGTATGCATACGGGTGTGCATCCAGTCTTGGTGATTCGATGCTCAAGGCCTTGCGCTCTTCAAACATCGGATGCGTTTCAGGGATTTCCACGATGTCGCCGGGCTTCACCTCCAACTGCTGTTGCAGGAATTCGGGTAGGCGAACTTTCCCAATGAAGCAAAGGCCTTGACTGTCTTTTTTTTGCGCGGTGGGCAACCCAATTTCCTCGGCCAGAATGCGCACGTCTGGTTTCAGCATGTGGCCAATTGGAAACAGAGCCTCCCGGAGTTGGTCTTGATTCAGCTGGCACAAAAAGTAGCTTTGGTCTTTGTTGGGATCGGCACCGGCGAGAAGCTGATAGGTTGTTCCGGAGGGAGTATCGAGGACGCCTTTTTGACAATAATGACCAGTGGCTACAGCTTCCGCCCCGATGTTTTTGGCAGCGTCAAGGAAGAGGTCAAATTTGATCTCTCGGTTGCACAGAATGTCGGGGTTGGGTGTTCTTCCCGCGGCGTACTCGTCAAACATGTAATTGACAATCCGCTCACGATACGCGTCACTCAGGTCGAGCACTTGAAACGGAATGCCCAGATGTTCGGCTACCATTACCGCATCATTGGCATCGTCAATCCATGGACACGCGTTATCGATGACCACGGATTCATCGTGCCAATTGCGCATGAAAAGCCCAATGACCTCATGGCCCTGTTGTTGGAGCAAATAGGCTGCCACACTGGAATCAACGCCGCCAGAAAGTCCGATCACTACTCGCATGCTGCGAAGATAGTTCTCGTACAATTGCAAACTGCATTCAAAATTAAAGGTGTGATTCGGATCGCATGTTGAATCTTGCAATTCAAGGGTTTCTTTATAAATTGACAACGCACAGGCAACCCTCGTTTGTGCTTCACGTTATAGTTACGGCGAAAGCCATGTCTGAGACAGAACTCCTAAACCACATTGAAGGATGCAAGCGGCAAGACCGTTTGTCCCAAAAATGGTTGTTTGACCGGTATTACCGGTTGATGTTTGGAATATGCCTCCGCTATGCCTCCGATCAGGATGCCGTGCAGGACATTGTGCAAGAGGGGTTTCTGAAAGTGTTCAATAACATTGAAGGGTACACCTCGAAAGGTTCTTTTGAAGGTTGGATGCGGCGCATTATGGTGAATACAGCCATTGATGCGATCCGTCGAAATAAAGCTTCCGGATGGATTCTGGCAGATGAACACTCGATGGATTTACTAGCGAATGAGGCAGTCA
>JAQCJQ010000109.1 GCA_027593035.1 Bacteroidota bacterium | reverse complement strand
GTTCCAAGGGGATATAGACGGTGCCCAGTTGAGCTGTTCATCACAATGGACGAGCCATTTGAACACCTGGAAAACCATGATCGAAACGCCTTCTGCGATTCCATTGGCTATGTTGGTCCATGATGCAAATCGATGCAAGGCAAGCCAGAGCATTGTAGAAAAGCCCAGAATGCTCATGAAGGGCGCAACGAGTATGTTCATGGGCCAGAAGGCGAGAGGGAATGTGCCGAACGCATTGGCCGTCCAGCCCAAGGTGCCCAATTGGGCTGCAATGGGGACGCTGGTGGTCATTGCCCAAGGTTCATCTCGATTGAATGCCTGCATGGCCTTCAAGAATAACAAGATGGCAGCGACTGCTGCAAAACTGAGTTGTGTCCCTAAAGCCATGGCGGCATGGGGCTTCCAGATGAGGACGATCAATCCCGCCAGCGCCCAGCATTGAAAGGGAGAAATGCTCCTTCTTATCTGGGTTCCCAAAATATATGCCGTGCTCATGATCGCTGCCCTGACGGCAGAAACAGGAGCATGGCAGAGAAGCACATAGAGCCACACGACAGGGAAGCAAGCCATCCCAAGCACCCGCAGCCATCTCCTGCGGTTTCGAATCAATAGGAACGGCCCCATTCCCACCAGGCCGATGTGGTATCCGCTCACCGCCAGGACGTGGGCAATGCCGCTATGGGAAAATGCCTGCTTGACTGTTTTTGAAAGGCTCGATTTGTCTCCAAGAAATACCGCTAGCAAAAGTGATTCGGCATCTGTTCTGAAATGCAGTTGAAATCCACCTCGAATCGATTGGCGTAACCGGTCAAATACCGTCGGCTGGAATGCGATGGAAGTGTCCATTGTGATGCTCTGTAATGGGATGATTTCTCCGGCAATGTTTTGGCTGTACTTCCATTGGGCCACGTCGAAATTCCCATGCGACTTGAAGGGCGCCAACTGCCCCCAAAACGAGCGAGTGGTGCCCCTGGCATTCCGGTCCTTGATTTCGACGTCCCAAGATTGAAGCGTCGATTGGGAAACACAGCAACACGCGGCGTCCAATGCATGAGGGCAATGACAAACCCACAGGTCGACGGTCTCCTCTGTGCACAGTGGATGATGAGCGTCATGCAACTCCATGCGCACCCACCCAGCCAAGACGCAAGCGAAAGAAAGCGATAGATCCATCCGAAAGGCCGGAAAAATCATCCAAAGGCCCAGGCTAGAAATGCTTGCGATGAATGCAATTGAAGAGTCATCCCAAGCGAACAATCCCAAGCAAAAGAAGGCCAAGGGCCAAAAGAGGGGGGCTTGGATGCCACGGACTCGAAATGCTCGCCACATGGATCCAATAATGGATCATGAATCGGGACGTTGTGTTCGGAATTTGTATACGGGTGAACGGACTTGACTTCAGTCCTTTTTCGCTTCAAAATCCTCCTGGTTGAGGTCCTGGAATACGTGTCGTCTTGCAATGAAGTAATCCCACACGATGCTTCGATGGTACCATCCGGAATAATTCCAAGGATCGGTCACCTTCGAAGCGTCCAACGTGGCTTGACGCTCTTCATGCCGTTTTGCACGCATTTTGAAAAACGACAGATAGAAGTCCCGATGGGCCTTCGCTACCGCTATGAACAATCCCCAAGAGCCTTCAGCAAGGAACTTCATGGCAGCAACCCCATCGAGTGTCATCCGTTTGAAAAGCATCGGATACAACGCTTTTTTATGGTGGTTCTTCACCAAGAGAAAAAGGTTGTTTCGAAAATTCAAGTATGTTTTGAATGGGCTAATTTTCTGCAAAGTTCCTCCACCTAAATGGTAGACAACAGAATGGCCACATACACCCACGCGAAACCCTCGATTTTTCAACCTCCAACAGAGATCGATTTCTTCCATGTGAGCAAAGAAGTCCACATCCAATCCGCCAATGGAGTGAAAAGCATTCGAGTCAATGAATAGGGCGGCGCCCGATGCCCAAAAGACTTCCCGATTGTCGATGTATTGTCCGTGATCGGTCTCGAAAACTTCGAATATTCGACCAGCACAAAAGGTGTATCCGTGTCGATCGATGTAGCCTCCAGCAGCACCAGCATATTCAAAGAGCTCATTGTCTGAATCGTTGCGAATCAAAGGTTGACAGGCGGCAAAGCCCTCGTTATCCATCATGTCTATGACCGGTGGGATCCAGCCTTCAGTCGTTCGAACATCACTATTCATCAGAACGTAAGTCTTCGCTTCAATTTGAGCGAGCCCCGCGTTGTATCCGCCTGAGAATCCGAGATTTTCTTTCAGTGAAATGATTTGAATTTCCGGATAGTTTTGGGCGCACCAGGTTATGGACTCGTCGGTGCTTCCATTGTCAATGACGACGATGTCGGCAAGCGCCTTGGAATGTTCGAAGACATCCGGCAAATAGGTTTGCAAATGGTGCAATCCATTCCAATTCAAAATGGCCACAACGACGCGATTGGTGTGGTCTGATTGGCTCATCGGGGATTGAAAAAGAGGTCTTCAGGTTCTTCGCCAGAAAAGGTGTCGCGCCTTGGGTTGAGCCGATTCAATTGCGACTCCGTCACACGGAGACTGTTTTCTCGATTTTTCAAGATGTGCAACCAATCATTGTTTTGGACTTCACCCAACATGTCGGAGTGCAACACGACAAAGCACTCAGCAATCATGTGCGGAGAAAAGAAGAGAAATCGCTTGTTGGTGAATGAACCCGCCCGGTGATAATGCCAGATTTCATACGGGTAATAATCGGTTCCGTTGTGCCGCTTCACGACTGTATTGGGAGGGCCATAACGCAAATAGACATAGCCCATATCGGTCATGGCTCCATGCCCGTTGCGGCAGGCTCCATATAGGCTGTCAGAATAGGCGACAGCGGTGACGTATGTGCGCCAACCAAACTCGGGGTCAGAAGGGGCGTGGTTTTGCCAAAAATCTGTGAGAAACGCTTGCATTTGTGGAACCGTAGCGGCTTCAATGAAGTGATCGATCGTCTGCTGCTCGGAGTTGTCCCCGAGTGGATGGTGGTCCTTCACATGTTGCAATAAAGCCAGGGAGTCCGTAAACGCTCGGATGTAGGAGGGAAGAGAGCCCGATGGGCTCATTGCGATTTCATCGCGCATTAACTGAACGGTCAAGCGCTTTTCAGCAATGACTTGGTTGTCTCTGGTGGCCGCCTGAATGATCAAGTTTTGCCCTTGGGTCCAATTCACTCCTTCCATCGGTATGGACGTGAAAACAGGAACAACGGGCGCCGCCATTTTCCGATAATATCGGCGAGTGTTGGACTGGACAACACCTTCATTGGATTCCATCCAACTGCTAATTAAAAACAACGAATCCACCACTTCATCCACGTGGTACAACTCCCCATAAAACTGCAATTGTTGCATGTCTGCGCTGAACTGAGCCCCCACCAATGGCAGCATATCAAAGCCTGATCGGGAAAGGGAAGTCAATGAGGTTTCGTCAGAAGGGGCATAGGCACCTACCAGAAAGACGTCGGACCATTGGGGAGGTCCAGTCGACGGAACCACCAAGTCTTGTTGGATTTCGGTCGGTTCTCCTTGCTCGTCATTGAGATCACGAACAGACACATGGAGTCGGTAGGACCCTGAGGCAACTTGGATGCGTTCCAAATGAAACTGCGTCCCATATTGAGCGAGCAACTCCGTTGAATCAGATGCTCCATAGACCTCTGATTTGGAAAAAGCGACGATGTTGTCTCCCGATTCTATGATGACTTGAATTTCAGTGTTCGTGCGCCAGCCGTTGGAGTCTTGCCTCGCGGTCATGAATGAGCTCTCGAATTCCAAGTGGATTTCGACGAAGGGCTGGTCGTTATGTTGGAAGTTCAAAACATCACACCAGATCGTTGGGTTTTGCGCTGCCACATGAAAGGTAGAAGTCATCAAAATGACCAAACCGATCAGACGCATCACAAGTTGGTGAATGCAGGTTTGCGAGGACATCATCCTACAAAGGTATTGGTTTGCAATCGTTCCACATCATGTTGTAATTTGCTCGAAACCTGCTTGCTATGATCTCCGCCCAACATATTCTCAAGCTGATTGCGATTGTGCTCGCCTTGAGTGGGGGCAGTTTGAACGCACGCGCGACGCATTTAGTGGGAGGAGAATTGACTTACACATACATTGGCACAACGTCCAGTGGGCAAATGCAATTTGAAGTGCATTGTTTTATCTACCGCGATTGCAGTTCGTCCAATACCAATGGAACGCCTTTTGATGCCAGCGCCGCGATTGCTGTTTACCAAGGAAGCACTTTGATTTCGACGGTTTCTGCCCCACTGGACTTTGGTCTTGTCGAAAACATCCTTCCGCAAAACCCCAACAATTGTGCATTTCTTCCGGAGGACTTGTGCATCGAACGCGCAGAGTACATCGCTACCGTCACGGTAAGTCCGAGCCAGCAGCCCTACACCCTAGTGCATCAACGATGTTGCCGGTCTCCGGCTATTACCAATTTGAATCTCCCTCAAGATCAAGGTTTTTCGTTGACGACGACAATTCCAGGGAATCTCACGAACATTGGCCCGAACAACACGCCCGTTTTCAATCAGCTCCCTCAAGCATTTGTCTGCAGCAATTACCCTTTTTTATTGGACAATAGCGCATCGGATGCCGATGGCGATTCGCTGAGTTATTCTTTGTGTCCGATCTATCTCGGGGGCTCGTATGTCTCGCCGATCCCCAATCCGCCTACGGGACCTCCATTCTCCCAAGTGGGTTGGGCCAACGGGTTCAGCGCCGGATTGCCTTTGGGTGCCGGAGCGGGCTTTTCGATCAATCCCGTGACGGGAATGCTTTCCGGAACACCGGACATCATCGGGAAATTCGCACTGGGCATTTGTGTCTTGGAATGGCGTGATGGCCAGCAAATAGGGGCGATTTTAAGGGATTTCACATTGGATGTGGTGACCTGCAATATTCTCGCTCCAGGGTATGATGCTCCTGATCCATGCACGGGTTTGGCGGCAACGTTTGATCAGATTTCCAATCCGTGCGAGTCGTACACCTGGGATTTCGGAGTCGACGGAACAACTGACGACACGAGCACTGAAGCAGAACCGACATTCACATACGAGGAGGCTGGAATTTATGATGTCAGCTTGTATTTTGAAACGGGAACCTGTGCGGATTCTATGTTTTTTGAAGTTGTAGCGGTGATGCCTTGGGACACAGACTTCAGCATCGACGATTTGTTCTGCAGTGATGGAGGCTGGTTAGGAGATTTGAATGTGGCCTCTGCTGATTGGGGTTCAGAAGTGGAATGGAACTGGGATTTCGGCGCCAATTCCAATCCTCCCAATGCCTCCAATGTGCATCCGGTTAGTGTCTGGTTTCCATCTCAGGACAACATGGAGATTGTTCTTGAGTCGTCTGCTTTTGGTTGTGTGAACAACGCCTCGACCACCCTGAGTTTGCCCGAATTGCCGGTTGCTAACTTTGTGCTGCTTTCGGAGCCCTGCAGTGGATTGGAGGTTGAGTTTCAAAACCAATCTCCTGATAGCGGACCTTTTTCATGGAATTTTGGCGGTGGCGGTCAGCTCCCCTCCAACGAAGTCAGCCCTACGTTCACTTATCCCGCCTATGGTACATATCAGGTGGTGTTGACCGCAGGAGCGGGCACTGAATGTCCCAATACGCAGTCCATAGAGATCACCGTGCTTCCAGCCAATCCTTTCGGAGATGGGTTGCTTGTGCAGCCGGTCTCGTTTTGTGACAGCACGGGCTTTGTTTTGTTGCAATACTCCGGTTCAGGAGCGGATGAGATCACATGGGATTTCCCAGGAATCGTTGATTCAAACGGCGCGAGCGTCATTGGTCAATTTCCTGGTGTGGGAGAGTATTCAGGATCACTGACCCTCTACAATGCCTACTGCGATTTGACGGAGACGTTGGATGTGGATGTTACGGTTCCTGAACCACTCGAAGGAATTGATTATGTGGTACCGAATGTGTTTTCGCCGAACAATGATTCAGACAACGATGCTTTCGGAGTCGCTTTCAATACGCCAACGGGAGGGACCCTTTCCAACTTAGATCCGGGTCAATTCAACGTGTTTGACCTCAAGGTTTACAATCGGTGGGGAAACTTGGTGTTTTCGAGTGCTCAAGCGGGATCAGCGTGGAGGGCGACTGACGCCTCAGAAGGAACGTATTATGTTGTGTTCAAGTCCCAGCACATTTGTGATCAAACCCCCTTTGAATATGCCGGTGAAGTGACCTTGGTTCGCTAGTTTGGGAAGGCATCATTTTACGAAAAGATCAGGGCGCGTCCAGCGCATCCAAGGGCGCACCCACCAAACAATGCGCGTACATCTCAACTTGGTCACAGGCTGAGCACCAAATTCAGCATAGAATTGATCGACACCAGGGTCCATGGACCCTCCGAAATCGAAGCAAGTATTGCCCCGCAGGTGGGCCGATCGGATGCCTTCCGCGATG